>CAZTYV010000026.1:0-12405 GCA_964617675.1 uncultured Halochromatium sp. | reverse complement strand
GCGGACTGCAGCGGCAAGGGGCAATCGGGCGGGTGTGCCTCGACCGCGATCTCGACCAGCTCACGCGGAAGCCCGAGCAGCTGTCCCTGGATCAACGAGAAGATCATGAGCACGCCGTGCTCACGCAGGATCAGGTAGGCGAGGGCACGGGCGACCCCGGACTGACCCTTGGCCAGGATACGACGGGCCTCCCGCGTGACGTGGCCGCCGAGGCGCTGCTGCACCTCGATGAGCCCGCGGCAGCCGGCGAGCTCGTCGCGCAACGGCTCCGGCAAGGCAGCCAGAATCTCCTCGAAGGTGTCGAGATTGACCAGCGATAGCAGCCGATCGCGATGCAGCAGGCGAACCGAGGGCACGAGCTGGTAGAAGGTCTCACTCGGCGAGAGCCCATAGGCGAAGCGGAAGCGCAACAGCCACAGCAGGCCCACGCGATCGAGCAAGGCGCCGAGCAGCTGCTGCAGCTCATCGTGGCCGCTGCTATGCACCTGCTGCAGCCGACGCGCCATCTCCGCGTAGTAGCGCTGATCGAGGGCCGCCTCGAGGGCGAATGGGTCGCGCTTTTGCTCGAAGACCTCGCGCCCCTGCTTAGCGATCAGGCTGTAGGGGCCCTTTTCGAGCTTACGCAGCAGCTCAAGCACGCCCTCGGCCTGAAACAGCTCTTGTTGCGGCAGGCGCACATGCTCCGGCAGCTCATAGAGGTTGGCACGGATCTCGGCTTGGTTGAGCTCGTAGAGCTTCCCGCGCAGCAGCGTCTTGAGGTTGAACAGGGCGTACTTCCGGCCCCAGGCCAGGATCAGTCCCGACTCCGCCGCGTCCATCGGGCGAATCAGGATGCGCAGCTCGCTGAGCAGGGTATTGATGAGGGCCTGTTTGACGCCGCGGCTCTTGGCACGGCGATCGACAGGCTCGTCGAGCAGGCGCTCGAGCCCGAAGCGTTGGGCGAGCTCGGAGAGCGAGAGGCCACAGAGGTGGGGCACCTCGTCGGGCTGGATCAGGCGCTCGGTCATGGCCGAGACGCGCGTATTCAGGTACGGCTCGCGCATCCTACCCATGGGTCATGCTCAAAGGCGTGCGTCGAGGACGAGGGCGAAGGCAGCCTCTAGGGCCTCTTGCTCGCGCCGCTCAGCGGTCTCGCGCAACAGCACATGACGCTCCTCGTAGCGGCGCTTGAGCTCGGCCACGGTCTGCTCGGCGCGCTCTTCGGCCTTGTTGATGAACCCGCGATGCAGGTCGGGGATGCGCGCCGTGAAGCGCTCGTCCTCGGTGCGCGCGTCGCGGATCGCAGTCTGGATGATGCGCTCCTGGGCCTGCTCGGCCTCTTGGGCGATCTTCTCGGCCTTGATCTCGGCATCCAGGAGGCGTTTGAGCGTATCGTCCATCGGTGCATACAGCTGGCTAAAGCGTGAAAGACGCCGAGCTGAACGCCCGGCACTCGACCCCGACGCGCGACCCTCAATCAAAGCCCGGGGCCGGACAGGGTACCGCAAAGCGAGACCGCAATGCCCGAGCTTCGTCTGCGTGCCCGCAGTGGGTCAGCTCGGTTTTCCGCTCGCTTTCAGTTGACCCGCGTCAAGGTTGCCGCCGGTCGCCCCGGCTTATGCATGATCATCTTCTAATATTCACATGGCGGCAGGTCGGCTGCCAAGCCTTGATGGGGGTCGGCCTGTGCCGAGACGGGAAATGCATCAGTGTGTTGGTGACGCATGAAGCAGGAATCAGGCGGGGGGCGTGCACGCCAGCAGAGCGACCTGGTCGACCCCGCAATCAATCGCGTGCTCACCGCGGAGATGCACGCCCGCGAGGTGGTGGCCGAGTGTGAGCGCCGGGCGGCCGCGATGGCGATCCGGGCGGAAGAGCGATGCCGCCGTGTTTCGCAGCGCGCCGAAAGACGGATGCAGCGCGCCCAGCAGATCGCGGACCAAGGGATCGAGCGCGCGCTGGCTGAGCTGCGAGCGCCACTTGAGGCAGGCACTGATGCGTCCGTCGACCCCGGCGATGCCCGCATCCTGATGTTGGCGAGCGCGCTGATCGAGGAGCTGCTCGAGCTGCGGTCAACGCCATCCGCAGCGGATGCTCGCCCGGACGACGAGGCGCGCGCATGATCGGGCCCGGCGCCGCCTTTGCCCAAGCACGACTCCAAGCCGCCTTCGCGGCGCTGCCGAGCGAGGCGGATTGGCTGCAGCTGCGTGGCGCGCGAACCCTCTCGGCCTACCTCGAAGAGGCGCGTCATGGCCCGCTGCGGCCCTGGGTCCGAGGCTTTTCTGCGCAGAGCGATGCGCATGCAATCGAGCGTGGCCTCCGCGCCCTCTACGTTGAAGAGGTCGATCGCGTCGCCGAGCAGGCGCCGGAACGCTGGCGACCGGCCGTCCTCTGTTGGCGCTGGCTCCCGTTCTTGCCCTTGCTCGGCTATGCCGGCCCTGAAGCCCCGATGCCGGAAGCCCAGATGCGGGACTGGATGCCGGACTGGATGCGCGCCGATGCGCGCTTGGCCCGCCTGCTTGGTGGGGACGGCCAGCTCGCTGATGATGCGCGCGCGCCGCAGCCACCCGCTGGGGCGCTCGCAGACGATGCCGATGGATCCGCGTTGGTCGCGGCCTGGCGCGATCAATGGCAGCAGGCGCTCGCAGCACTGGGCAAGCAGGCCCAAGCGGGTGTCGAGCAGCTCGGTGCGCGGTTGCGGCAGCATCAGCAGTGCTTCGAGGGCCTCGAGTCGGAGCCCGCCTGGCGATTGCGCGTCGAGCTGCGCGAGGAGCTGCGACTCGACTTCCACCGCCAGAGTGCCGTGCCGAAGGTCGTCTTTCTCTACCTGGTGCTGCTGGCGCTCGACTTGGAGCGGCTGCGCCGAGCGCTGCTCGATCGCGCCCTCTTCGGCGGTTGGGTCGAGGCAGTCGAGTCCGCACCGAGCGCTCGGCAGCATGGCCACCGCGAGGCCGCCTGATGTTTCGCGCCCAAGCAACCCGTTGGCTCGAGGTGCTCTGTCCGCGCTCGGAGAGCGTTCGCACCATCGCCGAGCTCGCGCGCACCGGAAGCCTCGAGCTCGAGCCGCGCATCACCAGCCCCGGCGAGCAGCCGCTCGCCGAGATCGCCGAGGGGCTCAAGACCTATCAGCGGTTGGCGGGTCGTTACATGCGCTATTGGCAGCGCGGGCGGCTGCGGCACGGACCGCTGGTGGAGGGGCCGGTGGTGGTCATGGATCGGGCCTTGGCGCGGATTCGCGCCTGGCAGCTCGAGGCTGACCCCTTGATCGATGAGCTGCAAGCCTGCGAGGAAGAGCTCACGCGGCTGAAGTGGCTTCAGCAGATCATCGGCAAGCTCAAGGATAGCGCGCTGGATTTCGGCCTGATCGCCCGCTCCGGCCCAGTGCTCGGTAGTTTTTGCACCATCTTGCCCGCCGATGCCGACCTGGACCTGCCGACCTGGGCCTTGCCCAGGCGGATACCCTGGGACGACGAGCACTGCTGGATGATCGTCGCTCCAGCGCACCGACTCGCCGAGGCCAAGGCACGCGTTCAAGCGCTCAAGGGGCGCATCATCGAGCGCCCGGCCTGGCTCAAGGGTGACGCCGCCGATTCACTGGCGCGGATCGGCGCTCGCCGAACCTTTCTCTCGACGCGAAGCGTGCATCTCTACGCCGAGCTCGACACCTTGCTCGAGGAGTATCAGCTTGATGCGGTGCTCGGCGAGGTCCTCTGGCTGGAGTGGTTCAGCCAGCAGGTCGGTGGCCTCGAGCGTGCCAGCGAGCATCTGGTCTGGATCACCGGTTGGACCGACGACCTGCACGGTGATCGTCTCAGCCCGGCGCTGGACCGAGCGCAAACCCGCGCACTGCTGCGCTTTGGGCCGCCACCGACCGGGGTACGAGCCCCCCGTGTACTGGACAACCCGCGCTGGATTCGCCCGTTCGAGATGTTTGCCCGCGCCCTGGGTGTCCCTGGGGACGACGAGGCCGACCCGACCCCGTTGCTCGCCGTCGTGGTGCCGTTGTTGTTCGGCTATATGTTTGGCGACGTCGGCCAAGGGCTGGTGCTCGTCGCCTTGGGCGTCTGGCTGATGCCGCGCTTCGAGGCCGCCCGGCTCCTGGTGCTCTGCGGCCTCTCCGCGACCCTGTTCGGGCTCCTCTTCGGCAGTCTGTTCGGGGTCGAGCATCTGATCCCGGCACTCTGGCTGCACCCGTTGCAGGAGCCGTTGACGGTGCTGGCGGTGCCCATCGTGCTTGCGGTCGGATTGCTCAGTCTTGGCCAGCTCCTGGCCGGGATCGGCGCCCTGTGGCGCGGTCAGCTGCGGGAATGGCTGTTGGTCGACCTCGGCTTCCTCGTGATGTATCTGGGCCTGGTGATGGTGCTGATGCTTCCCGGCCAAGCGCTGGGCTGGCTGCCGCTGGTCGGGCTCGGCTGGTACCTGGCTGGCTCCTTCGTTGTCGCGCATAGCCTACTCGGTGGCTTGGCGGCCGTCGGTCACCTCGCCGAGAATGGCCTCCAGATCCTCACTAATACGCTTTCCTTCGCCCGAGTCGGTGCCTTCGCGCTCGCGCACGCGGCGCTCTCCGCCGCCATCGTGACCATGGCGTCATCGGCGCCACTCTGGGCCGGATTTCTGATCCTGCTGCTCGGCAATCTCGTGATCATCCTGCTGGAAGGACTGGTGGTGGGTATCCAGACCACCCGACTGGTGCTGTTCGAATTCTTCAATCGCTTCCTGCGCGGTTCTGGCAGGGTGTTCGAGCCCTTGCCACCGCCACCCGTGACGGTCACCGGCGTGCCGGCTGGCTGATGCTCTTCAGAACGGAGGTTTTATGAACACCAAGGTACTGTTTTCAGCCACATTGCTCTTCGCATCGGTGGCCGTCGCGGTCCTCGCAAGCCTGCTGCTTTGGCAGCCGCTGGCTTCAGCGGAGACTGAGCTGGTGCAGGTCACCGAACGCATGATCGACCCGAGCGCACAGATCTGGGGCTACGTTTCGGCCATGCTCGCGACGGCGATCGGGGCCTTGGGTGCTGCCTACGCGGTCGCCACGGTGGCGAGCGCCTCGGTCGGAGCACTGACCGAGAAGCCCGAGCTCTTCGGTCGGGTCGTGATCCTGGTGGGTCTCGCCGAGGGTGTCGCGATCTATGGGCTGATCGTCTCGGTGTTGATCCTTAACAAGCTCTAGCACGAAGGGGCGATGGCACCATGGCAACCTGTGTCTTCATTGGTGACGAGCTCAGCGCGGCCGGGTATCGACTCGCCGGTGTCGAGTGCTTAGCGCCGAGCCTCACCGAGATCGAGCAGATGCTGCGCGCGCCTGATCCCGATCTCGGTCTCCTGATGATGACGGCGGAGCAGGCCGAGCGGCTGCCAGCCGCCTTGGTCACGCGCGCACGGCGGCGGCAGCGACCAGCGCTGATCCTGGTGCCGGATATTCGCGGTCAGCATCCGCCGGCTGACCTGACCGCGTCGCTGAAGCGTCAGCTGGGGCTGGCGGAATGAAGGTCGAGGCTCGCGAGCAGGCCTTGCTTCAGCTGGTCGATGACTACCGCGAGCGCGCTTGTCGTCGCATCCTCGGCGATGCCGAGCACCGCGGTCGCGAGCTGCTTGCGCAGGTCTACCAGAAGGAGCGCGCCGCGCTGCATGAGCGGGTGAGCACCGAGCGCGCGCGTGCTCAGGGGTTGATCGATGCCGCCCGCGCTGAGCGCTCGACGCGCCATCGCCGTCTGCGCGAGCAACGCGATCAGGCCGCGCTCGCGGCGCTCTGGCCGGCGCTTCGGCGGGTGCTCGCCGAGCACTGGGCGCACCCCGAGCATCGGCCAGCCTGGGTGCAGCAGACATTCGATCGCGCGATCCGGCGGTTGCCGAAGGGGGCCTGGGAGGTGCGTCATGCCGAAGGCTGGCCGGATGCCGAGCGCCTCGAGCAGCTAGAGCGCGTCTTTGCCGAGACCGGTGCCATGCCGAGCACGCGCGCCGACGCCAGCCTCAGCGCGGGGCTCGTGATCATGAGCGGCGGTGCCGTCTTGGATGCCAGCCTCGAGGGGCTGATGAGCGACCGCGCTCGGCTTGAGGCTCGTGCCTTAGCGCTGTGGAAGGCGCGCGGTCTGGATCAAGAGGTGACTCCATGAATGCCCATGCCGTGACCAGCTGGATCAGCGGGCCGGTGCTTCGGGCCCGCCCGGACGGGGCCTTCCTGCTCCGCGAGGCCGTGACGGTCGGCGAGCAGCAGCTGCTCGGCGAGGTCATCCGAGTGGCGCGTGATGAGATCACTGTCCAGGTCTACGAGGACACCTCGGGACTGCGCCCGGGTGTGCCGGTCGTTGGCAGCGGGCGCCTGCTCTCGGTCCGTCTCGGTCCGGGTCTGCTTGGCCATATCTTCGACGGGCTGCTACGGCCGATTGAAGCCGAGGGTCAGGACCCTTGGGTTCAGCCAGGTATGCGCAAGGAGGTCCTCGAGCGCTTTCGATTTCGGCCAAGGCTGCGCGTCGGGGAGCGCATCGAGCCCGGGCAGGTGATCGGCGATGTCGGACCCGATGGGGCCGAGTCAGATACCACCAGTGCGCAGGGGCACGGCGGCATGGCGCAGCGCTGCCTCGTGCCACCGACCATGCCGGCTGGCACCCTGATCGACATCGCCGATGCGGGGGACTATCGAGCCGATGCATCGGTATGTCGCCTGCGCGATGATCAGGGTCGGGAGCACGAGGTGGCGCTCTCGCATCATTGGTCGGTGCGCGTGCCGCGGCCGGTGAAGCGGCGCCTGCCTTCTGACGAGCCGATGCTAACCGGGCAGCGCATTGTCGACTGCCTGTTTCCGATCGCCCGCGGCGGCACAGCGGCGGTTCCCGGCGGGTTCGGGACCGGCAAGACAGTGCTCCTAGAGACCATCGCCAAGTGGTGTGACGCCGACGTGATCGTCTATGTCGGCTGCGGCGAGCGTGGCAACGAGCTGGCTGGGCTGTTGGCCGAGTTCACCGAGCTCGAGGACCCGCGCACCGGGCGGCCGCTGATGGAGCGCACCGTGGTCATCGCCAACACCTCGAACATGCCGGTCTCGGCGCGCGAGGCGAGCATCTATACCGGGATCACGGTCGCCGAGTATTTCCGCGATCAGGGCCTCGACGTGACCCTGATGGCCGACTCCACCAGCCGCTGGGCAGAGGCCTTGCGAGAGGTCTCAGGGCGGCTCGGCGAGCTCCCCGGCGAGGCGGGCTATCCGGCCTATCTCTCGTCGCGACTGGCGGACTTCTATGAGCGCGCGGCCCGGGTGGAGACGCTCGGTGGCGCCAAGGGTGCGGTCTCGGTGCTGGGGGCGGTAAGCCCACCCTCAGGGGATTTCTCCGAGCCCGTGACCAACCATACGCGGCGCTATGTCGGCTGCCTCTGGGCCTTGGATGCGCGCCGTGCCCAGGCCCGCTTCTATCCGGCAATCCACCCGCTGCAGTCCTACAGCACGAGCGCGAGCGGGCTGGCGCGATGGTGGCATGCCGAGGGCTGCACGCGCTGGGAGGCGCTGCGCCGCCGCTTCCTGATCCTGCTCGAAGACGAGGCGCGCCTCGAGCGAATGGCGCGTATCATCGGGCGCGACGCGATGCCCGCGCGGCAGCGCCTGACCTTACTCTGTGCGCAACTGATCAACCAGGGGTTCTTGCGTCAGTCGGCCTTCTCTGAGATCGATCGCTACGCGACACCGCAGCGCCAGGCGGTGATGATGCGCCTGATCGGCAGCTTCATCGAGACCGCGGAGCAACTGCTCGAGGCCGGTGTCGAACCGGAACGCATCGCTGAGGCCCCGATCTTTCGTGCGCTGATCCGCATGGGTGAGGAGATTGCCGACGGCGATTGGGAGCGTTTCTCCGAGCTTGACCGCGAGCTTGCGGCGACGGCACGTCGCCTCGCGGATCAGCAGGCCGACCTGCAGACCCACGACGACGACCATCATGCCTAATCCGCTCGTTTCAGAGACACCCGCCCCGGCGCCATCGCGCCCGAGCCTGGGTGCCCGCCTGCTCGGCGCCGTGCTGCTGTTCTGGAGCCTCGGCCTGGTCTCCTGCCAATCCCTGTTCTTCCTGTGACCAGGCCCGAGACACCCCAGCAATTGCAGGAGCTGCTGACGCGGCTCGGCGTCACCGGACCCGCCGCGCAATGGCTCATGGACAAGCGCCAGGCGCTGGCGCCAACCGCGTCCGAGCGCTCGCCGGCGGCTTCACCGCGCCCACCACCGCAACCGCAGCCGCGACCGGTCCGGGCTTGGCTGCTTTGGATCTTCTCCTCGCCGCTGCTGCTGGCCGCGTTGAGCGCGCTGGCCGCAGGTCGCTTAGAGGGTTTTCTCGCTGATGCGAGCGCCTGGGTGCTGGTTGCGCTGGCCGCGCTGTTGACGCGCCGATCATCGCGACCTGAGCCCATCATCGAGCGGCGGTTCAGCCGTCGGGGGCGCCGCTGGCGGCTTCCATTGCGCAATCTCGCCGCGGCTTCGCTGGCCGCAGGCACCTGCGTCGGCGCGGTCTTCGGCATCGGACACCCGCTCGGTGTGGGCATCGGCTTTGCCGCGGTCGCCGTGCTCGGCTACCACCTGGCCTACGGGCTTCAGCCAATGTGGGTCGGCGAGCGCTTCCCGGCGCTCGACAAGGAGTCCGAGGCCGTGATCGAGGCGCTGGCCGAGGCCGAAGATCGGCTGATCAAGATCGAGCGCGCAGCAGAGGCGATCGGTAATCGCGAGCTGAGTCAACGGCTCGCACGGATTGCGGATCTGGGCCGGGGCATCCTTGCCCAGATCGCCGAGCGGCCATCTGATCTCAGGCGCGCTCGACGCTTTCTAGCGGTCTTTCTCGAGGGGGCCGAGCAGGTCTCCAACGGCTATGCAAGGACCCACCGCCACGCCGATTCCGCCGAGCTCGAGCAGAACTTCAGGGCCGTGCTCATCACGATCGAGGAGCAATTCCAGCGCCAGCGCGAGCGGCTGCGCGAGGCCGATATCCTCGACCTCGATGTCCAGATCGAGGTGCTCAAGAAGCAGCTTGATCAGGAAGGGATCGGATAGCGCAGGAGCGCCCGCCCGGTGTCGGGCCTCGGTCACATATCCTGCGGCATGTAGACGTAGGCCTTCTTCACGCCAGCGCCCTTGACCTCGAAGGCCTGGGATTCGAAGTAGTTGCCGAGGTTCACCGCCTGGCCAGCAGGGTAGGTGCCGATCAAGACCTCGTTGCCGGTGACCTCATAGCTGCCTTCACCCGGTGGCATCTGCAGCGTGACCTGACAGGGTGAGGTCGCGCAGGTGCCGGTCTCGCCGGGCGCGACCGTGATCGCGTTGGAGCCGGAGACATGCGGCTCAGCGAGTGCGACAGGCGCGAGCGACAGCAGGAGCGCCGGGATCGCGGCGGCGGAGAGGACGTGGACGATTCGCATGACGAGGTTCCTCATTCGACCAAGCCGATCACACAGTCGATCGCGGCCTGATTGTTGCCCATTGGGTAGAAGCTGTTGATGTCGTTGGCATAGGTCTGGGCGTCGATCGTGCCGGCGCCGAGCTTCGCCGTCTCATCGAGGAAGGTGGTGTCGTCACCGTCGACGTTGAGCCGGTAGTTGATGGGCTCGGAGCCGACACTCAGCTTACCGCAGCGAGCAGCGACCTGATCGAGGAAGGCGTTTGACGCCGGTCCCTCGGGTGCGACCAGATTGCCGCCGCAGCCGGTCAATGAGCCGGCCAGCATGACGAGGCCGCTGAGCAAGGCGACGCCGGGCCTGATCCCAAGGGGGAGCAAGGTGGCGCTCGAGGGGTAGAAACGCATCATGTCAGGGTCCTACGATAGCCGATCCAAGAGTTGCCAAGTCTCAGGCGCCGCGCCTTCAGGGTCAAGCTGGGATGACATCGGCATTCGAGGGCACAGTGTCGCCGGTTTTCGGCGAGAATTCGGCCTCGATGAGGCCTCCGACAAGAGACACGCGCATGAATCAGCAAGAGCAGCCGTCGCCAACACCCGAGACGCCATTGACCACGACCCCCGCGGCGCCGGAGATGAGTCAGCCCCTCATGGCGCTCGCCGACGCGCCGCCTGCCGGGCGCGCCGAGATTCGGGCGCTGCTGGCGGAGCTCGATCTGACCGACAGCAGCGCCATCATGCACTTCGGCGCCAAGGCGCAGCAGCAGCTCACGGCGGTCTCCGACCAGATGTTGGAAGGGGTGCGCAACAAGGATACCGGCGCCGCCGGGCAGACCCTGAGCGAGATGGTCGGCACGCTGCGCGGGTTTGACGTCGAAGCGCTCGATCCCAATGCCAAGCCGGGTTTTTTCAAACGGCTGTTTGGCGCCGGCAAGCCGATCCTGCGCTTCCTGCAGGAATACGAGGAGGTGCGCGATCACATCGATCGCATCAGCATCGATCTGGAGCGACACAAGACCCGGTTACTCACCGATGTGACCGCGCTCGATCGGCTCTATGAGGCCAACCTGGATTACTTCCGCGAGCTGGAACACTACATCGCCGCTGGCGATGCCAAGCTTGACGAGCTAGATCAGCAGAGCATCCCGGCGCTCGCCGCCAAGGTCGAGCAGGCCGAAGACATGGTCGAGGCACAGAACCTGCGCGATCTGCGCAGCGCCCGCGATGATCTCGAACGCCGCGTGCACGATCTGCGCCTGACCCGGCAGGTGGCGATGCAGGCGCTACCCAGCATCCGCTTGGTGCAGGAGAACGACAAGGGGCTGATCAGCAAGATCAACTCGACCCTGGTCAACACCGTGCCGCTGTGGCGCCAGCAGCTGGCCCAAGCCGTGACCATCTACCGCTCCGGGCGTGCTGCTGAGACGGTCAAAGCGGCCACTGATCTGACCAATGATCTGCTCAAGGCCAACGCGGCGAACCTGAAGACCGCCAATGCCGAGGCGCGGCGTCAGATCGAGCGCGGGGTGTTCGACATCGAGACGGTCAAGGAGGCCAACCGCAGCCTGATCGAGACGATTGAAGAGAGCCTGCAGATCGCCGATGAGGGCAAGCGCGCCCGTGCCGCGGCAAGTCTGGAGCTAGAGCAGATGGAGGCCGATCTGCGCAAGACCTTGGCTGCGGCCAGCGCACCGGCCTCATCCTCATCGACGGCGCCGCGCCGCTGAGGTGAGCGGCGCGAGCAGGTACCGGTCGATTCGGGGTCAGGCGGCGAGGCCGCGCGCGCGCAGCTGCTTGATCTGGTCGCGGAGCGTTGCGGCCTTCTCGAATTCCAGGTCCTTCGCCGCCTTGTACATCGCCTTTTCGAGGGTCTTGACCTTCTTCGCCATCTGCGCCGGTGTCAGATTGGCGTACTCGGCCATCTCGTCGGCCACCTTGGCATAGTCGCGCGCCTTCATCGGCGCGCCAGGCACATGCGCCTCCATGATGTCGGCGACCGCCTTCTGGATCGTCTGCGGGGTGATGCCGTGCCGGGTATTGTGGTCGACCTGCTTGGCGCGGCGGCGCTCGGTCTCATCGATGGCGCGGCGCATCGAGCCGGTGATCTGGTCGGCGTAGAGGATCGCCTTGCCGTGGGCATTGCGCGCGGCGCGGCCGATGGTCTGGATCAGCGAGCCCTCCGAGCGCAGGAAACCTTCCTTGTCGGCGTCGAGGATCGCGACCAGCGAGACCTCGGGCATGTCCAGGCCCTCGCGTAACAGATTGATGCCGACCAAGACATCGAACTCACCAAGCCGCAGATCGCGGATAATCTCGACGCGCTCGACGGTATCGATATCCGAGTGCAGATAGCGCACGCGGATGCCGTGCTCGCCGAGATAGTCGGTCAGGTCTTCGGCCATGCGCTTGGTCAGCGTGGTCGCCAAGACGCGCTCGTTCACGGCGGTGCGCAGCCGGATCTCGGAGAGCAGATCATCGACCTGGGTGCGCGCCGGGCGCACCTCGACCTCGGGGTCGACCAGGCCGGTGGGGCGCACCACCTGCTCGATCACCGCGCCGGAGTGGTCGATCTCGTATTGACGCGGGGTCGCCGAGACAAAGATGGCCTGCGGCCGGCGCGCCTCGAACTCCTCGAAACGCAGCGGTCGGTTATCCAGCGCCGAGGGCAGCCGAAAGCCATAGTCGACCAGGTTCTCCTTGCGCGAGCGGTCGCCGCGGAACATGCCGCCGAGCTGCGGCACGGTGACATGGCTCTCGTCGATGACGATCAGCGCGTCTTTCGGCAGGTAGTCGAACAGGGTCGGGGGCGGCTCGCCGGGGCCGCGACCGGAGAGGTAGCGGCTGTAGTTCTCGATCCCCGAGCAGTAACCGACCTCGACCATCATCTCCAGATCAAAGATCGTCCGCTGCTCGAGTCGCTGCGCCTCGACCAGCTTGTCATTGTCGCGCAGCCAATTGAGCCGGTCTTTCAGCTCGACCTTGATCTGCTCGACGGCGTTGAGGATGACCTCGCGCGGGGTCGCGTAGTGGGTCTTCGGGAACACCGTGTAGCGCGGCACCT
>CAZTYV010000025.1:10533-25933 GCA_964617675.1 uncultured Halochromatium sp. | reverse complement strand
TCGCGATCTTGTTGCAGGCGCAGTAGAAGCAGACCGTGTCGCAGAACGGGATGTGAAAGTAGAGCGAGAGCGGCCGGCCGCTGGCGTTGGTCTCTTGGCAGACCTGCTTGTAGCGGGTCTCATCGAAGGCGGGGTCGAACTCGACCGCCGTCGGATAGGAGGTATAGCGCGGGCCGCTCTGGTCGTAACGCTGGATCAGCGCCAGGTCGAACACGGTGCGCTGATCGGCGGCGCCTTCGCTGGCGAGCGGCCGTGTGGCGGCCTCGTTCTGGGCTGCGGCCTCGGGGGTGGTGGTACGGGTCTTATCAAGCATCGTTATCGTCTACCTCGAGGCGCCGGCGGCCGACCTCGTCGCGTTGATTTGTTTCAGGACAGCGCGTCGCGCAATGACACTCTCAGTGCTGATCGTCGGCTGGGGTCGGCGAGCACCATCAGCCGATCGTCAATGCCCGGCCACCGACTCGGCAAAGGCCGGATGCGCATCGACGAGCTCTTGGCGGTGCATCAGGAAGACACCCTCACCGCCGTGCTCGAAATCGAGCCAGGTCCAGTGCAGCTCAGGAAAGCGATCCTGCAAGGTTTCGGCCGCGCTGCCAACCTCGACGATCAACAGCCCGTCATCGCTGAGGAAGTCTGGCGCATCGCGCAGGATCCGCAAGACCAGGTCGAGTCCCGACTCACCCGCGGCGAATGCCAGCTGCGGTTCGTGCCGGTATTCGGCGGGTAGGGATTCGAGCTCGGCCGCGGCGACGTAAGGCGGATTGGAGACGATGACATCGTAGACCGCCTCGTCATCGATCGCCGCGAACAGGTCCGACTCAATGACGCGAACGCGCTCATCAAGGCCGTGCAGCGCCCGATTGCGCATGGCCACGCGCAGCGCGGCCGGTGAGATATCGGCCAAATCGACATCTGCGTCCGGAAGATGCATCGCGGTCGCGATCCCGATGCAGCCGCTTCCGGTGCACAGATCGAGGACGCGGCCGATCTTGGCGGGATCAGCCCAAGGCGCGAAGCCGTTCAGGATCAGCTCGGCAATCGGCGATCGCGGAACCATCACCTGATCGGTGACCAGCATCTCGAGCCCGGCGAACCAGGTGTGGCCCGTCAGATAGGCTGCCGGCCGGCGCTCGTCGACACGGCGTTCGAGCAACGCAAGCACGGTCTCTCGCTCTGAACGCGTGAGTCGGCATGGGCTGTACTCTGCGAGCGAGTCCAAGGGCATCTGCAGCGCGTGGCAGACCAGCCAGGCCGCCTCGTCGAACGCGTTATCGGTGCCGTGCCCGAAATGCAGGCCGCGCGCGACGAACCGGCACGCGCCCCAGCGCACCAGGTCTTGAATGGTTAGCAGCTCGTCGGTTTCTACCTGCATGGTGACAGGGCGCTCGCGGGGCTCGAGTGGACCGACTCGGGCGTGGGAGCTACCTGGCGGCGAGCCATGCGCGCTGATCACGTCAGAGGTCGGGAAGCGGACCGAACGCCTGAGGATAGCATCAAGCGACGCGCGGGGCGCGCGCAACACAGGAGGAGCTGATCTAAGCCAAAGAATGAGCCGTGGAAACGGCCGAGCACTGGGTCGAGGCAAGGGCGACAACTTGAGTGCCGGCACCCAACAAGACTGTCCGATGATGCGACCGGCTCGGTCGGCGGCCCCGTCTGGGCCGACCGGCTGGACTCGCACGATGGGCGAGCAGGTTGGGCCGGTCGGTTCAGTTAGCGGACTCAGCGCCCGTGCGGGTGATCAAGCGGCGCGCTGTTTCCCCGGCTCAACGCGCCGACCCTCAGCCGCGCGGGCCGCGAGACGCTCGTCCGCCTGCCCCTTGCGCTTACCGCGCTCGACCAGATCGGCGAGGGAGATCTCGCTTAGAAAGGTAAAGATCTCGTCGCTGAGCTGATCCCAAAGTGAATGGGTCAGACACCGCTCGCCGCCACGACAGTTCTCGCGGCCACCGCAGCGGGTGAACTCGACCCACTCATCGACGGCGCAAATCACATCGGCGATCGAGATCTCATCGGCCGGCTTGCCAAGGTAGTATCCGCCGCCGGGTCCCCGGATGCCCCGCACCAACTGCTTCGCGCGCAGCGACGCAAACAGCTGTTCGAGATAAGACAACGAGATACCCTGATTAACCGAGATGTCGGCAAGCGTCACCGGCCCGCGGCCCGAATTAAGGGCGAGATCCAGCATGGCGGTGACGGCATAACGGCCTTTGGTGGAGAGTCTCATGGTGTGGTGCCCTAAGGTTGTCGCAGCCTTTTTCTCAGCATCTTAGTTGGTTTTTAGGTCGCCGCTTATCAAGGAAAAATGCCGAAGATTTTTCATCGTTTATCGGGTGCAGGAGCGCGTGCGGCGAAATGTTCGGCAGCCGACGGGCGTCTCGGTTCCCCCTGGACGATCGCCGCCGCCCCCTGAGCTCAGGCCAGCCCTGCGAAAGCCGACAGCCGACAGCCGCCGACCCTAGCCTCTGAACACCCCCTGGAGATTCCAACATGCCGCGCGTCGACACCGAAAGCTTCTACAGGCATGCCCTTGCGCGCTACGGCGAGAATGCCGAGGGCGTGCATTGGCGCTCGAGTGAGAGCCAGCAGATCCGTTTCGAGGTGCTGCGCAGCCTATTGCCGCCGAACCTCTCAGGCTGCTCCTTGGTCGACGTCGGCTGCGGGCTCGGCGATCTGCACCAATTCCTCGCCGCGCGAGACGATCTGCCGCGGCAATACATCGGCCTCGACGCCGTCGAGGTCATGGTCGAGCGCGCTCGCGCACGCACGGGATGCGCCATCCTGCACTGCGACGTGCTCAAGGACCCCCTCCCAGAGGCCGATTGGTATCTCGCGAGCGGCGCGATGGCGCTCCTGACCCAGGCCGAGACCCGGATCTTCATCGAGCGCTGTCTCACCGCCGCCCGCCGCGGGCTCGTGTTCAACCTGCTCAAGGGCGACCATCACTCCATGACCTTTAACTACCTGATGCCCGAGACCGTCGAGCGTTGGGCCCAAGCGCTCGATGTTGACCTGCGCATCGTCGATGGCTATCTGTCGGGCGATTTCAGCGTCGCCATGTGCCATGTGGGCCGGGAATGACCACGCGTCGAGGGAGGGAAGCGGTGCCGCCGGAGGCGATTCTGTTAGACTGCGCGATAGGTTTTACCAGCGACAGAGGAGCCGAACATGGCCGTCGTCGAGCTCAATGAGCAGAATTTCGAGCAAACTATCAACGACAACCCATTCGTCATCGTCGACTTCTGGGCAACCTGGTGTGGCCCTTGTCGATCATTCGCACCGGTCTTCGAGAAGGTCTCCAACGACCACGACGACATCGTCTTCGCCAAGGTCAACACCGAGGAGGCGCAGGGCATCGCGGCGCATTTTCAGATCCGCTCGATCCCGACCCTGATGATCTTCCGTGACCAGGTGATCATCTTCTCGCAGCCCGGCGCCCTGCCGGAGAAGTCCTTCCGCGAGCTCGTCGGTAAGGCCAAGGAGCTAGACATGGACCAGGTCCGCGCCGACATCAGCAAGCAGCAAGGCGATAAGGCCTAGGCCCCAGCTGCCCCGAGCACCGGTCCGATGCAGGCACCCCCAGCGATCCTCTCGCGACTCGACCTGATGGCCGCTCGACCCAGCGTCGGCGGTCTGATGGCGCTGTGCGAGGAAAACTACGCGGCCCTGCTACGGCTCGCCCCACAGCTGCCGACGCTGCGTGGGCGCCTGATGTCGAGTCCGGGCGGGCGGGCCGAGCTGCGGCTCACGATCGAGGATCAAGCGCGCTACACCAGCACGCTGCGCCTGACCCATTTCTTGCGCGACGCCGACGGCGCCAGCGGCCAGGAAGCGCTCGAGCCCGATGCCCTGCTGCGCGCCTACCATGACGCCGAGCAGGTTGAGGTGTTGAGCCTGCGCGAGACCGTGCTGCCGGTGCTGAGTCACTACGATCACCCAGCGCTTGCCGCAAAATGGCGCGCAAACCAGTTCCTCTCCAAATGGCTCGGCTACTGCCTGCGAGAAGGACACCGCTTCGCACCCGGCAGCAGTGCCGACCTCAGCGACGACCGCCGCGAGCTGCTGTCGAGCGCCTAACCGGTCTCCAGCCCCGGTCTCTGGCCCCGCTCTCTGGCCCCGCTCTCTGGCCCCGCTCTCTGGCCCCGCTCTCTGGCCGGTCTCTAGTCAGCCCGAGCCGGTACAGACGCAACCGGACGCCGGCAGGCGCAACCGAGCGAACACCCTAGTACTCGAAGCTCCAGGTGGTCGCGCGCGAGGGTCTGATCCGCACCTGCTTGATCGGTTTCGCCGCGCCCTGCGCCCAGGTGGCGGTGGCGCCGAGCTGCACCAGGATCTCGGCGCGCTCCAGCAGCCAGCGTGCAAGCGCTGACGGCGCCTCAAGGTGGATTCGGCGCTGCGCCCTGGCCATCAAGGCCAGCGTCTGCTCGCGGGCACTGGCGTCGAGCGACGCGAGCAACGCGGGCAGCGGCTGCGGGAGCAGCAAGAAGAGTCCGGCGCCGTAGTCGTCGGTCGCGATCTGCGCGAATCGACGCACGACGGGATGCTCTAGGGACGCGCCGATCATCAGCGCCCGATCCGGATAACGGGCGACCAGCCGTTGCAACACCTGCCGGATGTGCCGATCGAGCCGCCTCGCCGGCATCGACTCACCCTCATCGCCAGACATCAGACCAACGATCAGCATGCGCAGCACCCCGAGCCCGGAGCGCGCCAGCAGCGTCGGCACCAGGCGCACCGCGAAGCGATCTAAGTCCTTCATCGGCCCCGACAACTGCTCGTAGGGGATCAGCTGGGGGTGATGCTTGAGCGCGTTGTCACGCGTCGGCGCGTAGGACCAGCCATCGAGCCAGCGGTCTGCAGCCCAGCGGCCGTGCTCGATGATGGCGAGCTGCTCGACCTCCACCGGCGCAAAGGCAAAGGACTCGACATGCTCCTCGGACACCGCCTGGCAGTCGGTCAACGCCAGCTTCGCCCAGAGATGGTCCGCCTGATGCCGGTTGGCGTCGCGATAAGACTCGGCCAACATCGGCCAAGCGACGCCGGCCGGCTCCTTGGATGGGTCGCGCCCTTGCGCCTCAGTGGTGTCCCGATAATGATGGTGGATCACCTGAGCGAGCTCGTCGCCCTGCCCCTCTAGCAAGGCTGAGCGCTCGAGCGCGAGCCGACGGCGGTCGAACGGAAACAGCTGACCATCCCAATCAGCGATCGTACCGGCCGCAGTCAAGCCCCCGGTCTCCATCAACACCGGCGGCGAGCAGCGCTGCACATGGCCGAGCTCGGTGATCAGCCGCTGCGCCTGCGCGAGCGCCTCCGTCGCCGGCTCGGTGCAGACGACGACCATGGTCACCGGCGGCGCGACCGCCCAGTCGGGGGAGACGACCGACTCGAAGCGCAGATCGGCGATCTGGTGCGCCTGCGGATACGCCACCTCAAAGCGACGCCTCCAGGCCGCCGAGGTCTCGCTGAACAAGGTCACCCGCGTCGTCCCCGGGCCATAGCCGCTCAATTGCAGCGCCTGTAACAGCAGTGCGTCGGCGAACGGACACTCGCCGACGATCAGCAGATGGACTCGCTGCCCAAAACGCGGATCAGCGCCCCAATGCAGGGGCCAGCGCGCAAGCAGTGCACGGGCAGCACGCCTTGGGATCGACACGTACTCGAGCTGGACCCAGGCAGGGCGCTGCGCCTCTGCCTCGGCGAGGATCGCTGCGCCGTCGGAGATCGCCTCATCGACCAGCAGCACACGCAACGGGCGCCGCCGCGTCTGCTCGCTCGACCGAGCGAGCAGCCCGGCCAGCGCTTGCCGCAGATCGCCTTCCTCGGCAAGGATGAGCACATCGGCCTTGCGCAGCAGAGATGACTCACCCCGGAGCAGGGCCTCATTCGCAAGACGCTCCTGCCCGACGAGACCAAGCACGCGGGCGCAGGCCTCGGCGGCAGCGCCTTCGCCGATCAGCAGGAGGCGAGGCCGCGATGTCCGCAGACTCATGCCAGAGGCCTCTGCGGGGCTGAGCGTGGCAGCCGGCGCCGCGACCCCGGACGCGATCCCGGACGAAATCCCGGACGCGATTCCTTGGGCGCCCCCTCAGGCACAGCAGCGGCAAACCAGACCCACACCACGGCAGCGATGCACGCGCTGCTCATCGCCAGCCTAGTCGCTCTGATGCAACAGATGACCGCCCTCGTCGACCACCGAGATCCGCATTGGGATGCCCTGTCGGACACTCGCCGAGACCACGCAGAAATCCTCGAACAGGGTCTTGCAGCGCTCGAAACGCTTGGATTCCAGTAAGGCCGGCGCCAGAATCAGGCGCACGTCCATACGGCCGATGCGCAAGCGCTTCTTCTCATTGCGCACCATCACGCAGGTCACCTCGGTGCGAAGACTCCGATCCGGCGGCTCTTCCTTGCCGATGCAGTAGAGCAGGCTGGCCGAGAGACAGTTGCCCACCGCCGCCGCCAAGAGTCGAGAAGCGTTGGGGCCACTGGTCTCGCCAAGCGGCGGCGGCTCGTCCATCAACAGATCGGCGGCGCGCTTCCAGTCGAAGGCAACGTTGATCTGGTAGCCCTCGAGCTGCTCGAGCTCGATTGTGAAGCGTCCTTCTTCATGCGCCTGCGCGGCACTCGTCTCGGTCATCATGGTTCTCCTCATCGCTTACAGTCTGGGCCTACAGTCTGGGCCTACAGTCTGGGCCTAGAGTCTGGAGCGCAACCGCTGCTGGCGGCCAGGGTTCTTCGCGTCACGTCGTCCCTGCACGCCCGCCGAGCGCACGGCGGCGGCATGCCGCGAGATACTGCGCCAATCACCACTCGGGATCGCGGGGCGGTCGCGCACCGAACCTCGATAGAGGTAGGTCCAAGCGCGCCCGCTTGCGGTGCGCAGCCGCCCGCGCCGGTAGAGTCGGGGATAGTCCTCGAGCACATCGAGGGCCCTCAGGCCGGCGCCATCGACGAGATACAGCTCGCCGGTGACCGCAACGCGACCGCCCGCGATCAGGCCCGGATAGGCACCCAGGTTGACCAGCGTGAAACAGGGCTCGGTGCGATGCTCGCCCACCCATTCGGCCCCCGCCAGCAGCCGATGATTGACCTCGCCGCGCATCAGCGTGCCATAGACAAAGACGAGAGACCGCATCAGGCCAACCCTCAGGACCGCTTAAGGCCTGCGCACCCGGGCCGCCCCCGCCCCGGGCAGCGCGATGGATCAGGCAACGCCGAACGCCGACAGAAACGCCTCGACGAAGCGCTGGTAATCACTCTCTGGCAGAAGATTGATGCCAGCGGCCGCCTTGCGGCCGCCGCCCGTCTCGAACTGCCGACAGAGCGCATCGGCGCCCTCGGGCTGTTTGATCGGCGCCCGGACGCTGACCAGGCATCCACCGCTCGGCAACCGCGTCAGCAGCGCGTGCGCCCGCGCGGGTGCCTGTTGAGCGAGCGCGTTCGCATAGACCCCGCTCACCCGACGCGCCCAGGAGGCCGCCGGCAGCACCAATAAGAGATGGGTTGCACTTTCGTGCTCCGGGCGCATCGCCTGCGCCCGCGCCATGTCATCGTGATAGCCGGCTCGCAGCGTTGCAAAGGCCTCGTCGACGCGCACGAACTCCAGTGGATCGGCGTAGGGGCGCAGCCGCATGAACAGGTCGTCGGGCGGGAAATGCAGATCAGCCACCGTCGCGCCGTAGCCGTTGTAATTGAGCAGGATCCCGAGCTCGCGCAACTGCTCGAGCGACTCGGGCTCGAGCCCGAGCGGCTGCGCCGCCGAGCGAGCCGAGGCATCGAAGTTGTCGCCGAAGGTGCCGACCACCGCCCAAGCGCGGTGTCGACCTTGAAGGAGATCGTCGACCAGCAAGCTGGTGCCTCGGTCCGGGGTGGTGTCGATCTGCGCGGCAAGGTTCGGATGCGAGGGGATCTCCCCGGGGTAGTGGTGATCGAGGTAACGCACGCTGACGCCGCGCTCCAGCAGCTCGAGCAGGTGTCCGCGGTTCTTGTCCAAGGAGACATCAAGCACCGTGACACGGTCGCCCTCGATCGCCGACACTCGCTGCAAAAGCGCGATATCCCGTTTGGTCCCGGTGACCAGCACGGCCTGCTCGGCATCGGGCTCGCTTAGGTGCAGCTGCTGCAGGGCACAAAGACCATCGGCATCACCGTTGAACACATCGTATCGGGTCATGGAACCTAAGATCTCCTGAGCGTCGTCTTACCCTCGAGGGTTATTAGCTTAACGCGCTGAGCGCCTCGGTTCCCAGGGCCGATCAACCAATCGCGCTCGGTTGCAGCCACCCGAACTCCATATGGGTGAATCGGATCGGGCCAATCGGATCGGGTCAATCCGGGCGGGCCGATCGCACTGAGCCAATCGCTCTCAGCAGGGCTCGGGAATGGCGACCTCCCGCCCCGTTGCGCCCCGACCTGCGTCAGATCAGAAGAAACGGCCCCTAGCGCTAGCCCGCGGGCGTGCCTGCCGAGTAGAATTCGCAGCGCTTGCGTCGAGCCCGCTCCAGCGCTTGGCGCGAGTCCGCCCACCCACCGACTCCTATCGACCGGCCCGTAGACAGGCCCCCCATCGATGACCGACGACAACGATTTCGAGGCCTTGCTCAAGGAACTGGAAAAGACGGAGCAGGCCCTCGCCGCTCGTCCTAAGGTTGGGGACCGTATCCAAGGCACCATCGTCGAGATCGGCGAGGAGCATGCCTTCGTCGACATCGGCAGTAAGGCCGAGGCGACCATCGAGCTGATGAACCTGCGCGACGACGACGGACAGCTCAGCAAGGCTGTCGGCGACACCATCGAGGCCGCCGTCACCGGCATCGACCCGGACAGCGGCACCCTGGTGCTCGGTAGCCAACAGGGTCGTCATGCCCATGGCGTCGATCAGCTGCAAGCGGCGTTTGCGGCGGGCACCCCGGTCGACGGCCAGATCACCGGCACGACCAAGGGCGGACTCGAGGTCCAGATCGCCGGCCAACGCGCCTTCTGCCCCGCCTCGCAAGCGGACCTTCGATTCGTCGAAGACCTCTCAACCCTGGTCGGTCAGCGCGCGGCCTTCCGCATTACCAAGCTCGAGGGTGGGCGCCGGCTCAATCTCGTCGTCTCCCGCCGCGCCGTGCTCGAGGAGGCCCAGGCCGAGCAGGCTGCCCAGATCCGCGCCAAGCTCGAGCCCGGCGCGGTGCTCGCCGGCACCGTCGTCGGACTTCAGGAGTTCGGTGCCTTTATTGACCTCGGCGGCGTCGAGGGCATGATCCACATCAGCGAGCTCGCGCTCGGGCGGGTGCGGCATCCGGAGGAGGTGCTCAGTGTCGGCCAGGAGATCGAGGTTGCGGTATTGCGCATCGAGCAGACCAATAATCCCAAGCGCCCGGAGCGCATCGCCTTGTCGATGCGCGCCTTGGCCAAGAACCCCTGGTCCGATGCCGCGCAACGTTATCGGCCCGGTACGCGGGTGCGCGGTCGTATCGAGCGCCTTGAGCCCTTCGGCGCCTTTGTCGAGATCGAGCCCGGTCTCACCGGCCTTGTCCACGTCAGCGAGCTCGGCGCCGGGCGACGGGTCGAGCACCCCAAGGACGTGGTGCAGGTCGGCCAAGAGGTGGACGCCGTCATCGTTCAGGTTGACGGGGACCGACGTCGTATCGGGCTCTCACTCGCCGCCGATCGCATCACCGAGGCGGACGCGCGCGGCGTGGACCCAACAACGGCCTCAGCGAGCGGTCGCGACGCGGCGGGCAGCACCGAACAGGCCGGGGTCGGCACCCTCGGCGAGCTGCTCAAGGAGAAGCTCGGACAAGACGGCGCGCACTGAGGCGCGATCACCGCGCCGGTCTGCCTCTGCCTGCCCGAGAATGCCCGCCTAAGTCCTGATCGGAGCCCTGATCGGAGCCCTGATCCGAGCACAGACACTCGGGGCACAGACTCGGGGCACAGACTCGGGGCACAGACTCGGGGCACAGACTCGGAGCCCGGACCGGAGCTGTGCCCATGGCTGGGCCTGGGCCTGGGCGGCGCCGATCGCTCGCTCGTTTTTGGTGACCACCGGCAATGACCTAACCGGACCGGCGCGCGATAATCCGCGCCTGAGATCAGCGCGGAGAAAGACCCATGTCAGACAAGGCCCCTTGGATCACCTATCGGCCCGAGCTCAAGGTGATGGATTGCACGGTGCGCGACGGCGGTCTCGTCAACGCCCATCAATTCAGCGACGAGTTTGTCGGCGCCTGTTATCGCGCCTGCGTCGCGGCCGGTATCGATTACATGGAGATCGGCTACAAGAACTCGCCGAAGACCTTCCCGCGCGCGAAGTTCGGGCCTTGGCGCCATTGCGACGAGGCTGACCTGCAACGGGTAGTCGGCGACCACGACGCCGACGCGACCGGGCTTAAGCTTGCGGCCATGGCCGACGCCGGCAAGAGCGACTGGGAGACGCAGATCGTCCCCGCCGCCGAGAGCCCGCTGAGCATGGTCCGGGTGGCCTTCTACGCGCACCAGGTCTCGGAGGCGGTCGACATGATCCGCTTCGCCTCGGAGCAAGGCTATGAGACCACCGCCAACCTGATGGCAGTCTCGAACATCACCGAGGAGGAGATCGATACCGTCCTCGAGGCCATCGCCGATACGCCGGCGAGCACCATGGTCATCGTCGACAGCTTCGGCCACCTGTACCGCGAGCAGATCGATCGCCTCTATCACAAGTACGCGAATGCGCTGAAGGGCACCGGCAAGGAGGTCGGCATCCATGCGCACAACAATCTGCAGCTCGCGTTCGCAAACACCATCGAGGCGATCATCCTCGGCTGCAATCGCGTCGATGCAACCATCTTCGGCTTCGGCCGCGGCGCCGGTAATTGCCACACCGAGCTACTGCTCGGCTTCTTGCGCAATCCCAAGTTCGAGGTGCGCCCGATCATCGAGGTGATCCAGGAGCATATCCTGCCGCTGCGCCGCGAGATCGAATGGGGTCCCATGATCCCCTACAACATCACCGGTCAGCTCAATCAGCACCCGCGCGCGGCGATCGAGTGGCGAGAGGGTCCGACCCCGGACGACTTCCTCGCCTTCTACGACAAGGTCGTCGCCGAGATCTGAGCCTCCCCGCCAAGCCCCGACGGGCAACGCGGGGCCTGTCGCCAGAGCGAGCCGAGACGGAACCCGAGGGCCAAGACTGAGGATCAAGGTCGAGCGGCAGAACGGGCCCCGCCCCACCCAGCTAGGCCCAAGCCCAGCCCAGTCCGGCCGCTCGGCGACAGCGATCAGAGCACCTTTGCGAGCAGGGCCTCCGCCGGGAGCGGCTGCGCCGGGAGCGGGATGCGCACGCTCCAGCCGTCACCGGGCGCCACCTCGAGCGGCCGTCCGTCCGTCGCGCTCAGCTGCTCAAGGCGAAACCGTTGCAGGCCGTCCGGGCTGATCCATTCAAGCTCATCGCCGAGCGCGAAACGGTTGCGCACGCGCACCTCGGCCAGAGCACGGTCACGATCGATCCCTGCCAACTCGCCGACGAACTGCCGACGTTGACTGACCGAGCTGCCCGCCACGTAATTCTGCAGCTCGGAGGGCGCGTGCCGGCGCAAGAAGCCCTCGGTGTAACCGCGGTTGGCCAGGCCGTCGAGCTCCTCGAGCAGGGCGCGATCGAAGCCACGCCCAGCGGCGGCATCATCAATGGCTCGTCGGTAGACCGAGGTGGTTCGGGCCGTGTAGTAATGCGACTTGGTACGGCCTTCGATCTTGAGCGAATCCACACCGATGGCCGCAAGGCGCGCGACATGCTCAACGGCACGCAGATCGCGCGAATTCATCACGTAGGTCCCCTGCTCGTCCTCGAACATCGCCATGTACTCGCCAGGGCGCTCAGCCTCCTCCAGCAGCCAGACCTCATCGGCCTCGGGATGGCGCTGCTCCGGAGGCTGCTCTCGGTCTGCGCAAGCGCGGGCCTCCGCCGCCGGCCGCGCCTCGCTCCCGCACTCGGTCGGCGCGGCGACCGCTTGCCCCATTCGATAAGACCAACGGCAGGCATTGGTGCAGCTGCCCTGATTGGCGTCCCGATGGTTCAGGTAGCCTGAGAGCAGGCAGCGGCCCGAATACGCGATACAGAGCGCACCGTGGACGAAGACCTCAAGCTCCATCTGCGGGCAGGCGTTGCGGATCTCGGCGATCTCATCCAGCGACAGCTCGCGCGAGAGGATCACCCGCCGCAGCCCTTGCTGATGCCAGAAGCGCACCGCCGCGGCATTGGTGGTATTGGCCTGCACCGAGAGATGGATTGCAACCTCCGGCCAGCGTTCGCGCACCAGTAGGATCAGCCCCGGGTCGGACATGATGAGCGCATCGGGCCCGAGCTCGATCACCGGCTCTAGGTCGGCGACGAAGGTGCTCAGCTTGGCACCGTGCGGCATCAGATTCGCGGCCAGATAGAAGCGCTTGCCGGCCGCGCGAACCGCCGCGATCCCCTCAGACAGGGCCGCGAGTGAGCCGAATTCGTTATTGCGTACCCGCAGGCTGTAGCGCGGGATACCGGCGTAGACGGCATCTGCGCCGTAGGCGAGCGCGTAGCGCAGATTGCGCAAGGTCCCGGCCGGTGCGAGCAGCTCGGGCGGCGCAGGCGCAGCCGGATGCGAGGCGGTCCGGCCCGACATCATTGCAGCCTGACGTCGAAGCGCAGCTGCTCAACACCACCGACAAGCGGCGCGCGCAAGACCTCGATCGGTAACTGCTGTCCGGGCTCACTGTCCATCAGGGCAATGCGGATGTCGGCATAAGAGCTGATCGGCGTCTCCCCGATACCGATGATCCGATCACCCTCCTTGACGCCGGCCTCGCGCGCGCCACTCTGTTGCGCAAAGCCCTGGACCCCAACACCCTGACCCTCGGATTCAGTATCCAGCATCACGCCCATCAGCCCCGTCTTGGGCAAATTGACCGACTCCGGATACAGCAAGAAATCAGCCATCTTCGGATCGAGCGCTCGTTGCTGGCCGTTCATCACGATCGACATCGGCAGTTCCAAACGACGCTGGACCCGCGATGGGATCCCGCGACCGTACTCGACATGGCCGGAGCCGGCGAGCACGATCAGCTGTGAGCCGGGATGCGCCTCAAGCCAGCGCGCCGCGCGCTCCGCCATGCCCTCGTCCCAGAGCAGCTGCACCTCGAGAAACTGTTCGAAGGAGGCGCCATCGGACTTCGGGTGCATCGCGAAGATGGCCTCCAGGTGCTCCCGGTACCCAGGGATCTCGCGGTCGATCTCGCTCGGGATCTGCTCGGCCTCCTCGGGGCTGAGTGAGGCGATACCGCCGTCGCCCACCTTGTCGGTGATCTCGCGCGGGAGGTTCAGCGCGATCAGCGGCAGCCCATGCTCGCGCGCATAGCGCAGGATCGGCCGGTAGAGCCGATAGTCGAAGCGCCAGCGCTCGAAGTACTCGGTCTCCCGCAGCAGCTCCGCCTCGCTCAGCTCACCGGCGACATAGGCGTCGAGTTTGTCCTGGAACGGCTGCTGGAAGAACTCCATGCCAATCGCGACGGCGTTCCCGCGCTCATGCAGCCCGCGAATGATCGCAAGCTGGTTGAGATGATCCTCGTAGCGGTCGTGGGTCTCGCCGACAAAGACCAGCCGGTCGTCGGCCAGTTGCTCGATCAGCTGATCGATCTCGCCAAGGCTCGCGACGTCGAGCACCTTGGTGGCCGGAGCATCGCTGCCGCGGGGCGCATCCTGGGCAAGCTCGCCCGGCGGAGAGGCCGCAGACACCGAGGCGTCGTGCGCAAGAGGGGCAAGAGGCGCAGGGGGCTCGGCGGCAAGGGCTCCAGGCGTCCAGGCCGCGGCCAGCAGCGCAAGCGCGAAGGCGAGTGGCAGCACCAGCGAACGGTCCAACAGGCCTGTCTTGAACGCGAGGGTCGGTCGCAGTGTCATGATGTTCTCTTGGTTTAGCATGCGGTGCCCAGATCGTCCGGCGATCTGATGGCGACAAAGGGGTCTGGGTTGCGTCTCCGGGTCCCCGATCATGGAACGTCGACGATCGCCCCATCACCGCCTCAGAAGACACAGATGACAGCGACTATGCGCAATTCCAATAAGTTCCTGCCGTCGGCTCGGGCAGCCTCCGCGCGCTTGAGCATCGCCATCGCCCTGGCCATCGCCCTGGCCCTGCTCTGCAGCCACAGCCTGGCTGGGACCGAGCCCCAGTCCGAGACGGTTGACACAGGCCCGGTGGTCGCACACGCGCTCAGCGTCGAGCTCGATCCGCAGAGCGGCACGATCACCGCGACCGACCGGATGAGCCTCGACCCCGACTCGCCGCCGACACTGCTGATCCAGCTACACCGGGCGCTCAAGCCCGAGATCGTCGGCGGCAAGGCGCGTCTGGAGCCGGTCGCACACCGCGGCCACCTGGCTCAGTACCGGCTCACGAGCGGCGGCGATCAACGGATCCAGTTGCGCTATCAGGGTCGCATTCAGCATGGGCTCGACGCGGTGCGCGAGGGCATGGGCCGCGAGCGTCAGCAGTCGATTGGCACCATCAGCCCCGAGGGTGTCTTCCTCAGTGGCTACAGCGGCTGGTATCCGCGCGTGCTCGGTGCGCTCGATCGGCTTGTCCTCGAGGTCGAGGTGCCGGAGGGCTGGCTCGCCGTCTCACAAGGCCAAGGCCCCAGTATCGTCGATCTCGGCGAACATCGCCGGATCGGCTGGCAAGAGACGGCGCCGCAGGACGCGCTCTACCTGATCGCCGCCCCCTTCGAGCTCTATCGCGCGCCGACCGAGCAGGCCGAGGCACAGGCCTTCCTGCGCGGCGCCGACGAGGCCCTCGCCGCGCGCTACCTGGACGCTACCGCCACCTACCTCGAGCGCTACAGCGCGTTGATCGGTGACTATCCCTACGCCAAGTTCGCGCTGGTCGAGAACTTCTGGGAGACCGGCTATGGCATGCCCTCGTTCACCCTGCTCGGCCCGCGCGTGCTGCGGCTGCCGTTCATCCTGCACTCGTCCTACCCACACGAGATCCTGCACAACTGGTGGGGTAATGGCGTCTACGTCGATCACTCGCAAGGCAATTGGAGCGAGGGCCTGACCGCTTACCTGGCCGATCACCTCAATCAGGAGCTTGCCGGCAAGGGCAGTGACTATCGGCGCGATCAGCTCAAGGCCTACGCCGACTATGTCCGTGACAACCAGGATATGCCGCTGAGCAGCTTCCAGGGCCGTCACGGCGCCGCCTCGCAGGCCATCGGCTACGGCAAGGTGTTGATGCTCTTCCACATGCTGCGCACCCAGCTCGGCGATGAGACCTTCGTCAACGCGCTGCGGCGCTTCTATCGTCAAAACCTGTTCGCCGAGGCCGGCTGGGATGATATCCAGGCCGCGTTCGAGGCCGAATCCGGCACCGATCTCAGCGCCTTTTTCACCGCATGGACCTCG
>CAZTYV010000025.1:0-10417 GCA_964617675.1 uncultured Halochromatium sp. | reverse complement strand
ATGACGGTTCCCATTGTTCTGCTCGATGAGCACGGCTCGGCCAGCGAGCTGACGGTCCCAATGGAGCAGCGCCAGGCCGCGTTCTCAACCGTCCTGGACGCCCGCCCCGCTCGGATCGCCGTCGACCCGCGCTTCGACAGCTTCCGCACCCTCGCCGAGGGCGAGGCGACCGCGACCCTGAGCAACCTGTTCGGCGCCGAGCGCGGCCTGATCCTGATCCCGGCGGATGCACCAACACCGCTGCGCGAGGCCTACCAACAGCTGGCCAACGCCTGGCAGCGTGGGCAGCCCGGCTGGTCCGTCGCGCTCGACAACGCCTATGAGGACCTACCGGCCGATCGCGCGATCTGGCTGCTCGGGTGGGACAATCGTTGGCTGCCGGCACTGACAGCGATCGGAACCGAGCAGGGGTCGTTTGAGCTCGACGCTGCCCAACAGCGCTTCAGGCTGCTCGACCAAGCGTCCGGGGACCTAATGCCGGTGATCAGCACCAGCCGCGACGGCCAGCCCTTTGGTTGGATCGGTGCAAGCAGCGCCGCAGCCGTCGCCGGCCTGACCCGAAAGCTCCCGCACTACGGCAAATACGGCTATCTGCTGTTCGAGGGCTCGGCGCCGACCAACGTCGCCAAGGGCCAATGGCCCGCGGGCGAGTCGGATCTGTCGCGTTGGCTCACCGAGCAGCGCCCGCAGCCGGTCTTTCCCCCTCGCGCGAATCTGCTCGAGGCCGCAGCCAAACTCCCTGCCCCAAGCCCGATAGCCTCGGCGCAGGAATGACACCAGAGCCACCCGGCGACAGAGACGCCGGGGGCTTCGTTCAGCCGAACGCGAGCAACCTGATGGCCGCCATTAGCGATGTGGCCGCCAGAACCCATTTCGCTAAAACTATGGAATCGATCTCTGAAGATCACTGGCACAGCCTCGAGACCTGTGGCTTGGCGCGCCCCTCGCATTGGCCAAGGGCTTCGACAGCGCCGTCGTCACCTGTCCGAAGGTCCCGAATCCTTGATCTGGACCGCTTTCGCCTTGAAGCTGCGGCTGCTAGCCTCGAGTCGAAAACCAACCACCTTGGAGGTCTCAGGCATGGCACGCATCGTCATCCTCGGCGCCGGCATCTCCGGCCATACCACCGCGCGCTGGCTCGGCAAATGGCTTGGTAAAGAACACGAGATCGTGGTCGTCTCACCGAACGAGAAGTGGAACTGGATCCCGTCCAACATCTGGGTCGGTGTGGGCGAGATGACCGAGCGCCAGGTCACCTTCCCGTTGGCGCCGGTCTACAAGCGGCTCGGCGCGGTGTTCAAGCAGGCCAAGGCGGTCTCGATCCATCCCGAGGGCGGCGAGGCATCTGATACGCCCTACGTGACCATCGAGTACACCGATGCTGCGCGCGCCGGCCAGAGCGAGACGGTGACCTACGATTACCTGGTCAACGCGACCGGCCCCAAGCTCAACTTCGGCGCGACCCCGGGGCTCGGTCCGGATGACGGCTACACCACCTCCGTCTGCACCCCGGCACATGCCCTGCACGCCAACGAGGAGCTGCAAGCCAATATCGCGGCGATGAAGCGCGGCGAGACCCGCACCTTCGTCGTCGGCACCGGCCACGGCATGTGCACCTGCCAGGGCGCGGCGTTCGAGTACATCTACAACATCGAGCACATGTTCCGCGACGAAGGCATCCGCGATAAGGCCCGCATCATCTGGATCAGCAACGAATACGAGCTCGGCGACTTCGGAATGGGCGGCGTGCACATCAAGCGCGGCGGCTATATCACTAACGGCAAGGTGTTCGCCGAATCCCTGATGGTCGAGCGCGGCATGGAGTGGATTGTGCGCGCCGCGGTCAAGCGTATCGAGCCCGGCAAGCTCTACTACGAGCTGCTCGACGGCTCCGAGCATGAGCTCGCCTTCGATTTTGCGATGCTGATCCCACCCTTCGCCGGCCAGCCCCTGAAGGCCTTCGCCAAGGATGGGGCGGACATCAGCAGTGAGGTCTTCGCGCCGAATGGCTTCATGAAGGTCGACGCGGACTACAACCCCAAACCCTATGAACAATGGCACAAGGACGACTGGCCGAAGACCTATCAAACACCGAAGTACAAGAACGTCTTCGCCATCGGCATCGCGTTTGCGCCGCCGCATCTGATTAGCAAGCCGATGCAGAGCGCCAACGGCACACCGATCAACCCGACCCCACCGCGCACGGGCATGCCCTCGGCGACCATCGGCAAGGCCGTCGCTGCCAATATCCGCGAGATGCTCGAGGGCGCGCCCGTCCCGACCCACACTGCCTCGATGGCTGAGATGGGGGCGGCCTGTGTCGCCTCCACCGGGATGCACATCTTCAAGGGCTCAGCGGCGACCATGACGGTGTTCCCGGTGGTGCCGGACTATGAGACCTATCCCGAATACGGTCGCGACATGGACCTGACCTTTGGCGAGATCGGGCTCGCCGGGCATTGGTTGAAGTACATCCTGCACCACGTCTTCATCTATCAGGCGAAGATGCGGCCGGGCTGGTCCCTGCTGCCGCACTGAGGCGTGCCTCGGTCCATGATCTTTTCCCTGTCTACCAACACCCACCCGACGAGGTCGCGATGAGCAGCGATACCACCTTGAGCAATCCGGCGCCAGCCTCGGCGAAGCCGAAAAACAAGGAACCGTACCAGCAGGCCTATTACCCGCCCGTCCCGACCCGGTTGACCAGCTACATGCGCACCAGCCTGATCTGGCAGCTTTGGCGATTTATCATCATCAACCTCAAGATGTTCAAGCTGATGCTGGGCTCACATCACTGAGGCGTCTTCGCACTCGCCGCCAACCGAGCGCCGCGGGCCTGTACCGGTTGTGCGGCGACGCAGACACAACAAGGCCGGGGCCGGCACGGCCCCGGCCTTTTGCTTGGACGACCTGCTGCAGCGATGAACGTCCCCGGTCGGAACGTCGACTGGAACCCTGGGTCGAGGCCCTAGCTCCACTCCCGGGGCGCCACTCCCCGGGGCTCCGCACCTCAAGAGACCTGCTGATAATAGAGGTTCTGCGGGTGCTCGGCTTCAGCGAAGAAATACCAGCGCTCAGCCAACAGGCCGAGATACTGGATGGCGAAGGCGAGCACCGGCAAGGTGGTCGACTCCAGCAGGTAAGCAAAGAGCACAAGCGCGATCGGCACCGGGAAGACCAGCACCATGAAGGCGGTCCGCACCAGCTTCAGGGTCTCCGGGCTCTGATGGTGGAAGAACTCCCGGGTATTGAACGACCCCGCCGAAAAACCCTGCGACTTCTGCACGATTGCGCGATGTCGAATCCCGATCGCGGTCTGTAGGTTGCTGCGATGCTTGAGGGTGGCGTTGCGGACCAGTGATGCGGTGCGCGTACCCAGCCCGAGCAAGGTCGCGATCACGGCCCAGGTGCCAAAGAAACCCACCAGATGGTTACCCAGGAGCGCCGAGTAGGCGGCGGCGAGCATGAAGCCCGAGGCCGTGCCCAGGAAGATGAAGTTGATGATGGTGTAGGGCGAGTGCCATTCCTGTAAGAACTTGACACTGGCGTAGATCATCCCGGTACTCACGAACAGCGCCAGCGTGACCAGAACGCCCAACATCCCGAGCACGAAGGTCGCATCGATCGGCAGCGCCCCCTCACCGAGCTCGATAAAGGGTTGCGTCCAGCCGGCCCAGTGGAAGACCCCGTAGAGGAAGACGATGCCCATCATCGCCGGCAGCACGATGACCTCGCGCGAGAGCCACGAGGTGCGCCACATCGCCGCCGCCCGCCAGGCACGCTCCGGGCGCCCGAGATGAAAGAACGAGGCGGCGAGCCCACCGACCAAGAGGGCCAATGAGATGCCGCTGCCGACCGCGTAGAAGGCGTCGGTCTGGGGCTCGACCAGCTCGACCGTTGAGTAGAGCTGGCCGGTGAACAAGGCGAGAAAGAGTCCCTGACCGGCGCCGATGAGCGTGGTCAGAAAGATCACTGAGAAAGCTGGATGCATCGGGGATTCCCTGTCGAGGTTCGGATGATCTGGTGGCGCGCTACCAAGTGACGTCTTCCATGGTCTCTTCGCCGTGGTAGACGGTGATGTCCTCCTTGGTCAGCGGATTGTCAGAGCGCTGCAGGTCCTCCTCGGTCACATGCATGTGCGTCTTCTGCCGCGGCAGGTAGTGATTCGCGGGATTCGTCCCCCACTCCGGCATCAATGCATAGCCGCCGCGCTCGCGGATCGCCACCGAGACCTCGGAATCCGGGTCATGCACGTCGCCGTAGAGCCGCGCATTGGTTGGGCAGGCGATCACGCAGGCCGGCTTGCGCTCGGCCTCGGGTAGGGTGTGGTCGGTAATGCGGTCGATGCAGAGCGTGCACTTCTTCATCACCTTCTGCTGCTCGTCGAGCTCACGCACGCCATAGGGGCAGGCCCAAGAGCAGTACTTGCAGCCGATGCACTTGTCATAGTCGACCAGCACCACGCCGTTGTCCTCGCGCTTGTAGGAGGCGCCGGTCGGGCACACGGGCACGCAGGGCGGGTCTTCGCAGTGCAGGCAGCTCTTCGGGAAGTGCACCGTCTCGGTGCTGGGAAAGCTGCCGATCTCGTAGGTCTGCACCCGGTTGAAGAAGGTACCGGTCGGATTGGCGTCGTAAGGGTTCTCATCCACCATCGGGCCCGCCCAGCCCGAGGTGTTCCACTGTTTACACGAGGTCACGCAGGCATGGCAGCCGACGCAGACGTTCAGGTCGATGACGAGGGCAAGTTGAGTCATAGGTCTATCGCAAATGCTGCTTACTTACGGCCAAAGAGTCCGGCGACGTAGGCCTGCCAGCGCTGCTTCGGACGCGCGAGCTGGCCAGGCAGCGCCTTCATCGGCGGGAACTGCGGCTCGGTGATCTTCGGCTCGCTGGCATCGGCCTTGTAGATGCGCACGCGGGTGTCGAACCAAGCCGCCTGGCCAGTCAACGGGTCCGAGTTCGACAGGATCTGCTTGCCATCCTTGCTCACCACCGGCAGCTCCTCGCTGATGATGTGGTTGAGCAAGAAGCCCTTCTGCGACTCATCGGCCCGCGCGCTCAGCCCCCAGGCGCCGGCGCCCTTGCCGATGGCGTTCCAGGTCCAGACTGTGCTTGGCTCCACGGCCTCGGAGTAGCGGCACATACACTTGACCTTGCCGAGGTGCGACTCGACCCAGATCCAGTCGCCGTCCTCGATACCCTGGGCGATCGCCATCTTCGGGTTCACGAACAGGTAGTTGTGGCTGTGGATCTGGCGTAGCCAGGCGTTCTGGCTGTCCCAGCTGTGGTACATGGCCATCGGCCGCTGGGTCAACGCGGTGAGCGGGAAGCGCTTGGTATCGACGCGCTGCGCCTCGAGCGTGTCGTAATAGAACGGCAGCGGATCGAAGAAGGTCTCGACACGCTCGCGGTAGCGCTCCGGCGGCCTGCGTCCCGGCCACTTGCCCTGCGCCGCGGCGCGGAACCGTTGCAGCACCTCGGAATAGATGTGCAGCGTGATCGGCTCGGCCCAGCGCGTCATGCCGTGTGCGCGCGCCCAGTGCAGGTAGCCCTTGTTCCAGTTGCGCATGTACTGGTAGCTGCGCGGCAGCTCATAGTGGAAGACGCAATGGTTGGCGGCGTACTGCTCCCACTGCTTCGGGTTGGGCTCACCCTTGAGCGCCTTATCGCCATACTTGCCGCGATAGCCCGCCAAGAAACCGATCCCGGAGCCGGGCGAGGTCTCGTAGTTGACCACGAAGTCCGGGTAGTTCTTGTACTTCGCCGTGCCGTCCTCGTTGGTGAAGGCGGGCAGTCCAAGCCGCGCACCGAGCTCGATCAGGACGTCTTGGAACGGCCGACACTCGCCCTTCGGCGGCAGCACCGGCAGGCGCACCGAGTCCACCGGACCATCGAACTCCGAGATCGGCCGGTCGAGCATCGAGAGCACGTCATGGCGCTCGAGATAGGTGGTATCCGGCAGCACCAGGTCGGCAAAGGCGACGGTCTCTGACGCGTAGGTGTCACAGACCACCAGGAACGGGATCTTGTACTCGCCGTTCTCGTCCTGGTCGGTGAGCATCTTGCGTGTCTCGACCGTGTTCATGGCCGAGTTCCAGGCCATGTTGGCCATGAATAGGAACAGGGTGTCGATGCGGTAGGGATCGCCACGCCAGGCGTTGGTGATCACGTTGTGCATCAGCCCGTGGGCGGCGAGCGGATACTCCCAGGAGAAGGCCTTGTCGATGCGCACCGGCTCGCCGTTGTCGTCGACGAACAGATCCTCGGGCTTGCCCGGCCAGCCCAGCGGCAGCCCGTCGAGCGGGGTATTTGGCTGCACCGCATCCGGGCTGTGCGGCGGCTTCGGACAGGGTGGGATCGGCTTCGGGAACGGCGCCTTGTGACGGAAGCCGCCCGGACGGTCGATGGTGCCGAGCACCGTCATCAGGATGCTGAGCGCGCGGATGGTTTGAAAACCGTTCGAGTGCGCCGCCAAGCCGCGCATCGCGTGAAAGGCGACCGGGTTGCCGGTGACGCGATCGTGCTCTCGGTCCCAGGCGTCGGTCCAGTTGATCGGCAGCTCGATCTTATGGTCGCGCGCCATCACGCCCATCTCGTGGGCGAGTCGACGGATGGTCTTGGCTGGAATCCCGGTGATGCTCTCCGCCCACTCCGGCGTATAGGACTCGACGCGCTCCTTCAGGAGCTGGAACGAGGTCTTCACCGGCGTGCCATCGGGCATGGTAAAGCCGCCGAGCAGGCGCGGATCGGCGCCGTCCGTGTGGGTCAGCACCGCACCCGTGTTGCGATCCCACCAGAACTTGTCCTGCGGATCGGTGCAGCCGCGGGTGACATCAACGGTCTCGTCGCGCACGAACATCCCGTGATCGTCGCGCTCGGGATCATCGATCACCAGCTCGGCGGCATTGGTGTACTGGATCAGGAAGTCACGGTCGAACAGCCCGAGCTTGAGGATCTCGTGGATCAGGGCCAGGAATAGCGCGCCGTCGGTGCCGGGCTTGATCGGCACCCATTCGTCGGCGATGGCACCGTAGCCCGAGCGCACCGGGTTGATCGCGATGAAGCGGCCACCCTCGCGCTTGAACTTCGAGATCGCCATCTTCATCGGGTTCGAGTGATGATCCTCGGCGGTCCCGATCATGATGAAGAGCTTGGCGCGATCCAGATCCGGGCCGCCGAATTCCCAGAACGAGCCGCCGATCGAGTAGATCATCCCCGTGGCCATGTTCACCGAGCAGAAGCCGCCATGCGCGGCATAGTTCGGCGTGCCGAACTGCTTCGCGAACATGCCCGTGAGCGCCTGCATCTGATCACGGCCGGTAAACAGCGCAAACTTCTTCGGGTCGGTCGCGCGCAGCTTGCCGAGGCGCTCGCTGAGCATGGTCATCGCCTCGTCCCAGGAGATCTCCTCGAACTGCGACTCACCGCGCTTGGCGTTGGCCTTGCGGCGCAAGGGCTTGGTCAGCCGCGCCGGCGAGACCTGCTTCATGATCCCGGAGGAGCCCTTGGCGCAGAGCACGCCCTTGTTCAGCGGATGGTCGGGGTTGCCTTCGATGTAGCGGACTTGACCATCGCGCAGGTGCACGCGGATGCCGCAGCGACAGGCGCACATATAGCAGGTGGTCTCCTTGACCTCGGTCTGTCCGATCTCGGCATCGTGTTGCACGGCAGGGTCTTTCATGGGCGCGTTATCCGTCTCAACCTCAAGGGAATGACGTTACATTCTAATATTTGCGAAGCCTGAGTGGTAAGCGCGCTGGCTCAACCCAAGGCCATATTGATTGGGGAAATCAGCCGGCGATCTGGGCCTCGGTCGGGCCGGCTCAACAGCCACCCTCAAGCACAGGAGACCGAGATAAGCAATTGATATGGATCAACTAAAATATGCTCGTGTGCGCGGTCAACGGTCGCGCTATCGGTGCTCAGCGCTCGACATCCGCCGCTCAACGGGGTGAAAGGCAGGGCATTCGCGCGATTCGAAATCCTTTATGTCCCAATAAGAAACATGCCGGTTGTTCTGCTGCTTGCGCCCCGTCAAGCGCTCGAACGATGAGTTGTGACGCCTTGCGGAATCGCAGCGCCCCTCCTCTTGCCTGCGTCCACACTCACTCCAAGCCTGCCACTCAGCAACTCGACACCAGAGGATCGATCGCATGTCGTCGCAGCCCACCCGAATCGTCGTCATCGGCGGCTCCGCCGCTGGTCCCAAGGCCGCCGCCAAGGCGCGCCGCATGGACGAATTCGCCGAGATCACCCTGGTGCAGCGCGAGCAGGAGCTGTCGATGGCCTCTTGCGGCTTCCCCTACTACGTCGGCGGCACCTTCGATGATCGCAACATGCTCATCTGCACACCGGCGGGGATCGTGCGCGACCCGAATTTCTACGGCAAGGCCAAGGGCATCGAGGCGCTGGTGCAGACCGAGGCCCTGCGCATCGACCGCGAGGCCAAGACCGTCACTGTCAAGCACCTGCCGACCGAGAACGAGCGCACCCTGCACTACGATCGGCTGGTGATCGCTACCGGCGCGCGCCCGGTCTGCCCGAATGCGCCGGGGTTCGACCTAGAGGGCGTGCAGACCCTGCACTCGATGGGCGATGCCGACAGCCTACGCGCGGTGCGTGACGCGCACAGCGTCGACAAGGCGGTGGTGGTCGGCGGCGGCCTGATCGGCTTTGAGGTCTGCGAGGCACTGCGCCTGGCCGGCATCGACACCACCGTCATCGAGAAGACCCAGCAGATCCTGCCGTTCCTCGATCCTGACCTCGCGAAGCTGGTCGAGAACCATATCCGCGCCAACGGGCCCGACATCATCGTCGGCAATGGCGTCGCCGAGTTCCTCGGTGACAACGGCAAGCTCACCGGCGTCAAGCTCGACAATGGCACCGAGCTGCCCTGTCAGCTCGCGGTGGTCGCGGTTGGCGTGCGCCCGAACATCGACCTCGCCCTGCTGGCCGGGCTCGAGATCGGCGATCGCGGCGGCATCCGCGTCAACGAGCGCATGCAGACCTCAGACCCGGACATCTACGCGGTCGGCGACTGCGTCGAGTGCAAGTCCCTGATCAGCGGCCAATGGATGCGCGCGCCCTATGGCGATATCGCCAACCTGCAGGGCCGGGTCGCCGGGCAGAATGTCATCAAGGAGAACAGCGCCAGCTTCCCCGGCATCACCCAGACCGGCATCTGCAAGATCTTCGATTACACGGTCGGTTTTACCGGTCTCTCGGCCCAGGCGGCGCGTGACGCCGGCTTCACCGATATCGAGACCGCGACCATCTCCGGGCTCGACATCCCGGTGTTCATGAGCGGCAAGCTGCTGATCAGCAAGCTCGTCGCCGAGCGCAAGAGCGGGCGCATCCTCGGCTTCCAGTGCATCGGCCCCGGCGATGTCAGCAAGCGCGTGGCGACCATGGCGATGGCGATCCGCGGCCATCTAGGTATCGAGGACATGGTCAATGCCGACCTGCCCTATGCCCCACCCTACTCGCTCGCGCTCGATCACTGCATCGTCTCGGCGCAGGTGATGGAGAACAAGCTCAAGGGGCAGATGCAAGGACTTTCGGTCACCGAGGTCAAGCAACGCGCCGACCGAGGTGCCGACTGCTTCATCCTGGATACGCGCAGCCCGCAAGAGTTCGAGGCCATGCGGCTCGGCATCGGCGAGACCCTGATCCCGCTCGGCGCGCTGCGCGGGCGGCTCAACGAGCTCCCAGACGATAAGGACCGCGAGATCATCCTCTACTGCAAGATCTCACTGCGCGGCTACGAGGCGGCCTCCATCCTGCAGCAGCACGGCTGGCGCAATGTGAAGGTCATGGAAGGCGGCATCATGGCCTGGCCTTACGCGCGGGAGAAGTGAGCTTGGAATTCTTCGCAAGTGCCGACGGTCATCTCAGCGCGGACGCGCTCCAGGCTCGAATCACGGGCCCCAGACTCGCCGAGCTGTGCGACTCGATCGACCGCGTGCTTCAGTGGTCGGATGCGCAGGATGCCGGCGAGGTCTATTGCCTCTGGGGGCAGTTCGAGGTCCGGCGCGAGTGCATTCGTGATGGCGTTCGCTTCACCCTGCCTGGCTGCCCGAACGCCCTCGCCTGGACCATCACGGCAACGCCTGAAGGCACCCTGATCCACTGCACCATCAACCGCAGCGACCACGAGCCCGATTTCATCGCCTCCATCGAGGACTTCGTCGCCGACTGGGCCCAGGGCCTGCAGCGGCTGTCAGCACAGGCATCCTGAACACCATCACCGATGGCCGCCCCCCAGGCTAGCGTTCAAACGTCCGCAAAATGTTACCCCCAGCGTTACCCCAGAGGCCAAAAACGAAAACGGGTCAGCTTGATTAGAGCTAACCCGTTGTTTTATTGGAGCTGGCGGACGGATTCGAACCGACGACCTGCTGATTACAAATCAGCTGCT
>CAZTYV010000024.1:22994-26089 GCA_964617675.1 uncultured Halochromatium sp. | reverse complement strand
TGCCGCGCTCGACTACATGCACGCGGCGCTGATGGATATCGGTGGCTGGGCGGCCTGGACCCGGCTGCTGCGTTGGGAGCAGGAGCTCATCGGCGGCAGCGACGAGACGATCGTCGAGCTGCTGGCCATCCGCCTCGCCTGGGATGTGCTGATCTACGAGCATAAGGCGAGCCCGGAGCTGACCCAGCGTTGGCGCGAGGTGTGCCGGCGCCTGAGCCGCGGCAAGCCGGCCGCCAAGCCGACGCCGGAGCCGCAGCGCGTCGAGCACATCCTGCTGACCGCCTTCGAGCTCAGCTATCAGCGTCGTCTGGCGGCCGAGCTCGACCGGGATACCACGGCCGAAGACGAGCACCGCTCGAGAACCCGACCCGTGGTGCAGGCGGCCTTCTGCATCGATGTCCGCTCGGAGGTCGTGCGCCGCTCGTTCGAGACCATCTGCCCGAAGGGGCAAACGCTCGGCTTCGCGGGCTTCTTCGGCGTGCCGATCGAGCATGTGCCCTTCGGTGCCGTCGAGCCACGCTCGCACATGCCGGTGCTGCTAACGCCCAAGTACCGGGTCTGCTCCGAGGTGCATGGCGCCGGCAGCGACGAGGCCGAGCAGGCCCTGGAGACGCAGCGCCGCCGTACCGGGATCAGCAAGTCCTGGAAGGCCTTCAAGATGGGCGCCTCGTCCTGCTTCTCGTTCGTCGAGGCCGCCGGGCTGTTCCTCTACGCGCCGAAGATCATCGCCGACAGCTTCGGCTGGGGGCGGCCGGTCGCGGCGCCTGATGACCTGCATCTGGACGCGCCGTTGGAGAGGCGCGTTGGACCGACCCTGGACAAGCCGAATCACGGCGTCTGTTCGGCGCACGGCACCGCGCATGGCCATTCTCACGTCGGGGCGCACGGCAGGGTGCACGGCGGGCGTGCCCTGATCGGCATCCCAGAGGCCGAGCGTGTCGACCTGGCCGAGGGCATTCTGCGCGCGATGTCGATGACCGGCGACTTCGCCCGGTTGGTGCTCCTGGTCGGTCACGGCAGCACGGTAGTCAACAACCCCCACGCGACCGGCCTCGACTGCGGCGCCTGCGGCGGCATGACCGGCGAGGCCAGCGCCCGCATCGGCGCCGCCCTGCTCAATGATCCCAAGGTGCGCCAGGGCGTGGCCGAGCGCGGCATCCGCATCCCGGACGACACCTGGTTCATCGGTGCGCTGCACGACACCTGCGTCGATGAGATCCGGCTCTTCGACACCGAGGTGCTGCCGAGCGAGTACGCCGAGGAGCTGGCCCAGCTGCGCAGCTGGCTGAAGCAGGCCGGCGAGCTGACCCGGCTCTCGCGCTCGGCGCTGCTCGGGCTTGAGCATCGCTCACGCCAGGCCATCACCGCCAATATCCGCCAGCGCAGCCGCGATTGGTCGCAGGTGCGCCCGGAATGGGGCCTGGCCGGCTGCGCCGCCTTCATCGCGGCACCGCGCGCACGGACGCGCGGGCTCGATCTGGGCGGGCGCACCTTCTTGCACGACTATGACTGGACCGCCGACAGCGGCTTCGGGGTGCTGGAGCTGATCATGACCGCCCCGATGGTGGTGGCGGCCTGGATCAACCTGCAGTATTACGGCTCCACCACCGACAACCGTCGTTTTGGCAGCGGCAACAAGGTGCTGCACAATGTGGTCGGCGGGGCCATCGGGGTGCTCGAGGGTAATGCCGGCGACCTGCGTGTCGGCCTGCCGATGCAATCCTTGCACGACGGCAAGCGCTGGGTGCATGAGCCCATGCGCCTGAGCGTCTATCTGCAGGCACCACAGGCCCCGATCGATGAGATCATCGCCAAGCATCAGCTGGTGCGCGAGATGCTGGACAACGGCTGGCTGCACCTGTTCCGACTCGATGATGAGGGCGGGATCAGCCAGCGTCGACCGGGTCTAGGCTGGGAGCTGGTCCCTCGACACTGAGCCGTCGCCGGCCCAAGCGCCGCATCCTGCGGTGCTCCCCGTCGACGACATCCAAGGACGCGGCGGTCACGGATAGCCGCCGCGCCCTTGGCCAAGCCCCTGGAGAACCGCGATGAGCGAGGCCCTGCAAACCGCCATTGCCAAACAGCGGCTATTACTCAACAGCCGTCTGTCGGCGGCCTTGTCTCGCCTGGCCGCGCCCTGCCGCGAGGTCTGGCGCGATCGCGAGGCCATGGAGCGAGTGCTGGGCGAGGCATTGCAGGCGCTGCCGTCCTGCAAGTACCTCTACCTGCTCGATCAGGACGCGCGGCAGATCAGCGCCAATATCGCGCGCGCCGGACGGCTCCCTGAATACCTCGGACGCGATCGCTCCGATCGGCCTTACATGGCCGAGGCGTTGGCCGGCGTGGGGTTCTCGCTCTCGCCCGCCTATCTGAGCCGAAACAACCGCCGCCCGTCGCTGACCGCCGTGCAGCGACTCATCGACGCCGATGGCAGCCTCCTCGGTTACCTCGGCGCCGACTTCGACTTGCGCGATCTGCCACTCACACGCGAGCTCTACCAGCAGTCCGACGGCTGGATGCAGCTCAAGGGCGACCCTGCCATCCGCGGCGCCCTATTCGATCAGCAGCGCGTCGAGAGCCTGATGGACGCACGCATCGACGAGGTGCTGGACCTGCTCGCCGAGCTGATCCGCTCACATGGCGTCTTCCACGGCAAGCTGCACTTCTCCAGCTCCAGGGCCACCCTCTGGCTGCTCGACGACCCCTACCGCTATCGGGTGCTCGACTACGAGGACCTGAGCGACCCGGCCGTTTGCCTTGCCTACCCGCGACGCGACTATCCGGCCGAGGCCGCGATCCCGAGCGACCGGATCAAGGCCGTGTTCGACCAGTTTCGTGCGCTGCGCTTCATGGACGAGAACATCTACCTGCGCTCCGGCTCCCTCAACATCATGAACGGGATCGTCTCGCTGAATTTCTCCTGCGATGGCTCCCACTACATGCGCTGGGACGAATTGCTCGCGAAGCGCCAGGATTTCTGGCTCGGTCCCTCGGCGCTGACCTGCAGCACCGAGCCGGCCGCCTGACGCCAGATCGAGGCTAGACACACCGGCCCTGCCCATGGCGCGCAGCCTTGACGATGACAAAAGGGCCAA
>CAZTYV010000024.1:0-22984 GCA_964617675.1 uncultured Halochromatium sp. | reverse complement strand
TCATCAACGATGCCTACAATGCCAATCCGACATCGATGCACGCCGCACTCGATCTGCTCGCCGGCTATCCCTCGCCCCGCTGGGCCGTGCTCGGCGACATGCTGCCTATCATCGACGCCAAGCTCAGCCGCGACGACTCAACGCGTTCAAACCGACGACCGTTCGCGCCTCGGCAGCGGGGCGCTGCCCGGCAACCCTTCTCCGCAGCAGGCCACACGAACCTGAATCCGCTGATTGGTTCGACTTGACAACATGGGCTGACTTCGAAGAGCTTGTTCGTGGCGCCATCTGTATCAGCCTGACCAGGACCTACGCAGCGCTCGAGACCGCCGAACGGGGCCGCAGACGCCGATACTTCAAGGAGACAGAACGCATGGTCGACGATAAGCGCTCCCCTACAAAGCGCAGTGAGGCTACCCCCGCAAGCTCGGACAAGCCGCACCCGTGCGCACGCTGGCGCCTCGAGCAAGTTGAGCGAATCGCGAATCTCGGGGCCTGGGAGATCGATATCCGCCGTCGATCTGTGCATGTCTCACGGCAATGGCAACAGATCCATGGCGTCGATCAGCACCAGCTCAGCCTCGACGAGGTCATGGACAGACTCGCGCATCCCGACGACCTCGAGGCCATCGAGAGCGCTCTACAGAAGGCACTCGCCGGCGAATCACGGTACGAGCTTACCCATCGAATCTGTCGTGGAAATGACCGCGCTATCCGTTGGGTTCAGGTGCTGGGAGAGATTGAGAGAGACGCCACTGGGCGCCCGACCTGTGTGGTCGGTGCAGCGCTGGATGTCACTGAGCGCAGAGGGCTTGAACAGGCACTGCACGAGCAGGAGGAGCGTCTGCGTCTGGCGCTCGAGGCAACCAATGACGGACTCTGGGACATCGATCTGACCACTGGGCAAGTGACCGTCAATCATCGGTTCTTCGAGATGCTCGGCTACGCGCCGGGCGAGCTTGTCACCCAAGTCGAACCGCTGCTGTCGGCGATCCACGAAGACGATCAACCACTCGTCAGGGCCAGGCTTGATGAGCACCTGCTTGACGGTCAAAGGTACGGAGTGGACTTTCGGTTGCGATGTAAGGATGGTGGCTGGCGTTGGATCCATGGACGCGGGAAGGTCGTCAATAGAGACCAAACGGGACGACCGCTAAGAATGGTCGGCACCAATTGCGATATTCACGAGCGCAAGCTCCTGGAACAGGCGCGCCGCGAGAGCAACCGGCGACTCCGCGAAGCCGAACAGATGGCGTCGCTGGGCCACTGGGAGTACGACACGGCAACTGAGACCTTTACTTGGTCGCATGAGCTCTATCGAATCTTCGGCCTTGACCCGTCAACGGGGCCTCCCACCCTCGACGACCTGCGCCGGTTCGTCCATCGCGACGACGCCTTGGAGTACGCAGAGAAATCTCGACGATTCTTCGAAACCGGCAAATCAGATAGCTTCACACTGCGCATCTATCGCAGTGATGGTGCATTGAGGTGGCTCTTTTCGGACGCGCGTGCTGAACGCGACGCCACTGGCCGGATTTTCCGCTGCTTCGGCATCGCACAAGACGTGACCGAGCGGGAGGAGGCGCAAGAGCGGCTTCGCGACGCTGCGAAGGTGTTCGATAGCATCGCTGATGCCGTCATCCTGGTAACGCCAGATCATCAGATCGTCGCTGTTAATCAGGCCTTCTCCCGGATCACAGGATACGCGGCGAACGCCGTGACCGGACTTGCCCTTGAGGCTGTGATTTCAAGCGCGCAGGATACCCCCTTCTGGGACGGCCTCTGGGTGCGCGTTGGTGAGCGCGGGCGCTGGCAGGGAGAACGCTGGGAGCGCCGACAAGACGGCGAATTGTACCGGGCACGCATCGGGGTGACCCTGGTCGAGGATAAACGCGGCCGAATTGATCGCTACGTCATCGTGATCGGCGACATCACCCGCTTGCGCCGCACGCAAGAACAATTGGATTTCGTCACCAACTTCGACGCGCTGACCGGACTTGCCAACCGCAAGCGTTTTAGACGCCGGCTCGAGCAAGCCCTGAAGGTCTCAGAACACCGAAGCGATTGCATCGCGGTCCTGTTGCTCGATCTCGACCGGTTTCGCGTCGTCAATGAGTCACTCGGGCCAGCAGGGGCCGATGAGGTCCTCAAGACGATCGGCAACGCGCTGCTAAACGCCCTCGGTCCCGCGCATACGGTCGGGAGGTTGGATGGCGATGAATTCGGTATCATCCTCTCCGGCTGCAGCTCGAGCGACGAGGTTTCTGCGATCGCTGAGCGTCTGCTTCAGGCCTGCGCCGAGCCTCGGATATTCAATCGTCAAAGGCTGTCCTTGACCGCGAGCATTGGCGTTGCCGTGTACCCGCTTGACGGCGTCTCCGCGGATGCGTTGTTGCGGCATGCTGACGTTGCACTGCAGCGTGCGAAGGAGCGCGGCAGGCAGAGTCTCGAGTACTTCGAGCCCCAGTTGATGCGAGGTCCTGAGGATCGGCTCCATTTCGAAGCGTGCCTCAGCCAAGCGCTACTGAAGGACGAATTCCACCTCCACTACCAACCGCAGGTCTGTTTGACCAGCGGGCGGCTCGTCGGTGCAGAAGGGCTACTCCGATGGACGAGCTCAGAGCTTGGCCGTGTCGAGCCGGAGCGCTTCATTCCGATCGCGGAAGATATGGGACTCATTATGGAGATCGGGGCTCGAGTCCTGGACCTCGCGGCTCAGCAGCTCGCAACTTGGGACAGGCATGGGAAGCGTTTGCCGCACATTGCCATCAATCTATCTGTGATGCAGCTTGAAAATAGCGGATTGCTCGAAGAGATCGAGACGATTCTGCAGAAGCACGACATCCATCCCGCGCGCCTTGAGCTCGAGATCACCGAATCACTGATGATGCGGCAAGCAGCGCAACCGATGAGGACGCTTGAGGCGCTGCGAGACCTTGGCGTGAAACTCGTTGTCGATGACTTCGGCACAGGCTATTCATCATTGTCTCTGCTGCATCGCTTACCATTGCATCAAGTCAAGATCGACAAGAGCTTCATTTTTCCGCTCCCGAATGATACGCAAAGCCAGGCGATCACCAAGACGGTCATAGCACTTGGTAAGAATCTCGGTCTGCAGGTCTTGGCTGAAGGCGTGGAGACGGCCGAACAGGCCGCTTGGCTGAACAGCGTTGGCTGCCCCCTGGCCCAGGGTTATCACTATGATCGACCGCTCGCGCCGGAGGCTTTTGCCAGGCGTTGGCTCTAGCCCAAAGGTCGCCTTATGGTCTAGAGCTGATTAGCCCCGCGGTGTCCACCAACGCGACAGGCGCTGGGAGAAGTTTCGGTCAGGAACCCCCTCGTAATGGGAGACGTCGTTGAAGAGCCGGAGCCGGGCTCGCACCGGGCTGACGAAATCGAGGATGTTCAAGGCCGCCGGACTCTGATCGAGTCGATCGCGATAGCCGCGGGCATCGAAGCCCAACAAGCTGCTGATCAGTAGTCGGTTGGTGCCCTTGTGGCAGACCACGAGGACCGAGCCGTCGCGGTGCTGCTCGACGACCCGGCGCACCACCGGCAAGGCCCGCGCAAGCACCTGCACCCCGGATTCACCGTCGCGCGGAGCGATCGTTAGCGGGTCTTCCTGCCAGTCCTCGTACTCCTCGCCGTATTGGGCCTCCACCTCACCCCGGGTCTTCCCCTCCCAGTGGCCATAGTCGATCTCGCGCAGCGCCGACTCGACGCGCACGTCTGCGCCATGAGGCTTTGCAAGGATGCGCGCCGTCTCCACCGTGCGCCCCATCGGGCTTGCGTACACGGCATCGATCGGCTCACCGGCAAGACGGCTGGCAAGGCTGGCGACCTGCTTGCGCCCTTGCTCGGAGAGCGGCACATCCGTCGCACCAGAGAAACGATCTTCGGCAGTCAGCTCGGTCGCACCGTGGCGAACGAGGAAAAGTCGCGTCGGCATGCTGGCATTTCACAGACGTGATTGGGTACCGAGGAGATGCGGCCGGGGGCTCGGCCTGCAACAGCCGATGGCGCGGATCTCCCTTGCCTCGCGGACGAGGGCGTCTGCACCCTAGTCGCGTGCGCCTGGCGCCATGAACTCGGGACCCACGGGGTCGGTGACATGCTCGGCGATGATGGCGTCGATGCGCTCGCGGGCGCTCGTGTCGAGCTGCCAGCCCTCGATACTGGTGACGGCGTCGAGCTGTGCTGGGCGCCGGGCGCCCCAGAGCGCGACGCTGTGCCCAGGCTGGTCGAGCAGCCAGCGTAGCGCCAGGGCCATCACATCCTTGCCGGCGTGGTCTCGGGCGAAGTCGTCGAGCGCCGACACCGCGGCCAGGTACTGACCGAAACGCGGTTGCTGGAACTTCGGATCGACCTGTCTGAGGTCGTCCCCATCGAACTGGCGATCTGGTCCCATCCGCCCACTGAGCAGCCCGCGGCAGAGGGCGCCATAGGTCAGGGTGGCGATCCCATGCTCGGCGCAGTAGGGAAGCACCTCGTCGCCCATCGCGCGCTCAAACAGGTTGTAGGGCGGCTGGTTGGCGTGCAAGGGCGCGACGGCACGGAAGGCATCCATCTGCGCGATGTCGTAATTCGAGACGCCGATCGCCCGAATCTTGCCGGCGCGCAGCAGATCGTCCATCGCTCGCGCGGTCTCCTCGATCGGCGTCTTGGGGTCTGGCCAATGGATCTGGTAGAGGTCGATGCGGTCGGTGCGCAGCCGCCGCAACGAGTGATCGACCTCGTGCAGGATGCGCTCGCGCGTGGCTTCACGCCACACGCGTTGGTGATCGTCGGACCAGTTCAGCCCGCACTTGGTCGCCAATACCACCTGATCGCGCAGCCCTTGGCGCCGCAGGGCCTCACCGACGATCTCTTCGGAGCGGCCCATGCCGTAGACGGGTGCGGTGTCGATGAGGGTGATACCCAGATCGACCGCGTGTTGGATGGTCTCGATCGACGCCTCGAGATCGGTTCCACCCCACATCCAGCCACCGATGGCCCAGGTGCCGAGCCCGATGCGCGAGACCTCGATCCCGGTGTCGCCGAGGGTGGTGTATTCCATGGAAGTACCTCCGAGTTTGCTGGATAGATGGGAGTCGCGCCCGGATCGCTCTCGAGCAGCGCTAGCGCCCTGGGCTCCCGCAAAGGAGAGCGAACACTACCAAACGGCGCCTGGCAGCGGTCAAGAGGGCTCACCGACCGATCGACAGGTCGTCGCAGGGCCCGCTCAGCTCTGGGCTCAGCTCTGGGCTCAGCTCTGGGCCCTGCTCTGGGCGGCGGGTCTGGCCGCCCACGCAAGGCCACTGTTCCAAAGGCTTTGGCGCGGGGCTGGCCAAGCATCACCCTCTCCGCGTAGCATCCGCGGCTGCGATGTCAACGAAGGAGCTCATCGTGACCGACCTGCGCGCGCTTGCCGTACTTCCCATTCTACTCAGCATGCTGAGCCCGGCGACAGCCGACCCCAACCAGCGCATGATCTCTGGTGAGCTGTCATACATGCAGCGGATCGCGCTGCCGCCGGATAGCGAGGCCGTTGTGGAGTTTCGCACCGCCGACGATCAGCTCCGGGGCGAGACCCGCTTTGGCAGCGACGGCCGGCAGGTGCCGCTCCCGTTCGCGCTCGAGGTGCCCGCAGACGCCGAGGGGCTTGTCCGCGCTGCGATCTGGAGCGGCGGACGCCCGGCTTGGCTGAGCGACCCAGTCGAGGTCGAGGCCAGCGACCAGCCGCTCGAGCTCGGCACACTCATGCTCAAGCCCCTGACCCCGATGGGCTTCGCCTCGCGCATGCGCTGCGGTGAGACCGAGCTCGAGATCGGCTTCATCGACGATCACGCCCGCATGCGCGTGGACGGCCAAACGATCGACCTCTACCCGGTGCCGGCTGCCTCGGGTGCCAAGTTCGAGGCCCAGGATGATGCCGACACCTACTTCTGGTCGAAGGGCAACAGCGCCATGGTCAGCCTTGCCGGCGACGTCCTGCCCGAGTGCCGCACCGCGGTACCGGCGGATCAGGCGCCGTTCCGAGCGCGCGGCAACGAGCCGGGTTGGAACCTCGAGATTCGCGGTAACCGGCTCGAGCTGACGCTCGACTACGGCGCGCGGCAGCTCGAGGCGAAGCTGCCGAAGCCCATCGACAACGAGGCGATGCGCGTCTATGAGCTCCCCGAGCGGGATCTGAGCATCCGGATCAGCGACCAGCCCTGCCGCGACAGCATGACCGGGATGCCCTATCCGAGCATCGTTGCCATCGAGATCGAGGATCGCCAGCTGAATGGCTGCGGCGGCGAGCCCAGCGCCCTGCTCGAAGGTCCCGAGTGGACGGTCCGTTCACTCGCGGGCGAACCAGTGCCGGACGAGGTCTCTGTCACCATCAGCTTCCTCGAGGACGCCCGCGTTGCCGGCACCGGCGGCTGCAACCGCTTCATGGGCGGCTACGAGCTCACCGGGGAGTCGCTCTCGTTCGGTCAGGTCGCCACCACCATGATGGCCTGCGCGGAGCCACAAATGGAGATCGAACAGCAGTTCCTGGCGCTATTGCAGGCTGTCAACCGCTTCGAGATCGGCCCGGACGGTACACTGCAGTTGGTCACCAGCGACGACCAGCGCATCACCGCCGAGCGCTGAGCCTGAAGCGCCGAGCCCGACACCCCCTACCATTGATGGCGCCCGTGATTGGCCGCACCCTCCTGCACAGAGAGCCCACGGCGCCACTCGGGACATAGCCTCACGATGATCAGCCCCCAGGACTTCGACCCCCAAGCGACCGACGACCACGCGGCTGCAACAACCCCGCAATTCGCGTTCGACAACAGCTACGCGCGCCTGCCGGAGCAGTTCTATGCGCGCGTGCGCCCCACGCCGGTGGCTGAGCCTGGGCTGCTGAGACTCAATCGACCGGTGGCCGAGCAGCTGGGGCTTGATGCCGATGCCCTCTCCACCCCGGCTGGCGCCGCGATCTTCGCTGGCAATCTGATCCCCGACGGCGCCGAGCCGATCGCGATGGCCTACGCGGGCCACCAGTACGCCCAATTCGTGCCCAGCCTCGGCGATGGCCGCGCGATCCTGCTCGGCGAGCTGATCGACCGCGATGGCGTGCGTCGCGACATCCACCTGAAGGGTGCCGGACGCACGCCCTTCTCGCGCATGGGCGACGGACGCGCCGTGCTCGGTCCGGTGCTGCGCGAGTACGTGCTCGGCGAGGCCATGGCCGCGCTCGGCATCCCGACCACCCGCGCGCTGGCGATGGTCGCGACCGGCGAGGAGGTCTACCGCGAGCGCATCGAGATGGGGGCGGTGCTGGTGCGCGTTGCCGCCGGCCATGTGCGGGTCGGCACCTTCGAGTACTTCGCCCGCCGCGGCGATGCCGAGGCGGTGAAGGCGCTCGCCGACTACGTGATCCAGCGCCACGACCCGGACTGCGCCGACGCCGACCAGCCCTACCAGGCGCTGCTCGAGCAGGTGGTCAGGCGCCAGGCCGAGCTGATCGCGCGCTGGATGCTGGTCGGCTTCATCCACGGCGTGATGAACACCGACAATGTCGCGATCTCGGGCGAGACCATCGACTACGGCCCCTGTGCGTTCATGGACGCGTTCCATCCGCAGACCGTCTACAGTTCGATCGACCGCTTCGGCCGCTACGCCTGGGATCAACAGCCGCGCATCGGCTACTGGAATCTGACCCAGCTCGCCAACTGCCTGCTGCCGCTGCTCGCCGACGACGAAGAGGAGGCCAAACAGCGCGCCCGAGCCGCCTTGGATACCTACGGCAAGGCCTTCGAGGCGGTCTACTACGGCGGCCTGCGCGCGAAGCTCGGTCTGCTCGATGCCCGCGCCGGGGATGACGATCTGGCGCTCGACCTGCTCGGGCGCATGGCCGCGCAGCAGGCCGACTTCACCAATACCTTCCGCGCCCTCGCTGAGGTCGCGGCCGATGATCCGGCCACCGACGCGCCCGTGCGGGCCCAGTTCGCCGACCCGAGCGCCTTCGACCAATGGGCGGTGCAGTGGCGCGAGCGACTCGCCGCACAGGCCCAGCCAGACCGCGAGCGCCAAGCCGCCATGCGCGCGGTGAGCCCGGCCTACATCCCGCGCAACCACCGCGTGCAGCAAGCGATCGATGCCGCCAACGACGGCGATCTCGGGCCGCTCGATCGACTGCTCGCGGTGGTCTCTCGGCCATACGAGGATCAGCCCGAGCAGACCGAGTACCGCCAACCGCCGCGCCCGCACGAGGTGGTGGAGCGTACCTTCTGCGGAACCTGAGTCGGCGTTGATAATTTTTAATGCTATTCACTCGCATTTGTATTGCAAAGGTCGCTGAAGGTCGCTAGCATCTGGGCTCGAGCATCTGTCATTCGGCTGTCGGCGAATCGCCGACCTCGCTGTATCCATCGGAGGTGACCATGAGCCCACGCATGCAGACCCAGGCCCCTGACAAGGCATCCGGCGGAGCCGGCGCCGCGAGCGAACGCCGCTTCCAGAGCAATCAGCTGTTGCAAGGCGGTCGCCGCGTGGTGATCGAGCACGGGGACGCCAGCTACACGCTGCTGTTGACCCGCAACGACAAGCTGATCCTCGTGAAGTAATCCACAAGGACCGAGTCACCGCGGCGGCTCACTCCCCGACCGCGCGCACCTGGGTTTGGACCACCGGGTGCGCGCTCCGCCGTCTGCCCTGCCCGATCTTCTGCCCAGATCTTCTGCCCAGATCTTCTGCCCCTATCTTCTGACCGCACCCCTGTCTCAGGCGCTCGCACAGCCGGGCTCTCACGCGTGCATCAGTGGTCGCTCGCGCACGGCTCGTACCCGTGGCCGTCGACAAGGCCTGCGAGAACAGGTCTCATACGGGGTCTCAACGAGCCTCCGGAGACCGCAATGCCTAAGCTGCCCAGCCTGACCCTGGTTCGCCACGGCGAGACCGAATGGTCGCGAACCCATCGTCATACGGGTCGAACCGACCTACCGCTCGAGCCGACCGGCGAGCAAGAGGCGCGTGCGACCGCCGCGGCGCTAGCGGGTCTCAAGCCTGCCCTGGTGCTCTCAAGTCCGCTCGCGAGGGCGCATGAGACCGCCGTGCTCGCAGGCTTCGCTGAGCCCGGCCTCGAGCTCGACCCAGACCTGATGGAATGGGATTACGGCGACTACGAGGGTCGCACCACGGCCGAGATCCAGGGCGAACGACCCGGATGGCAGCTGTTTCGCGATGGTTGCCCGAACGGCGAGGACGCCGCCGCCGTTGGGGCCCGGGCGGATCGCGTTATCGAGCGCGCACGCGCGACCGGCGCCGATGTGCTGGCCTTCTCACATGGGCACTTCTGCCGGGTGCTCGCCGCACGCTGGCTCGGTCTCCCGCCCGAGCATGGCCGTTACTTCACCCTATCGACGGCGGCGATCTCGGTGCTCGGCTACGAGCACGGCCTCGAGGAGCCGGCGATCATCCATTGGAACGACCAGCATCATCTAGACCCGACCGCTACCTGATCGCCTGGGCCTCGAAGCCATCGGCCTGCCCAATCGGCCTGCCAGAGCCGCGCAGCAGCCGTCTCAGGGTCCAGGCACCCTGAGCCTGCCGAGCGGTTAGGCCTTCGCCTGGCGCCTGCGCCGCCCCTGACCAAGGCGTTGCCGGCGCCGTACCAGCGTAAAGATCGGCCCGGAGATGGCATAGCTGAAGGCCATCAGGAACAACAGCACCGGCGGATCGAGGACCACCAGCGCGAAGCCGAGCATGACCAGTACCACGAACATAAAGGGCACACGGCCTTGCAGGTCCAGGACCTTGAAGCTGTGATAACGAAAGTTGCTGACCATCAACAGCCCGGCCCCAGCGGTCAGACCGGCAATCAGCAGGCTGATGCTTGAGCCGCTGATCCCATTGTCGGTCCCGATCCAGATGGCACCGGCGATGATGGCCGCGGCGGAGGGGCTCGGCAGCCCTTGGAACCAGCGTTTGTCGGCGATCCCGACCTGGGTGTTGAAGCGCGCTAGGCGCAGGGCCGCCGCCGCGGTATAGATGAAGGCGGCAAGCCAGCCGAGCTTACCAAGACCGGACAGCGCCCACTCGTAGGCGACCAGCGCCGGGGCCACGCCAAACGCCACCATGTCAGAGAGGCTGTCGTACTCGGCGCCAAAGTCACTTTGGGTGTGGGTCATGCGGGCAATGCGCCCGTCGAAACCGTCGAGCACCATCGCCGCAAAGATGCCGAGCGCGGCGGCCTCGAACTTGCCCGCATTCGCGGACAGGACCGCGTAGAATCCAGCGAACAGGGCGGCCGTGGTGAACAGGTTCGGCAGGAGATAGATGCCGCGGCGGCGGCCGGGGCCCTGCCGCGGCAGGGCTGGATCGGTTTGGTCGGAGTCAGCCATGGGGTTCGGCTCTTGCAAGGGCCAGCAGGAGTGCTGAGGTCGGCGCCAGTATAGACGTCGCACCTTGCACAGATGAAGGGCAGCAGGCGACGATCGCGCACCGGGATCGTCCAGGTTCTCCGGGTTGGACGAACGGACCGGTCGCGGTTTAATGCGCGCTAGCTAATCGATCCGCGCCAGACCGAGGTACGCGTGGGTGCATCACCAAGGGGCCACATCATGCAGAGACAACGACCCGACCTGCCAAGCAGCGACAAGCGCTGGAAGCTGGTCAATGCCACCATGCGCCGCAACGGCTACGCCGAGCATGCATTGATCGAGGCCCTTCATAGCGTGCAGGATGCCTTTGGTTTCCTAGATACCGAGGCCATGACCTTCGTCGCCGACTCGCTTGATCTGCCGCTAAGCAAGGTCTTCGGGGTCGCCACCTTCTATCACCTGTTCATGCTCAAGCCGCAGGGTCGTCACACCTGCGTCGTTTGCACCGGCACCGCCTGTTACATCAAGGGCGCCGGTAGCCTGATCGAGGGCATCGAACAGCGTTTCGGCGTCAATCCGGGCGAGACCACAGATGACGAATCGCTCTCGGTGATGACGGCGCGCTGCGTCGGCGCCTGCGGTCTGGCGCCGGCCGTGGTCCTGGATGGCAACGTGATCGGCAAGCTCGGCACCGATAAATTGGTCGAGCGTATCGAGCAGGAGACCCGCGAATGAACCTCGATGAGCTCGACGAACTGGCCCGCGGCTACAGCGACGAGGCGGCTGACGTCACCCACGAGGTGCGGGTCTGCATGGCGGCGAGCTGCCAATCCTCGGGCGCGGAGCCGGTGCTCGATGCGTTGCAGGCCGCACGCGAGGCAAAGGGCGCAACCGGTTGTCGCGTCAAAGGCGTCGGCTGTATGGGGCTGTGCTCGGCCGGACCCTTGGTCACCATTGGTGAGCGCGATGCAGACCTCAGTCAAGGCCGCATCTACCGCGACGTCACGGCGGATCATGCCGAGGCACTGATCGATCTGGCACAACAGACGAGTGGCGCCGAGGAGGCCCTGGCGGCGCTGCATTGTCCCAGCGACCTGCCGTTCTTTAGTCGCCAGCAGAAGATCGTGCTCGAGCACGCTGGGGTCATCGACCCTGACAGCTTCAAGGGCTATGTCGCCGTCGGCGGCTATCGCGCCATGGTGCAGGCGCTCACCGAGATGACCCCGGCCGAGGTGGTCACCGAGGTCACCACCAGCGGCCTGCGCGGCCGCGGCGGCGGTGGTTATCCGACCGGACTCAAATGGTCGACCGTTGCCAAGATGCCGGGCGATCAGAAGTACGTGATCTGTAACGCCGACGAGGGCGACCCGGGCGCCTTCATGGACCGCGCGATCCTCGAGTCAGACCCCCATCGGGTGCTCGAGGGCATGGCGATCGCCGCTTACGCGATCGGTGCCGACAAGGGCTACGTCTACGTGCGCGCCGAGTATCCGCTCGCGGTCGAGCGGCTGAAGACGGCCATCCGCAAGGCCAAACGCCAGGGCTTTCTCGGCCATCACATCTGTGAGACGCAATTCAACTTCGACATCGAGATCCGGCTCGGCGCCGGCGCCTTCGTCTGCGGCGAGGAGACCGCGCTCATGGCCTCGATCGAGGGCGGACGCGGCCAGCCGCGCCCGCGCCCACCCTACCCGGCCGAATCCGGGCTGTTCGGGCGCCCGACCCTGATCAACAACGTCGAGACCTACGCCAACATCGCGCCAATCGTCAGCGAGGGCGGCGACTGGTTCGCGGGCATCGGCACCGAGCGCTCCAAGGGCACCAAGGTCTTCGCGCTCGCCGGCACCATCGAGAACACCGGCCTGATCGAGGTGCCGATGGGCACCACCCTGCGCGACATCATCGAGGTGATCGGCGGTGGCATCCCGGACGGCAAGGCCTTCAAGGCGGTGCAGACCGGCGGGCCCTCGGGCGGCTGCGTTCCCGCCGAGCATCTGGACATCGCGGTGGATTACGACAGCCTCAAGACACTCGGTACCATGATGGGCTCCGGTGGCATGATCGTGATGGACGAGACCTCGAGCATGGTCGATGTCGCGCGCTTCTTCATGGAGTTCTGCATGGACGAGTCCTGCGGCAAGTGCGTGCCGTGCCGCGCCGGCACCCAGCAGATGCACGCGCTGCTCGACAAGATCGCGAAATCGCAAGCGACCCGTGCCGACCTTCAACTGCTCGAAGAGCTCTGCGAGGTGGTGCAGGCGATGAGTCTGTGCGGACTCGGGCAGACCGCGCCAAATCCGGTGATGAGCACCCTGCGCTATTTTCGCAATGAATACGAGGCCAAGCTCGCGGGCAACGATTAGCGCGGTTTGAGCTCGAACATGGGCTTGCTGTCGGGTCCGCTGCTGTGAAGCCCAGGATCGAGCGCGCGCTCCGAGAGGGTCGGGCGAATCCGCAGCCGCAGGCGCGAGGGATCGATGTGGCGGACGACCCGCCCACGGCTACTGCCGCCGCTCGCGCTCGCCATCGCCGGCGTCAGGGTAACGCCCGTCAGCGCACGGCCCTCGGGCGAGTATGGCTCGATCCCTTTCTTGCGCAGATAGGTGCTGAGCACGCGGTAGGTGTAGCGCTGAGTCTCGGGATAGGTCACGAACCCATTGTGGCGGCTCAGCGCCCCCTCACCGGCGTTGTAGGCCATCACCGCCTTGCCGATACCGAACTGCCCGAGTAGGCGCTTGAGATGGCGCACGCCCGTGCGAACATTGGTCTGTGGATCAAACAGGTCGTCGATCGAGTTGACGCCGTAGTCGGCTGCCGTCTCAGGCATCACTTGCATCAGCCCGACGGCACCGACCGGGGAGACCGCATGCGGGTTATAGCCAGACTCGGCGATCACCACGGCGTCCACCAGCTCGGTCTCGACACCATAGCGTTTCGCGGTGCGCTCGACCAAGGCCTTCAGCGCCTGCCGGCTCGGTACGGGACCGCCCGGCGGAACCGGCAGGCTCCGCGCGCCCGCGCGCTCCTCGACCACCGCCTTCGCCTGAGCGAGATCGGCAACGACCGGACCCGTCGCAACGGTGGAGGTGATTACCATCAAGAGACCAGGAACAAACCATCGCATCGTGGCACGCCCAAGGAAGATCATATGACTCGGCATCAACCGCCGGCAGCCACCCAGCGATGGGAGCTGGCCCCGAGACTCAGGTTGCTGCGATACTCCACCCGCGATCATACAGCCTATGGCGGCTCGGCCCTAGTGCAGAGGGTCTCGATGAGCGCCCCGCTCGTCATGTCGCGCCGGACCCCGACGCAAAGCACAAGATACGTACGATGAGTGAGAAGATCCCCAACGGAACCATCGCAGAGGTGCAGGGCCGGCGCTGCATCTACTACGACGGCTATTGGATCAAGTATTACGAGCCCCCGCCAGAGACCCTGGCGGCCAAGAAGGCGCTTATCGAGGCACTCACGCGGCGCCTGTTCAACCACGTCGAGCACGGCATCAACATCCCCGGCATTCGGCTCGCCGAGGCGCGCGCGGCCTATGAGGCCGAAACCGACCCCGAGCGCAAACGGGTCAACGGCGCCATGCTCGCCGGCGCCCTATTTAACCGCGCCACCACCATCTTCACCAAGCTCGTCGAGCTGCAGGCCGATGGGGTCGAGATCGAGCCGGATGATGCCCTGATGCGCGAGTGCGGCGATTATCTGCTCGAGGCCCTCGACCTCGGACACATGGTGCGCCACCGCGGTGGCGACGAAGGCATCGATGAGCTCTGGGGCGAGCCCTTCAAGGCCTTCAGCCAGCCGATCTCGGCCTTCTACGACAGCCGCTATGTAAAGATCGCGATGACCATGCGTGATATCGATCGCATCATCGCCACCCTCAAGACCACCTTCGCCGGCAGCACCCAGGTCAGCGACCTCGCCCCACTGTTGGAGCAGCTCGGGGAATCGGCGAAGCGCAAATGCGAGATCTTGCGCACGGACCCCGCGATCTTCCACGTCTGGCCGGCGTTCGTCGTCTCCGGCGATCGGCTGCGCAATATCCAGCCACACCTCCCGCCGGCGCCCTCGATGGCGGAGATTCACGAGGCCCAGGAGGGGAATCGCATCCTGAAATCGAGCACCGCCCTGGTCAGTCACATGGTGCGTGCCCGCGCGCCCATGCCGAAGAGCTGTCGCGAGCTCATCGACACCTGTCATCAGTTCCGCCGCACCTTCATCGAGCCTCGGCTGCGCAAGGCTCAGTCCTCCGAACCAGCGGGCTGAGCCCGGCCTTAATCGAGCCCGTTCTTCACGCAGCTTGCGCCCAGCAGGCAGTCCGCGCAGGCGGGCTTGCGCGCACGACAGACCTCCTTGCCGTGTCGCACGATCAAGGCGTGATACTCATTGAATCGGGCCCTGTCGGGCCCGAGCGCCGCCTCAACGCGCCGGCGGATCTGGTCATAGCCCTCGTCACCATCGATCAGCCCCCGGCGCCGAAACAGGCGCCGGGTGTAGGCATCGACGACGAATACCGGCCGCTCGAAGGCATAGAGCAGGATATCATCGGCCGTTTCAGGCCCAACCCCATTGATCGCCAACAGCCAATGTCGCAGCTCGTCGGTTGGCCGCGCCGCGAGCGCGGCCTCACCACCGGCGGCGACCAGCGCCTCGCAGAAGGCGCGCAGCCGTCGCGCCTTGACATTGAAGTAGCCCGAGGGCCGAATCCGCTCGGCCAGCTCCGGCTCGGCAAGCCCCAACACCGCCTCCGGCGTCAGTGGGATCACCGCGCGCAGCTGCTCCAACGCCCGCTCAACGTTGGTCCAGGCGGTGTTCTGCGTCAGGATGGCGCCGAGCATCACCTCGAAGGCGGTCTCGGCCGGCCACCAGTGCTGCGCGCCATAGGCGCCATGCAGGTGCGCGAAGAGCTCGCGGATGGAGGCATCTTCGCGCCCAAATTCGCGCCCAGACTGGGGCCCAGATTCGGGATCAGCCCCGCCCTCAGTCCCGAGTCCCGGTCTCGTCAGCGGTCGCTGCAGGCTCAGATCGTCTGCCCCTTGCGGATCACGACGATCCCCTCGTCCGACACCTCGAAGCGCTCGGCATCGGCGCGGCGATCCTCGCCAATGCGAGCGCCCGCCGGGATCACCACATCTTTGTCACAGATGCAGCGCCGCACCCGGGCATTGGCACCGACGCGCACGCCCTCGAACAGGATCGCCTCATCAACGATGGCGCCATCCTCGACCTCGACCCGCGGATAGAGCACCGAATGACTCACCCCTCCGCCGCGGATCACGGTGCCCGCGGCGAGCATCGAGTTGACAAAGATGCCTTCATTCCCGGAGGTGGGACCCGGCACCGTGCGCGCCGGCGGATACTGGCCCTGATAGGTCAGGATGTTCCAGTCCGCCTGATAGAGGTCGAGTGGCGACTCGGCCTTCAGCAGGTCCATATTGGCGCGGAAATAGGCATCCGTCGAACCGAGGTCGCTCCAGTACCGGTCCTGGGTGACGCGCCCGCGCTCGCCGCCGAAGCGGTAGGCCTTGGGTGGCTCAGGCGTCACCGCGCGGCCATCGAGCATCGGCGCGAGGAGCTGGGTCGAGAGATCAATCCCCGACTCCATCTCGGCGTCGCTCAGCGCGGCCAAGGTCTCGATCTGCTCGAGCAAGAGCGCCTTGTCGATCAGCACCACACCCATGGTCGACGCATAGGCACTGGCGGCATCGACAGGCGGGCCGAGACCTGTGATCCGCTCGCCAGCGTCGACCTCAACCTGGACACGGCCAGCCGCCAGCCCCGGACCCGCCTGCCGCAGTGCACAGGTGACGCCGCCGCCCTGCTCGCGATGGCATTGGATCAGCTCGGCGTAATCCATGCGGTAGACCAGGCCACCGTCAAGCAGCAGGACCATATCCGCGGGGCTGCGCTCGATCAGATAGCGGTTCTGCCGCAAGGCGTCCACGGCGTTACGGTACCAGCCACTGTCGTAGCGCATCTGCGGCGGAACCGCGGTGATGAACTCCCCAAGCTCGGCATTGAACAGCGACCAGCCATCGCGCAGATGCTTGTGCAGCGAGTGGGACTTGTACTGCGTCAGCACCAGGATCTGGCGCAGCCCCGAGTGCAGACAGTTCGCCAGAGTGAAATCGATCACGCGGTACTTGCCCGCCACCGGCACGGCCGCCTGACAGCGGTGCTCGGTCAGTGGGACGGGGGTGCCGCGCTCAGCGGCAAAAACGAAGGTGAGGGTCTTTGAAGGCATGCATCATCTTCCCTAGCCACCACCAGGCGCGGGCAGCTTGTCGCGGCAACAGGTGACCGGCGCGTCGGCCCAGCTCGGACCGGAATCCGCGTCGATGATCCGAAACGCATTGTAGGCCAAGGCAGCTCCCGAAAGACCGAGCACGGTCAACAACAGGATGCGACGCGGGGACATGGCGACACCCTCGGGCGAGAACCGATTGATGGAGGGGCGACGGCGCGCCGTCGCGGACTTGGATGCATCATGCTGGCGCAGACGGATAGGACGACGCCCTGCATCGGTGCAGGCGCGTCAACCGAGCGCGTTGGACCGGGGCTCAGCCGGTCTTGGCAAGCCCGAGGCGCTCGAGCGCGACATGGGGCTGCGGCGCCAGCGCCTCGAACAACAGCGAGCGCCCCGACATGGCCTCACACGGCGGAAGCCCCATCAGCGCGAGCACCGTTGGGGCCACATCGGCGAGGTCGCCGTTCGGTCGCAGCACCCAGCGCTCCTTATCCACCACCAGAAACGGCACCGGGTTCGTCGTATGCTGGGTATGCGGCTCGTCGGTCTCGGGATCGACCATGAGGTCGCAGTTGCCGTGATCGGCCGTCAGTATGGCCGAATAGCCGTTCGCAACGGCTGCATCCAGGACCCGACCGGCCTGCTGATCGAGCACCTCAATGGCGTGCACCACCGCATCCATGTAGCCGGTGTGCCCGACCATGTCGCCGTTGGCGAAATTGACCAGAATGAAACCGTACTCACCGCTCTCGATCGCCTCGACCACCGCGTCGGCGACCTGAGCCGCGCTCATCTCCGGCTTCAAGTCGTAGGTCTTGACCATTGGCGACGGAATCAATCGGTGCACCTCGCCCGCCGCTGGCTCCTCGCACCCGCCGTTGAAGAAGAAGGTCACGTGCGCGTACTTCTCGGTCTCGGCACAGTGGAATTGCCCGATGCCCTGGGCACTGATGACCTGGTTGAGCGTGATCCGCGGCACCTCCGGATCGAACGCATGGGGCAGGCCGAAGCGCTTGTCATAGACCATCATGCAGGTGAGGTCCGCGCGCGGCGCCGAGCCGCGATCGAAGCCCTCGAAGTCCTCAAGCGCAAGCGCCGCGGCGATCTGGCGCGGGCGGTCTTTACGAAAATTGAACAGCACCATCGGGTCATCGGGCTGCAGTCCCTTCCAGTCCCCGATCACGCTCGGATGGATGAACTCATCGCCCTCACCGGCGGCATAGGCCGCATCAATCGCCGCGCGTGCTGTCGCCGCGCCACGGCCCTTGCCAAGCGCAATCGCGCGCCAAGCGCGCTCGGTGCGATCGAAGCGCCGGTCTCGGTCCATCGCGTAGTAGCGACCGCTAAGGGTCACGATGCGCCCGCCGGCCGCCGCCAGGGCCTCTTCGATCTCGCCGAGGCCATTGAGGGCCGACTTCGGCGGCGTGTCACGGCCGTCGGTGATCAGATGCACGAGCGGCGTGACGCCCTCGCGCCGACACAGCTCGATCAGCGCCAGTAGGTGTCGGCTATGGCTGTGCACGCCGCCTTCGGAGGCGAGCCCCAGGAGCTGCAGCGGGCGCTGCTTGGCGCGCGCGGCCTCCACCGCCGCGAGTAGCGCCGAATTCGCGAAGAAGCTGCCATCGGCGATCGCATCGTCGATCAGCACCAGGTCCTGGCGCAGCAGACTCCCGCTGCCGAGGGTCATATGGCCGACCTCTGAGTTGCCCATCTGCCCGGTCGGAAGGCCGACCCCCGCACCAGAGGCGTTCAAGAGTGTGAACGGATACCGGAAGAAGTACTCGTCGAGACGCGGTGTTCTCGCCTGGGCGATGGCGTTGTTCAGCTTACTCGGGTTGACGCCGAAACCATCGAGGATGACCAGGACGACCGGTTGCCTCGGGGTTGCCGATTCTGCAGTGGTGGTCATGATCGCGAAACCTTGGTTGAGGGATGACGTTAGAACATGAAGCAAAAGCCGTTCCTTTTCTACCAAGGTTGTGTGACGATCGATCGCCGTTGCTCAAGCGTCCGGCGCCTTCGGGCGCAGCAAGGCCGCTTGGACCATCAGGCGCTTCATCTCCCTGACCGCCTGCTCGAGCCCCGAGAACAGCGCGCGCGCAACGATGGCGTGACCGATGTTCAGCTCGCGGACCCCAGGCAGGGCCGCGATGGTCTCGACGTTTGGATAGTCGAGGCCGTGGCCCGCATTCACCTGCAGACCCAGCTGCCGACCATGGGCCACCGCGCGCGCAATGCGCTCGAGCTCCTCGGCACGGGCCCTTGGGGTCGCGGCATCGGCATAACGCCCGGTATGGATCTCCACCACCGGCGCACCCACCTCGGCGGCCGCATCCAGCTGCGCCGCATCGGCATCGATAAACAGCGACACCCGCACCCCGGCCTCGGCCAACCGCGCCGTCTGGTCCTTGAGCTTCTCGACCTGACCGGCGACGTCGAGGCCGCCCTCGGTGGTCAGCTCCTCGCGCCGCTCCGGCACCAGACAGCAATCGCTTGGCCGCAGGTCGCAGGCGATCTGCACCATCTCCGGCGTCGCCGCCATCTCGAGATTCATGCGCGTCTGCAAGATCCCCTTCAGCAGTTGCACATCGCGATCCTGGATGTGGCGACGATCCTCTCGCAGGTGCAGCGTGATGGCGTCCGCCCCGGCCTGCTCGGCGACCAGGGCCGCCTGGATCGGCTCCGGATAACGCGTACCACGCGCCGCGCGGATGGTCGCGATGTGATCGATGTTGACGCCGAGCAGGATCGGCGCACCGGTTTGTTCTTGCATAGGAGCTCCTGTGTCGCAAGGCCAGGGATGGGTCAACGCTGTTTCGGCGCCGATCAGCCGGATCGGCGCCGAAACAGCTCGCGGCTGCGCAGCGGCTTCGGCCCGAGATGGGGTGCCAAGGCGGCGCGCATCAGCGCACGAGCGGGCGCTCGATCAGCCGGTTGCAAGGCCTCGCCGGCGGCGAGACGCGCGAGTGTGACCCCATTGATGAGCACAGCTGGCTCGCCCGCCGACTGAGCGTCGGATCGGGCGCCCGGGGCATTCGCCTCGATGACAGTCTTTGGACCAGCATCTGGGCCAACCTCGGGCGCCCGATCCGGCATGCGCTCGAATCCGAGGCTGGGATGATAACGGTACCATCCCGCGGGCATGATGGGCTCGCCGCGCCGATCGGCGCTGAGGTCGAGCGCATAACCCAACTCCTCAAGTAGCCGCAGCTCGAAGCGACGCAACAGCGCCTCAATCGGCTCCGCCTCAAGATCGGCCAACGCCTGCTGATAGAACACGAACAGGCCTTCCTGCACATCATGGCGCTCGATCAGGCGCATCAACAGCTCATTGAGATAGAAGCCGCAGTAGAGTCGCTCACCACTGAGCGCCAAACTTGGCCCAGCGGCCTCGGCCCGGGCGAGCGTCTTGACCTCGCCGCGGCCGAACCAGCTCAGCCAGAGCGGCTGAAAGGGCTGCAGCAGGGATGCGAGCGCCGAGCGCCCGCGCGCACTCGCCTTCGCCCCCTTGGCGACGCAGACGATTCGGCCCTCATCGGCGGTAAACAGATCGAGTAGGAGACTGCTGTTGCGATAGTCGCGGCGGTGCAGCACGAAGCCGCGTCGCAGCGGCTGGATACTCATGGCAGATGGTGGCCCGACGCAGAAGCCCGCCCGCGGGGCTCAATACTCACCGTAGCCGAGACTCGCCAGTGCCGCCTCGTCGCTGCTCCAGCTGTCCTTGACCTTGACCCAGACCTCCAGATGCACCCGCCGGCCGAAGAGCTTCTGCATCTCCAGCCGCGCTTGCGAGGCCGCAGCCTTGAGCGCCTCGCCGCGACGCCCGATGATGATGGCCTTCTGAGTCTCGCGCTCGACCCAGATCAGGGCATGGATGCGCGCTCGCAGCTCGCCACCCTCCTCGGACGCCGGCGCACCGGGGACGGGCTCGAGCGTAAAGGATTCGATCTCCACCGTGGTGCGATAGGGCAGCTCCTGACCGTAGCGCTGCATCAGCTGCTCACGCAGCAGCTCGGCGGCGAGGAAGCGCTCCGAGCGGTCGGTGAGCTGATCATCCGGGAACAGGTTCTCAGCCTCCGGCAAGGCGGCAAGCACCTGCGCCTCGAGCGGCTCGAGCTGGTCGCCCTTCAACGCCGAGACCGGCACCATGGCGACGAAGGGGTGGCGCTGCGAAAGCGACTGCAGGAACGGCAGCAGGCGGGTCTTATCGGCCACCCGATCAGTCTTATTAACCGCAACCAGGGTCGGCGTCCCGGCCTTGGCGATCTCCGCGAGCGCCAACGCGTCCTCATCGGTGAACTGCAGCGCCTCGACCACGAACAGCACGAGATCGACATCGGCGAGCAATGCCCGAGCGGCGCGATTCAGGTAGCGGTTGAGCGCATTGCCACCACGTTGATGCAGCCCCGGGGTGTCGACGTAGAGGATCTGGCCGCCGGCAAGGGTTGAGACCCCAAGGATGGCGTGGCGCGTGGTCTGCGGCTTGTGCGAGGTGATCGCCAGCTTCTGTCCCAGCAGCCGGTTCAGCAGTGTCGACTTGCCGACGTTCGGGCGTCCGACGATCGCGACATGGCCGCAGCGGTTCATCTGATCACTCCGATTCACTCAGCACAGCCAGCATTGTCTCGGCCGACTGCTGCTCAGCGCGCCGCCGGCTCGAGCCATCGCCGAGACACTCGAGCCCCTCGTCGGCAAGCCGGCAACGCACCTGGAAGCGCTGCGCATGCTGCTCCCCGGTCACCGAGACCACCTCGTACTCCGGCAGCTCGCGTCGGCGCGCCTGGAGCCACTCCTGAAGTCGGGTCTTCGGGTCCTTGCGCGCATCCTGATGAGCGACATCGGCCAGCGCACTGGCAAAGACCTTCAGGATCATCTGCCGCGCACAGACGAACCCCTGATCCAGATAGACCGCCCCGATCAGCGCCTCCAGCGCATCGGACAGCACCGAGTCGCGGGCGTGGCTGCCCGAGCGCAGCGCCCCGGAATCGAGCCGCAGATAGTCACCGAGCTGCAACGCGCGAGCGATGGTCGCGAGCGCCTCGCGGTTGACCAGCGCGGCGCGGCGCCGGGTCAGATCGCCCTCGGCCGCGTCCGGGAATCGCTGCAAGAGGACCTCGGCAATCACGAAACCGAGCAGCGCATCACCCAGGAACTCGAGCCGCTCATTGTTCACCGGGCCGGCGCTGCGATGCGTGAGCGCCTGCTCAATCAGCGCCACAGACGCCGGCGGCTGACCGATCAGCGCGGTAGCGAGCCGTTTCGCGTCCGCGCTCATGGCTGTCCCAGCGCCACGGCGTGCTCGAAGTGCATCAACACCTCAACATTGAGCGCGATCGGTTTCTGCACCTGATAGGCGACCCGCAAGCGGGTCTCATCGCCGTCGCGCTCGACGCTGAAATCCTCGCTCCGCACCGAGTACACATTGTCGATGCTGAGCTGGCGCAGCACGGCCTCGAGCACCGGACGTGGGCCCGACCCGAGCAGCTCGGGTTTCGCCGCGACGCGGTCCATCAGGGTGCGCACCTGATAGAAGGTCAGATACGAGGGCAGCATCTTAATGCCAAGGTTGACGAAAAAGGCCACCAACACCAGCGCCAAAAGGAATTTCGCCAGCCCGAAACCGCGCTGCGACGCGATCGGCTGTCGGCGTACAGGGCTCAATGGATCAGGTCACCGATACGACCGAACGCGATCGGGAAACCGTCGCGGCTCCCATCCCAGCTCATCCAGATCGCGAAGGCCTTGCCGACCAGATTCTCCTCGGGCACGAAGCCCCAGCAGCGCCCATCGTTGCTATTGTCGCGGTTATCACCCATGACGAAGTACATGCCCTCGGGGACCGTCACCGGACCACGCGCGAGCACGCCGCAGGAGCGCGGGAAGTCCCCCGTGCGCGGATTGACCAGGATCTCGTGCTCGCGCCCCTCACCGACCTGCTCAACCATCTCGATCAGCCCCGTCGGTCGGCCGTTCTCATCGATATAGTTTCCAAGCGGGATCGTCTCCAGCGGTTCGCCGTTGACGTAGATGGTCTTGTCGCGATAGTAGACCTGATCGCCAGGCACCGCGATCACCCGCTTGATGTAGTCCACCGACTCGTCTTGCGGGAAACGGAACACCACCACATCGCCGCGCTCGGGCTCGCCAAGATCGAGGAACTTGCTGTTCAGCACCGGCCACCGCAGCCCATAGGAGAACTTGTTCACCAGGATGAAGTCTCCGACCAAAAGGGTCGGCATCATCGAGCCCGAGGGGATGCGAAACGGTTCGACCACGAACGAGCGTAGCAGCAGCACGATCAGGATCACCGGAAAGAACGAGCGGGCGTACTCAACCAGCACCGGCTCCTTGAGCGCAGGTGCCGGCACCTGAGCACCGGCCCCCTCGGCCGCTG
>CAZTYV010000023.1:0-26529 GCA_964617675.1 uncultured Halochromatium sp. | reverse complement strand
TAACAACCCGCCCGGAATCGGCCGATGCCCAAGCGACCTCGACAGCGGACACCGGCGTGCCCCCAGTAATCGCTGAGGGCGAGGCAGCGCCGGGCGCCGACCCCGACAACGAGCGCCCTCCGCAGCCAGAGGCCGAAGTAGGGCTCGAGGTCGAGGTCGACGCCGAGACCGATGCGAACGCAAAGACTGGACAGGCGTCGTCCCGCGACACCGCAAGGCTGCGTCCGGACCTCGATGAGTCGGTGCGCGATTGCGTGATCAAGTTGCAGACGCAGTTCGGCGCGCGCATCCGGCGCATGCTCGCCCAGCAGCGCCGCGATGGCGGTCTTGGCGCGGGCCCGGGCGGGCTGCTCGTAGTCTTGGATCGGGTCGATGACGCCGACGACGAGCTCGCCGCCGGACTGTCCGAGCGGGTGCCGATCGCGCTGATCGATCGTCGCACCCTGGCGAGCCTGAGCCGACTCGGCGACGCCTCACCCGTGGTGAACGCGGAGCCGGTCTTCGATAGCGAGGACGCAAGCGCGGCATCGGAGCCGCCGACCGAGCCACCACTATTGCGCAAGGCGCGCGAGGCCATCGAAGCCGCTCGGCTGCTGATCCAGCAGCGTTGTCCAGGACCAGCCTTGGACTTGACGCTCTCGGCCCTGCTGGCCGCCGCAGCCCACCGCGTGGGACGCAGTGACCCGCCGAGTCCAGCCCAGGCCGGCATCTGGCTATATGGCGAGATACTTCCCGCGGGTTTGCTGGAGCAGCAAGATATTGCGCTGCTGATGCGCGCGATCGCTCTGGCACAGGGCGCTGATTCGGTGCCGGAGACCCTGCTGACAGCGCTCGCGGAGGATGCTGCCGCCTTTGTCGGGGCGAGCTGACCGCTTGAGGCTCGCGGCAACCGCCGATAAGCGCAGCAACGTTAGCCAGGTGAAAGACTTGCCCCCGCTCGAGCCACGCCATCGATGGACACCGATGCGGGTTGGAACGAGAGGCTCAACGAGCGTCTGAGCGATAACGCCTCCAGTCGATGCCCAGTTTGCGCATCCTTGCGCGTAGCGTGTTGGGATTGATCGCAAGCTGTCGAGCAGCGCCGAAGGGCCCTTCGACTCGGCCATGCGCCTGGGCCAGCGCGGTCTCGATGCGGGCGCGAACGAGCGCCTCCAAGGTCGTCGCCGATTCTGGCAAGGGCTGCGGCTCGGCATCGGCCTCTGTTCGAGGTTCCAGCAGCGGCAGCCCGGCACCCAACGCGGTCGCGATCTCGAGTGGCCCGCCGTTGCCTAGGATGGCGGCGCGCTCGATCACGCTGGCGAGCTCGCGGACATTGCCCGGCCAGCGGTAAGCCGTCAGCAGCCCGATGTCCTCGGGCGTCGGACGGCGCAGCGGCAGCCCGAGACGGATCGCAGCCCGCTCCGCGAAATGCTCAGCGAGCGCCGCGATATCGGTTGGGCGCTCGCGCAGTGCCGGCAGGTCGATCGGAAACACGTTGATCCGATACCAGAGATCCGCGCGGAAGTGGCCGTCTTGGACCATGGCCGCCAGGTCACGATGCGTCGCCGCGACCACGCGCACGTCGACGTGCAGCTCCTGCTGGCCGCCCACGCGCTGGAAGGTGCCGTCCTGAAGGATCCGCAGCAGGCGCACCTGCACGGCCGCAGACAGCTCCCCGATCTCATCGAGAAACAGGGTGCCGTGATCGGCGCGCTCGAACCATCCCTTGCGCTGCGCCGAGGCACCCGTGAAGCTTCCGCGCTCGTGGCCGAACAGCTCCGAGTCGGCCAGCTCGGGCGGAATCGCACCGCAATTGACGCGCAGAAACGGCCCTCCCGCGCGCGCCGACCAGCGGTGGATCGCTCGGGCCACGAGCTCCTTCCCCGAGCCGGTCTCACCCAGGATGACCACCGGCGCGTCGGTCTGGGCGACCAGCTCAACGCGCTGCATCACAGCCCGCAGCCCGGCGTTTGCACCAACCACCGTATCGCCGATCTCGCGCCGCCCCATACGCGCCAGCAGCGCGCTACGATCGGCCTCGGCCGCCTCGCGTCGCGCCGCGAGCTCGCGGATCAGGCGATCGTTCTCGAGCGCCACCGCGAGCGGCTCGAGCAGCGCGGCGAGCACCGGCTCATGCTCGGCACCCAGGGCCTCGGAGTGCACCGCGATGACGATCACCGCGCCCAGGGCCTTGCCTTCATGCGCCAGGCCCGCCGCCAACACCGCTCCACTGAGCCCCTCGGGCACGAGTCCGGGCAGGCGCTCGCGCAGCGCCTCGGCTGAGCCACGCATCATCTGCTGGGCTTCGCACCAGGTGCGGAGTCGCTCGAACGACGATGACGTTAGGCGCTGCTCGTCATGCATTGGCGACCCACCGGCACCCGTCGCGGCCAGGGTGAGGAGTTGACGACGACCAGGGTCAAGCTGGCGAATCAGCAGCCGCTGTAGCGGCAGATGAGGCGTCACGGCGGTTGCAACACCCTCGGCCGCGGCGGCGAGATGGAGATTGCGGCCGACCTGTTGCCAGACATCAACGAGCAAGGGCAGAAGAGGGTCCATCGATCGACACGGAGCACGGGAAATCTACCAAATAAGATAGCGCATCCACGCACCGTGGCAGCATTTCCGCGTGACCTGTTCTTCAACAGGCATTGCCACTGGCAGCACCCCGCGCCCTGATTGAGGTCGAGACGATGGCCTGCGATGGCACGAGGATTGATTGCTATGCGCTGACAACCCGTCTTACCAGCCATAGTCCAACCGCAGGGGAGCCCACCATGGTGAATACCGCCGTCGCCGCCATCGCCCAGATCACCGCCGCGCACCGCCGGCGCCTGAGCCTTTGGGTCATCCTTGTTGGCACGGTCTGCGTCTGGCTCAGCGCGCAGAGCCTATGGCCAGACTGGCCGCTGCCTCCAGCGCTACTCGCTGATGAGCCGCCACTGGCCCTGCTCACCGTGTTCATGCTCGCACTCGCGTGCGAGTACATCGACTCGAGCCTCGGCATGGGCTATGGCACCACGCTGACGCCACTGCTGCTGATCGCCGGCTTCGATCCGATGCAGATCGTGCCCGCGGTGCTCTTCTCCGAGCTGCTCTCGGGTGTGGCCGCAGCAGCCCTGCACCATCACGACGGCAACGTCGACTGGGTGCGCGATCAGCGCCTGCGCCGCACCGCCCTGCTGCTGATCCTGCTCAGCACCCTGGGCGCGGTGACGGCCGTGCTGGTGGCGGTCGCCATCCCGCGCTTCTGGCTCTCGCTGAGTATCATCGCCATCGTCATCGCCATGGGCATCCTGGTCCTGGCCACCTGGCGCCGTCGCATCCCTTACCGACCGGGCGCCATCGTCACCATCGGGGTCGTCGCCGCCTTCAATAAAGGCCTGTCTGGCGGCGGCTATGGCCCGTTGGTGACAGCCGGGCAGGTCGTCTCAGGGGTGCCGGCCAAGCAGGCGGTTGCCGTCACATCGCTGGCCGAGGCCTTCACCTGCCTGATCGCACTCTTGGCCTTTCTAGCCCTGGGCAACAGGCTCGACTGGTCACTCGCGCTGCCGCTCGCTATCGGCGCCCTACTCTCCGTGCCGGTCGCGACGATCACGATCAAGGGGCTGAAGGAATCGACCATCCGCGCGGCGATCGGAGGGCTCACCCTCGGCCTTGGGCTGCTCTCGCTGTGGAAGCTTCTGCTCTGACGCCGAGGCTCCGTGCGAGCCGCCGGCGCTCGACGGGGCGGCTTGGGTGACTGAGGGCCGCTTCAGGCATTGGTGGGCGGCTCGATAGGCACGGGGACCTCGCTCAGGAGCGCCGGCAGGCTGAGCCGGACCTCGAGCCCGCCGATCGCGGCCTTGGCAAAGGTCAGCTCGCCGCCGTAGGCATCGATCACGTCGCGCACGATGGCGAGCCCCAGTCCGCTGCCCTGGGTGCGCTGATCCAGTCGCAGACCGCGCTCACCGAGGCGGTGCCATTCGGAGGCGGGAACACCGGGGCCATCATCGCTGACGCAAACGCGAATCGGATGGCCGCTCTCGACCCGGATCTCGACGCGCGTTTTGGCCCAGTGCGCGGCGTTCTCGAGCAGGTTGCCGAGGAGCTCCAACAGGTCCCCGGGCATCAGCGCCGCGAGCGCGGGCATCGGGGACTGGACCGACCAGTCGAGGCGCTCGCCGAATGGGGTGCGACGCAGTGTGCGCAGCAGCCGCTCGATGGTCTCCCCAACCTCGGCACGAGCCTGATGAGTGGCTGTGCCCGAGCGCAAACGGGCGCGGATCAGCTCGCGATCGACGCGGCGACGCATGGCCTCGGCGAGCTGATCAAGATCGCGGGCAACGGCGCTATTGCCCTCGGCACGCAAGCGCTCGGCATCGGCACCCAGGGCGGCGAGCGGGGTCTTGAGTCCGTGCGCCAGATCGGCGGTCCAGGCACGGGCACGCTCGACGGCCTGCTCGCGGGCCGCAAGCAAGGCGTTGACCTCCGTGACCAAAGGCATCACCTCGTCCGGGTAGGTGGCATCGAGCCTTCGGCCCTGGCCTGAGCGCACCGCGCCGACGCCGCGACGCAGGGCCTCGAGCGGTGCCAGACCCGCGCGGATCTGGGCAAAGGTCGCGAGCCCAAGCAGCACGGCGAGCAGCACCAGATAGGGCAGGATATCGGTCGCGAAGGCGTTGCGGGCTCGGCTCAGCTCATCGGCATCGATGGCGGTGATCAGCCGCAGCCGGCGAGTGCCGCTGTCGTGCTCGAGCAAGATCAGGCGCTCACGCACGAGCAAGGCTTGGCCATTCGGGCCGCTCTGCGCACCGGTCAGGCGGTGGGCGTGGACCGTGCCGGGCCCGGGCTCATCCAGTGGCACCTGCAGTCGGCTGTCCCAGAGCGAGCGCGAGCGGGTGACGCCGAGTCGGCGCTCAGCGCCGGTCTCATCGTCGATCTGCCAGTAGAGGCCGCCGAGTGGCTGTTCGAAGCGCGGATCGACCGGCGTTGGCACGACCTCCACCTGCCCATCGGCGCTGATCTGCAGACTGGCCGCGAGCTGATCGAGCTGGGCCTTGAGCTCAGCGCCGATGCGCCGTTCGACATGGCGCTCGAACAGCATGACCAAGCCGACACCGGCGACCAGCAAGGCCAGGGTGATCGAGATCGCCGCCGCGATCCCGAGCCGTGCGCGCAGGGAGCGGCGGGTCATGGCTCGATCAGATAGCCAAAGCCGCGCCGGGTCTGGATCAGCTCGCCGCCCAGTTTGCGCCGCACCCGCCCTACCAGCACCTCGACGGCGTTGGATTCGCGCTCGAAATCCTGTGCGTAGAGCTGCTCGGTCAGCTCCAGCTGCGAGACCACGCGCCCGGCGTGCTGCATCAGGTAGGCAACCAACCGATACTCCTGCGGCGAGAGGTGCACCGGCACGCCGTCGCGACTGACCTGCATCTGGCGCGTATCCAGGCGCAGCCCGCCGATCTCGAGCACGGGCGAGGCCTGACCGGCGGACCGACGCACCAGCGCGCGCAGCCGAGCCAGCAGCTCTTGCATCTGGAAGGGCTTCGGCAGGTAATCATCAGCGCCGGCATCGATGCCCTCGACCCGCTCCTGCCAGTCGCCGCGTGCGGTCAGGATCAGCACCGGGAAGCGCTGCCCGGCACTGCGCCAGCGGCGCAGCACCGAGAGCCCGTCCATGCTTGGCAGCCCGAGGTCGAGGATCACTGCCGCATATTGCTCGGTGTCACCGCGAAACCAGGCCTCCTCGCCATCGCTCACGCGCTCGGTCAGGAACCCAGCGGCATCGAGCGCTGCACCGACGCCAGCGGCGAGCCGGTCGTCGTCCTCAACGAGCAGAACGCGCATGGCTCAGCCTAGTCCCGACGATGCTTCTGCTCAACCTCGATCAGGCTTGCATCACTGGCATCCATCTCGACCTCGAGCAGGCGGCCATCGGTGGCGATGATCTTCAGCTCATAGACCCAGCGGCCGCGCTCGCGCTCGAGCTCGATCTCGACCACATCGCCAGGAACCTCAGCACCGGCCTTGGTCAGGATCTCACCGATAGGGCGGATCTCCCCGGCCTCGAGTGCGGCCCTGGCCTGATCGTGATCGTCAGGGCTGGCCTGAGCGCTGGCGCTGAGTACCAGGAGCGCGACACCCATTAGGGAGCCAGTGCGCAGGGTGGCAGTCCCGGCGCGCTTCGCGCGGCCTGTGTTGGTTGCGGCAATGCGGGTGCGGTATTGCATATTCGGGTCCTGGTCCGGTTGTTGGAGACCTGGTTGATTGAACGACAGGATGGCCGGGTTGGCCACCACAGGAGCCGAGTTTGCATCAACCGAGCTGACGAACCGCTGACAAAGGAGCCTGGTCGGCCGCTCTCGCGACCGACATTCTAAGTGCATTCAACCTGCCACCGATGCCTGTTTCGGCAGCCTGCAATCTCAGATACCCACGATGGCGTCGAAGAACAGCGGGTCGATGTACTGTGGCTCGTAGTCGAGGCCAAGCGCACGCAACTCTCTAACAAAGGCGCGCAGATGATGCTTGGAGCCTTCGAGTAGATGTCCGTAGGTTCGCTTCAGGTCAGGCTCATCGGTTTCATCGATCGCCCGTTGCAGGTCGAAGATATCCAGGTCCTCAATGGTTGCCCCGACGACCAGCGCTTGAGCTGAGGATTCAAATCCCATCGCCAGTAAGTCCTGGTACAAACTCTGAAGCTCAGGATCACTGAAGTTGCCAACGCCCGGCAGGACGGGGTCGGTCAAGGCGTAGCGTTCGATCTTACCGCCCAGGGCATCGAAGTGGCGTTGCTCGGAAACGGCAATCCGCTCGAGCACGACCAGGTTCCACTGCATGTCCAGCGTCAGATAAACGTCACGGGCCAGCTTCTCTTCCTCGCGCATCCAAAGCAGCGTGCTGGCCTCCTCGGCGCTGAGCACTGCGGCCGGTGCAGGCGCACCTTGGCCGCCACCGCCTGCGGCCTGTCCATTGCCGCCACTGCCGCCGCGGCCGGCTTGAGCATCCATCGGGATTGCAAAGGCGGTCAGAGCGGCCAGCATCAGGCCTTTGATCAATCTAGAGCTGTTCATGCGATCACCCTCTTGTGTCAGTGACTGAGTCGTCAGCAATCATCGCCCGCGACCGCTACCCATGCCTCGGCCGCCGCCCTGGCCCATGCCGCGCTGCTGCCCTCCTTGGTTCTGGCGCTCGTTCCGGCCCTGTCCTTGTCGAGCCTCATAGCCTGCGCCGTAGGGCAGATCGGTTCGGAATCCGCCCCTTGAGCGCCCGTCCTCCACTCTGCTGCTGCCCGTCATCGGCTGTGCGCCAAGGTTCGGTCGCTGATCCCCTAGCCGTGGTGACGTCGGAGCCGGCTGGCTGCTTGGGATATCCTCTTGCAGCAACCTGAGATCCAGGCCGCCGGACTCCAGCCCAAGCGTCTCCGCACCGAGCGTTGCCGCCGGACCTAGCAAAAGCATCAGCAGATAGAGTCGGTTCGAGAATGTCGTCATCGCGGTCTCGGTGGTGCTGACGAGGAAAGTCTGCGCCCGCCATGCCTCAACGGCGTGTCTGTCCCGTCGCGCTCTGTATCAATCTGTATCGGCGAGACATGAAAGCGCACTCGAGAAGTGATTCTTCGCTAAGCTCGGTGCATGAACAGGCCGCACAATCGCATTCTAGTGGTGGACGATGACCCCGCGCTGCGGGCGCTCCTCCAGGCCTACCTCACCGACACCGGCTTCATCGTCGATCTCGCGGCGGACGGCCAGGCCATGCATGCGGCAATACAGCGTGCCGAGCCCGATGCCATCGTGCTGGATCTCATGCTGCCCGGGGTCGACGGGCTCACCCTGACGCGGGAGCTGCGCGCACAATCACAGATGCCCATCCTGATGCTCTCGGCGCGCGGCGAGGAGGTCGACCGGATCGTCGGCCTTGAGCTTGGCGCCGACGATTACCTGCCCAAGCCCTTCAGTCCACGCGAGCTGCTAGCTCGTCTCAGGGCGCTGCTCAGGCGCGGCCAGGCGGGGCAGGAGGGGACGACAGAACGCGACCGCTTTGGTCCGTTTCGGCTCGATCGTGCAGCGCGGCGACTGCTCAAGGGGGACGTCGACATCGGCCTGACCGGAGCGGAATATGACCTGATCGAGGTGCTCATCGACCGGCCCGGGCGGGTGCTGAGCCGCGACCTACTGCTCGACCTGCTTAAGGGCTATGACCGTGACCCTTTCGATCGCACAGTTGACCTGCGGGTGGCGCGGCTGCGGCGCAAGATCGAGCCGGACGCCGCCCAGCCGTGCTACATCCGCACAGTGCGCGGACTCGGCTATCTGTTCAATCCCAAAGGCGCGGCGGACTGACCTGCGCCCATGCTGAATCAGCGCAGTCTTCGCCAGCAAAACGCCCTTCGCCTGGCACCGATCTTCGTGCTGTTCGAGGTCGTTTCAGCGCTCGCCGTCGCGTTCCTCCTGATGCAACCGATGGCCGAACGGGCGTCCAGCGATCTAGCCGGGCTAGTGGTACTGGCGGCACAGACGTGGAGCGAGCTTCCGCCCGGTACGCGACCCGCCTTCGAGAAGGAGCTGCTGCACGCCCACGAACTGGCGCTCAGCAGCGAGCCGCCGCCTGCGGCCGAATCAGTGGCACGTCCCGGGCTCTATCTGCGGGCGCTCGAACGCCGACTGGCCTCGCGCACGGCGCAGGCGGTCGAGATACTCAGCGTTCAGCAGGCCGGCGAGTGCTGGCTCTGGGCGGGTCTGCCGGGCGGTCACGAAACCCTATGGATCGGCTTTTCGCGAAGCCGCGTGGGTCCTCGCCCCTTGGCCACCCTGATCCTGACGCTGAGCGCCGGGCTGCTGCTCGCGGCCATCGCCGCTTGGTGGCTGGGTGGCGATATCCTGAAACCGATCCAGCGCTTCGATGCCGCGGCCGCAACCCTGGGCCGCGGCGAAACACCGACGCTGCTGCCGGAGAAGGGCCCGCGTGAGCTCGCCGGTCTCGCGCATCGGTTCAATCGGCTGAGTCAGCAGATTCATGAGCTACTCGAGGCACGAACGACGCTGCTCGCTGGCCTGTCACACGACCTACGCACGCCGCTGGCGCGCATGCGCCTCGCGCTCGAGATGCTCCAGCGCAGACCAAGCCCGGCCTGGATCGAGCGTCTGGATCAGGATATTGGCGAGATGGATCGGCTCGTTGGTGATGTCCTGATGCTCGCACGCGGGCTGAGTCAGGAGAGCCCGCAGCCGGTTGATCTGTCGACGCTCTTGGATGAGCTTGCGCAGGCGGCCCGTGCGACCGGCGCCGATGTCAAGGTCAGCTGCGCTCCAATAACGATCCGAACCGCCGCGTCGGCCCTTCGGCGGGTGCTCGCCAATCTCCTCGACAACGCCCAACGCTACGCCGGGACACAAACGATTGAGCTGCTGGCGCGGTGCATAGGCACGCACTGCTGCATCAGCGTGCTGGACCAGGGGCCTGGTATACCAATCGCCGAGCTGGATGCGGTCTTTCGACCTTTCCATCGCGTCGAGCACTCGCGTAGTCCGCACACGGGTGGCACCGGCCTCGGGCTGGCGATTGTCCGGCAGCTTGCCCAGGCGCAAGGCTGGCGCGTTTGGCTTGAGAACCGGCCTGGTACGGGCCTCGTGGCCAGGGTGGAGATGCCGGTCGTGGATGAAGCTGAGGACCAAGGTCCAACAGCAACGGCGACAGGCAGCTCATTGCAGGCAGGGTAGCGCGGGAGCGCTATGTCGAGGCATCGCGTTCGCCTGCGCATGGCCCGCCACGCATCTCGACTAGTCGTCGAACTCCTCTGCAATCGACAGGTACCGACGTCCAGACTCGCGAACGCTGTCGGCATCGCCCTTCTCCGACGCGAGGTGCACCTCTTCCAGGGTGACGGCCAGGGCCCCGAGCTCCTCCTGGATCTTGGCGAGGGCATTCTCGAGCGTGTAGGTCAGCTCATGGATATGCGCAAGGTCGGCTCGCGGGAGGTTCTCGTGCTCCAGGTACGCTTCAAGCTCGTCGTTAGCCGCTTTGAAGTGGTCCATGGCCTCTTCGAGGCTGGTGGCCTCCTTGCCCGAGAAGTGGGGGCGGCCGTCGGGGGACAGTTCGGCGGCGGTAGCACTGACGGCAACGGCAGCGAACAGCAGGGCCAGGCTAAGGGGCATCCGTTTCATTGGTGATCGGCTCCGGGGCGTGGGTCGTTTACATTGGGTTGGCGGAGAGATATGGGTGTGTGCGCGGAACCCAATCGCTCGACGCCAAGACCCGGGAGCCAGCGGCGCCTCTGGGGTCGAGCGTTGCACCCGCGCGCGGCCAGGTGCTCGACGCCAGTGGTCGTTAGGCCCGCTCGTCAGCAAACAGGCGCGGTTGCACGGCCACGGCCAGCGGTGTCGGGCGAATCGGCTGACCGCGCGCCTCGAGGTGCGCGCGGGTGAAGGCCGCCCCGAAGAGCATGATCAGCGCCGAGTAGTTCACCCACAGCAGCAGCAGCGCCAAGGAGCCGGCAGCGCCGTAGGTGGAGGCGGTGGCGGTGTGCGCCAGGTAGGCCGCGATCAGCATGCGCCCGAGCGTGAACAGCAGGGCCGTGATGAAGGCGCCGAGCAGCACATCGCTCCAGCGCAGCAGGACGTCGGGCAGGATCTTGAACATGGCCGCGAACAGCAGCGTGAGTACCGCCAACGAGAGCAGACTATCGAGCATCCGCAGGATGGGATCGGAGGCGAACAGCCATTGCTCGGTGTAGGCCATGGCGCTGTTGAGCGCCACGCTCGCGAGCAAGGACAGCAGCAGCACCAGGCCGATGGCGAGGATCACCGCCAACGAGCGCACGCGCGCTTGGACCCAGAGCCACAGACTGTTCTTGGACGGCTTCGGCGCCACGCCCCAGATGTTGTTGAACGAGACCTGCATCTGCGCGAACACCGTGGTCGCACCCAACAGGATCGCGGCGATGCCGAGCAGCGTTGGCCAGATGCCGGCCTCGGCGATCTGCGAATTGGCCAACGCGGTCTCGATGACACCGGCCGCCTGCGGACCCACCACCTCTTCGAGCTGGTCGAGCAGCGCCCCCTCAGCGGCCTTGGGTCCAAGGACGACACCGGCGACGGTCACCGCGATGATCAAGACCGGGGCGATCGAGAAGACGGTGAAGAAGGCCAAGGCCGCGGCATAGATGAAGGCCTGACTCTGCAGCCAGGTCTGACTGGTTGTGCGGAAGACCTCGGTCCAGAAGCGCAGTGGTGACGACATGGCGCGACTCCATCAATGGTTGTTCCTGATCAGACAAGCGGCGAAACAGCGCGTAGTACACTGCAGTGACGATGATCACGACGGCCCGAAGCAGATGGGCTCGAGGAGGTGAAGGTGCGGCTGCACATCCCATTGGACACGCTCTGTTCACTGATCGACCTGGCCCGGGAGTTTCAGGCCAAGGAAGAGGTGGTGTTTCCAGAGGTGCCGACGAACCCCAGCGATGACTGGGCGCTGCAGGTATTAGCGGATCATAGCGACGACTATAACGTTGCCGAATTTAACAGCATCGTCAATGAGATGTCCGAGCGCCAGCGCTCAGAATTGGTGGCCCTGATGTGGGTGGGGCGCGGCGACTTCAGTATTGAGGAATGGGAGGACGCCGTTGACGAGGCCTTGGGCGACTTCAGCATCCGTGCGGCGGCCTATGTGTTAGCCCATCCGATGGTCTCGGACCATCTCGAAGAAGGCATGATCGCCTTCGGTCTCTCCTGCGAGGAATGAGCCCGGCGGGCCGCAGCCGCTGCGGCCGACCCCTGCCGGAGCCAGCCGCGGCTCGCGCTCACTGAGCGCGTGCGGACTCGCGTTCAGCCCTCCGGCGCCTCATCGCTTGCGACCGCCTTCATGCTCAGCCGGATGCGGCCCTGCTTGTCGACCTCGAGCACCTTGACGCGAATCACATCGCCCTCCTTGAGCTTGTCGCTGACACGCTCGACGCGCTCATCGCTGATCTGGCTGATGTGCACCAGACCATCGCGGCCGGGCAGGATGGTGACGAAGGCGCCGAAGTCCATCAGACGCGCGACCTTGCCCTCGTAGATCCGGCCAACCTCGACATCGGCAGTGATGAGGCGAATCCGCTTCTTCGCCTCCTCGCCGGCACTCTTCTGCACCGAGAAGATCTTGACCAGTCCGTCATCGTTGATATCGATGGTCGCCCCGGTCTCCTCGGTCAGCGCGCGGATGGTCGAGCCGCCCTTACCGATGACGTCGCGGATCTTCTCCGGGTGGATCTTGAACTCGATGATGCGCGGGGCATGCTCGGACATCTCTGCGCGATGGGTGTCGATGACCTTGTTCATCTCACCGAGGATGTGCAGCCGGCCGTCCTTCGCCTGCGCCAGCGCCTGCTCCATGATCTCGCGGGTAATGCCGTCGATCTTGATGTCCATCTGCAGGGCGTTGATGCCCTCGGCGGGGCCGGCAACCTTGAAATCCATGTCACCGAGGTGGTCCTCATCGCCCATGATGTCGGTCAGCACCGCGAACTGATCATCGTCCTTGATCAGCCCCATGGCGACGCCGGCCACCGGCGACTTGATCGGCACGCCCGCGTCCATCAGCGAGAGGCTGGTGCCGCAGACGCTGGCCATCGAGCTCGAGCCGTTCGATTCGGTGATCTCGGAGACCACGCGGATCGAGTAGGGGAACTCGGCTAGGCTTGGCATCGAGGCCAGCACACCACGCTTGGCCAGGCGGCCATGGCCGATCTCGCGCCGCTTTGGGCTGCCGACTCGGCCGGTCTCGCCAACACAGAACGGCGGGAAGTTGTAGTGCAGCATGAACGGCTCGCGACGCTCACCGTCGAGCGAGTCGATGATCTGCGAGTCGCGCTCGGTGCCGAGCGTGGTGACCACGATGGCCTGGGTCTCGCCGCGGGTGAACAGTGCCGAGCCGTGGGTGCGCGGTAGCACGCCGGTACGGATATGGATGGGCCGAACGGTCTTGGTATCGCGACCATCGATGCGCGCCTCGCCGGCCAGGATGCGCCCGCGCACGATCTCTTTCTCCAGCTTCTCGACCGCGCCGTAGACCTGAGGCTGCGGCCAGGGCGAGTCCTCGCCAGCGAGCTGCTCGAAGACGGCCTTGCGGATCTCGGTCAGCGCGGCGTAGCGCTCCATCTTGTCTTGGATACGGTAGGCCTCACCGAGCTTGTCGGCGCAGGCGTCGGCCACTGCGGCCTTGAGCTCGGGATCGGTCTGCACCGGCTCCCACTCGATCGACGGCTTATTGACCTCAGCCGCGAGCTCCTTGATGGCCTGGATCACCACCTGCATCTGATCGTGTCCGAACAGCACGGCGCCCAGCATGATCTCCTCAGAGAGGCTGCGCGCCTCGGATTCCACCATCAGCACGGCGCTCTCGGTGCCGGCGACGATCAGATCCAGATCGCTGTCAGGGCTCAGGCCGATCACGGCCGGATTGAGGATGTACTCGCCGTTCTTGTAACCGACGCGCGCGGCGCCGATGGGGCCATTGAAGGGCAGGCCGGCAATCGAGAGTGCCGCCGATGCGCCGATCAGGGCCGGCACCTCGGGATTGACCGCCGGATTCAGCGATTTGACGGTGGCGATCACCTGCACCTCACGCCCGAAGCCCTTCGCGAACAGCGGACGGACCGGACGGTCGATCAGCCGTGAGGTCAGGATCTCGGCCTCGCTCGGCCGGCCCTCACGACGAAAAAAGCCGCCGGGGATGCGCCCGGCGGCATAGGTCTTCTCTTGGTAATCGATGGTCAGCGGCAGGAAGTCCTTCATCTCCGTCGCCCGTTTGTCGACGACCACCGTCACCAGCACCACGGTGTCATCGACATTGACCAGGACCGCACCGTCGGCCTGGCGCGCGATCTCACCGGTCTCGAGCGTTACCGTCTGATCGCCGTATTGAAAAGTCTTGCGGATAGGGGTCACTAGGACGGTCCTCTGGGTGGTCCCCAAACGGGGGTCAGGCACGGCCAGCGCCTGACATGGGAGTCAGGCAGCGCGCCCACCACGAGGGTAGGCAGGCGCCACCATCAACATGGCTTGCGTCTATCGGCGGAGTCCAAGCTTCTGGATCAGCGCGCGATAGCGGTCAAGGTCTTTGCGCTTGAGATAGTCGAGCAGCTTCCGGCGCGAGTTGACCATGCGCACCAGACCGCGGCGCGAGTGATGGTCATGCTTGTGCTCGGTGAAGTGCCCGGTCAGCTGCTTGATGCGGGCCGTCAGCAGCGCAACTTGGACCTCGGGTGAGCCGGTGTCATTGGTGCCGCGACCGTGCTCTTCGACGATCTGGCGCTTTTCTTCTGCGGTCATTGTCATTGGATCTCTCCTGGTCGATAGCGGCGCTGCGATCAGCGCCAGCCTGATTGGCCTCGTTCCCCAACAATGACCTCAGGGACGAGACGTTGAATGCGTGCGTGCAGCGCCTGCGGGTGCTCTCGCGTTGGCATCAAGACGAGCGCGATTCTACGGGCTTCGTCATCGGTTTGAAACCAACCCTCAGATCAATCGTTTCGGCTGGACCCGCCCATCGTCGAGGATCTCGCCGACCCCGAGGAAGTGATCGCTGACGTCGTAGAGCCGCACCAGACCCTCGGTCGGCGCCTGCGGGACGAGCACCGGCTGGCCTTGGCTGAGATAAAAGGCGCTGTTGGCGGAGAGCCGCACCGCGGGGCAGTGGCCCAAGGTCGATTCCAAGGGCAACAGGAGCGCATCCAATGACTCCGCACCCTGCTCCTCGGCCCGCGCCTCGAGCTCGGCGAGGGTCACGAACGCGGCCTCGCCCTCGATGTAGGGCCCCACGCCGGTGCGCCGTAGCGCCGCCACATGGCCTCCGCAGCCGAGCCGCTTGCCGATATCCTCGGCGAGGGTGCGCACATAGGTGCCCTTGGAGCAGTGCACATCAAGCTCGATGTCAGGCAGCGCGAGCTCGCGCAGCTCGAGCCGATGGATGTGGATCTGCCTCGGGGTGCGCTCGACCTCTTTGCCCTCGCGCGCGAGCTTGTACAGCCGTTGCCCGTCGTGCTTGACCGCCGAATACATGGGCGGCAACTGTTCGATCAGACCGACGAATTCGCTCAGCACCTCGAGCACCATCGCCTCGGTGATCCCCTCCACCGGCGCAGTGGCGATCACCTCGCCCTCGGCATCGGCGGTCTCGGTGGTCTCGCCCAGGCGCACGAGGACGCGATAGCGCTTATCGGCATCGAGCAGAAAGGCGGAGAACTTGGTGGTGTAACCGAGGCACAGCGGCAACAGCCCGGTGGCGAGCGGGTCTAGACTCCCGGTATGCCCCGCCTTTTGTGCGTCAAACAGACGCTTGACCCGCTGCAATGCCTGGTTGGAAGAGAGCCCCACGGGCTTATCCAATAAGAGGATGCCGTTGACCTCGCGGCCTCGTCTGCGTCGTCTACCCATGATGTTCCCGATTGGGGGCGGATTCAGCCTTTGGTCTCGGAGGCGTCGATCGCCTCCTGCCCCCAGTGCTCATTGCCGCTGTTAGTCTGCGAATTGGCCTGATCGATCAGGGCGGATAGGCGCTCGCCGCGCAGCACCGATTCATCGTGCACGAAGGTCAGCTGCGGCACCGTGCGCAGACGCGCGGTGCGCGAGAGCTCATGGCGAAGGAAGCCCGCGAGGTTGCGGTTCAACAGCTGCTGCTGTTCGGCCGCCGACTCATCCATCGGGAAGCAGGTGAAGAAGACCTTGGCGTGCGCGAGGTCGCGGCTGACGCGCACCTCGTGCAAGGTGATCTCACCGAGCCGAGGGTCCTTGGCACGGCGCAGCAGCCCAGTGAGCTCACGCAGCAGCTCAGCGCCAATACGCTCACCGCGATCGAAACCGCGTTGCGGTGCTCGACTCATCGCGCTGTGCCCCCAAGCAGCAGCGGGCTCAACCAAGGCTGGCGACGCGCCAGGCGACCGCCCGGACTGCTCGGGGTCAGCCTGGTCATAGCTCGCGCGGGCGCTCCTTGCGCTCGAAGACCTCGATCTGATCACCTGGCTGCACGTCGTTATAGTTCTTCACGCCGATGCCACACTCGGTGCCGTTCTTGACCTCACTGACGTCCTCCTTGAAGCGACGCAGCGACTCCAGGGCCCCTTCGTAGATAACCACGTTGTCGCGCAGCACGCGGATCGGGCTGTTGCGGCGGATCACGCCCTCGACCACCATACAGCCGGCGATGGCGCCGAACTTCGATGAGCGGAAGACGTCGCGTACCTGCGCCAGACCGATGATCTCCTCGGTCACGATCGGGCTCAGCAGACCGGAGATCGCCTTCTTGACGTCATCGATCAGCTCATAGATCACCGAGTAGTAGCGCAGATCGAGCCCTTGCTCCTCGATGACCCGACGCGCCGCCGCATCGGCACGGACATTGAAGCCGAGCATGATGGCGTTCGAGGTCACGGCCAGATTGGCGTCGGACTCGGTGATGCCACCGACGCCCGAGGCCACCACGGCCACCTTGACCTCGTCGTTGCTGAGCTTCACCAGGGCCTCTTTCAGGGCCTCGACACTGCCTTGCACATCCGCCTTCAGGATGATGTTGACGCTCTTGAGGTCGCCCTCCTTGAGCTGCGAGAACAGCTGATCGAGGTTCGCGCCACGCTGCTCGTCCATTCGGGTCTGGCGGTCGCGCTCACGGCGGAACTCGGCCACCTCGCGCGCCCGCCGCTCGTCGGTGACGGCGACCACATCGTCGCCCGCGTTGGGCGAGCCGGAGAGGCCAAGCACCTGCACCGGGATCGAGGGGCCAGCACTCTTCACCTGACGCCCGAGCTCGTCGAACATCGCCCGCACGCGGCCGTGCTCGGAGCCGCTGACGATCATGTCGCCGACGCGCAGGGTCCCCGACTGCACCAGCACGGTGGCCACGGTGCCGCGGCCCTTCTCAAGGCTCGATTCGACGATGGTGCCGTGGGCTGGCCCATCCACCGGCGCCTGCAGCTCGAGCACCTCCGACTGCAGCAGCACCGCATCGAGCAGATCGTCGATGCCGTCGCCGGTCTTGGCCGAGACCTTCACCAACATGGTGTCGCCGCCCCACTCCTCGGGCACCAATTCGTGCTGAGTCAGCTCCTGCATCACCCGATCCGGATTGGCGTCGGGCTTGTCCATCTTGTTCACCGCGACCACGACGGGCACGCCAGCGGCCTTGGAGTGCTGAATCGCCTCGATGGTCTGCGGCATCACGCCGTCGTCGGCCGCCACAACCAAGATCACGATATCGGTGGCCTTGGCGCCGCGGGCACGCATCGCCGAGAAGGCGGCATGGCCCGGGGTGTCGAGGAAGGAGATCGTGCCCTTGTCGGTCTCGACGTGATAAGCACCGATATGCTGGGTGATACCACCGGCCTCGCCAGCCGCGACCTTGGTGCGGCGGATGTAGTCAAGCAGCGAGGTCTTGCCATGGTCGACGTGGCCCATGATGGTGACCACGGGCGGGCGCGGGCGCGCCTCGGCCTGGCCAACCTCTTCCTCGAGCAGCGCCATGAGCGCGTCCTCGGCATCCTCTTCCTTCGCCTCGACGGCCTTGTGTCCCATCTCCTCGACCACCAGCATCGCGGTGTCGCGATCGAGCGTCTGGTTGATGGTCACCATCATGCCCTGCTTGAACAGCTCCTTGATGACCTGCCCCGCCTTCACTGACATGCGCGCGGCGAGATCGCCAACCGAGATCGTCTCCGGCACCTCGACCTCGCGCACCACCGGTGCGGTCGGACGCTGGAAGCCGTGCTTGTCTTGCAGCTGCGGCTTGCCGGGCTTCTTGCGCCGGCGCACCGACGGCCGCGAGATGACCGCATCGTCGGAGGTCTCGTCGTCGATCGCCGTCACCGGGGTGCGCTTCTTGGTGCGCGTGGCCTCCTTGTCTTTGCGGGCGGCCTTGCGCTCGCGCTCCTCGCGCTCAAGGCGCTCCTTCTCGGAGCGCTCAGCATGCTTCTTCGCGGCGCGACGACGATCATCACGCTGCTGCTCGGTCTCACCCTCGACCGCATCGGCATCCGCGGCCGGCATCGGCATGACATCATCGCGCTCGACGGCGGCATAGCCGACGCCCGTCTCGTCTTGCTCTTGGCGACGGCGCTCAGCCTCGGCCTTGGCGCGCGCCTCCTCGTCCGCACGGCGCCGGGCCTCTTCACGCTGCCGGGTTTCGAGCTCTTCCTGGTCGGCGAGACGACGCGCATCTTCCTCGGCACGGCGCGCCTCAAGCTCTGCCCGCCGGCGCTGCTCATCGACCGGCGCCCGGCCGACCTGTGGCTCTGGCCTCGGCTCTGGGCGCGGTGCACTGCGCACGCTCGTCGCCGGCGTCGCCGCCTCAGCACCCCGTTTGCTGATGCTGCGCTTACGCCGCACCTCGACGTTCACCGACTTGCCGCCGGTGCGCGCCGCCGCGCCGCGAGGGGGCGCCGCACCGCGGGTCGGCGCCGGTCGCGACGGGCGCTGGCCACGTGCGTCGACACCTGGAGTCGGGCGCCTGCGGATGGTCACCGCATCGCCGCGCGGCTCCTCGGCCGGCTCCTCCTTCTTCGCGTGGCTGCGGCGCAGATGCTGCAACAGCTGGATCTTCTCACCCTCAGTAATGGTGGCATCCTCAGCCTGAGCCGAGATGCCCGCCTCTTGCAGCTGCGCGATCAGCCGCTCCACAGGGATCCCGACCGTCGTCGCGAGTTGCTTGACCGTGACTTCAGTACTCATTCGCACCTCCGATGACTAGTCGTTCTCCGAGCCGGCGAACATGGGCTCGCGGGCCGTCATGATCAGGCTGGCTGCACGCTCCGGGTCCAGGCCGCCGATCTCCAACAGCTCATCCACGGACTGATCCGCCAGATCGGCCACGGACAGGATGCCGCGCCGCGCTAAGCGATACGCCAGATCCTCGTCCATCGTCGGCATGGCCAGCAGGTCGTCGCCCGGCACGGCGTTCAGATCTTCGCCAGACGCCGCAGCTTGAGCGGTGAGCGCGTCGAGCGCGCGCTGGCGCAGGATGCCGACCAGCTCTTCGTCGAAATCGGCGATCGCCAGCAGCTCTGATTCGGGCACATAGGCGATCTCGTCGATGGTCGTGAACCCCTCTTCGGCGAGCACGGCGGCGACGTTCTCATCGACCCGCAGCTCGCTCATGAAGCGTTCGACCAGGCGGCGCCCCTCCTCTTCGCTCTTCGCCGCCGCCGCCTCTTCGCTCATCACATTGAGCTCCCAGCCGGTGAGCTGGCTGGCAAGCCGCACGTTCTGTCCGCCCTTGCCGATCGCCTGCGAGAGGTTTTCCTCTTTCACGGCGACATCCATGCTGCGCGCGTCCTCGTCGATCACGATCGAGACCACGTCAGCCGGCAGCATGGCGTTGATGACGAACTGCGCGGGGTTCTCATCCCAAGGGATGATGTCGACGCGCTCGCCAAACAGCTCATTGGAGACCGCCTGCACGCGCGAGCCGCGCATGCCGACGCAGGCACCAACCGGGTCGATGCGCGGGTCATTGGTGCGCACCGCGATCTTCGCCCGGGTGCCAGGATCGCGTGCCGCACCGACGATCTCGATGACACCCTCACCGACCTCCGGCACCTCAAGCTTGAACAGCTCGATCAACAGCTTCGGCGAGGTGCGGCTGACGAACAGCTGCGGCCCCTTGAGCTCAGCGGCGACCTCATAGAGCAGCCCGCGCAGCCGATCGCCGGGGCGCGCGGTCTCCTTCGGGATCACCTGATCGCGCGGCACCAGGGCCTCGGCATTGTTGCCCAGATCGATCACGATGGTGCCGCGCTCGGCCTTCTTGACGATGCCGGTCACCAGCTCGCCCTCGCGGCTCTTGAACAGCTCGACGATCTTTGCGCGCTCGGCCTCGCGCACCTTTTGCACGATGACCTGCTTGGCGGTCTGCGCCGCGATGCGCCCGAACAGCACCGACTCGATCTGCTCTTCGATATAGCCACCGAGCTCGAGCGCCGGGTCAAGCTCCTTGGCCGCCGAGATGGTGATCTGGCGCTCCGGGGCCTCGAGGGGCTCACCGTCTTGGTCCTCAACCACCTGCCAGCGGCGGAAGGTCTCGTAATCACCCGTGCCGCGGTCAATCGCGACCCGCACCTCGATGTCGCCACCGTGTTTCTTGCGCGTCGCCGAGGCGAGCGCGGCCTCGATCGCCTCGAAGATGATGCCCTTGGAGACATCCTTCTCGTTCGAGACGGCATCGACGACCATCAAAATCTCTTTGTTCATCGGTCCTTACCCTGATGTCGGTCGCTCTCGGCCCGTCCGGCATCCGGTTCAGCGAGCGGACTGTGAAAGGTTGAAGTCGGGTACAACGCGAGCGCTCTCGATCTGTTCCACCGGCAGCTCGACCCGCCGTTGCGCTGGGCCATCATCGAGACCGAGCGCCAGCGTCTGGCCGTCACTGCTCACCCCGAGGACCTCGCCCTCGAAGTTGCGGCGCCCATCGAGCTTCTGCTCGAGCCGCACGCGAATGCGGCTGCCGCATTGACGCTCGATCTGCTCGATGGTGAACAGCGGCCGATCGAGCCCAGGTGACGAGACCTCGAGATCGTAGCGGCCGCTGATCGGGTCCTCGACATCGAGGACGCCACTGAGCTGGCGGCTCACGGCCTCGCAGTCGTCGACCGTGATGCCTTTGGCGTGATCGATATAGACCCGCACGACAGCCTGCGCGCTCCCGGCCGAGACGTGCTCGATACCGAGCGCCTCGTAGCCCATTGGCTCGACGACCGATCGCACCAGGATTGTCAGTCGATCATTTGCCCGTTGCATCACGCACTCAATACCGCTGTTATCATCCCGTCGGCGCCAACCGGTCGCCGGCTGCCCAGAAACAAAAAAGAGGGCCAGGGGCCCCCTTGTTCGGAGCAGCACCGCGCGAGCCTCTGCCGGAAGCAGCCTCGCCTGGGGTCTGCAGCGGATCGCGGATGAAAAAAAACCCCGATACCGGGGCCATCGCGCCTGGGGCGTCGAGCGGGAGATCCCGACTCCACCCTTGTATCTCAGCCTACGGATGATAGCCTCATCGTCAGCGAAACGCAAAACCAGAACGCAAGCCGCGATCCCCGAGGCACCGAGCTCGCGCGCCTGATCGAGCGTGTCCGCGCCCAGACCTACGCTTTATTGGCCCGCGGGCCTGGCCCGACAACGGAGACGACGCTGGGAACGGACTCGCGAGCGCCAGACGGCGCCGTCGAGATCCGCTTCGACCTGCGTGGCAAAGCGGCGGGACAGGTGCGCATGCACCCGAATGGTCGCACCCAGATCCGCTACAACCTCGCGCTGCTCGAGCGCGAGGGCCCCGACTTCCTGGCGCGCACCGTACCGCACGAGGTGGCCCATGTACTGGCCTATCGGCGCTACGGCTCGCGTATTCGCCCGCACGGACCGGAATGGCAGCGCATCATGCGCGAGCTCGGCGCGGAGCCGACACGCTGCCACGATTACGATGTTCACGGACTCGACGCGCGCCGGCTCCAGTACTTCGACTATCACTGCAGCTGCATGCGGCATCGGCTCTCGAGCATCCGCCACAACAAGGTCGCCAAGGGCCAGCGTTACCTCTGCAAGCGCTGCGGCGAGCCGCTGAAACCCGACGTGCAGCGCGGTGTGAGCTGATCTATCGGTTCCATCGCGTCCATACCGTCCGCGCGCAGAGGCTGCATGCGCCGGGCTCGAATTGCTCCTGACTCAGGCCGCAATCGGCGTTGGCTGCTCCACGATGGCCTTGACCCAACGCTCCATCGCCTCGTTCGCGGGCGGCATCGGTGCCTCGAGGAAGGTCACAACGAACCGGTCGCCCTGATCGACGACACCGATCGAGCGCGGCCGAACCGCCATCACGTGCGGGTCGGGTAGCTTGGTGCCGAAACAGAACAGGATGTGCCTTGCGGCTTGGATGCCATCGGCGATCTGCCCGGCGGGCAGCGAGCGCGTGTGCTCCAGATGGTCGAACTCACCGATGTAGCGCGCGACCTCATGCGCATCGATGCACGCCTTCAGGTACGCGATGATCGACTCGGCGTCCGCGAATCGGGTCTCGTCCTTGCCGACCTCCAGGGTGTAGATCGGGTACTTCTCTTGCAGCAGGGTCTGTCTCATTCAGGCTCTCCGAGGCGGGTCAAGGGGCTGATCAAGGGGTTGGCCAAGGTGGCCAAGGTGGATTGGCTACGCGCGCGGCTCTAATGCCCCGGCACGCAGATGCCGTGGCGAAAGACCGCGTAGAGGGTTCGCAGTAATAGAAAAAAGACCACTAGAGCGAGGATCGAGAGCAGCCCGGCGCCGATCCACCGATAGAGATCGCCTTGACCCTGCTCGAACATCAGCATGCTGGCGATGCTGATTGCCGCCAGCGGGAAGGTATACGCCCACCACGACAGGAAGAAGCGTAGGCGCGCGAAATAGCGGGCCTGCGCGAACAGTAGCAGCGTCAGGAATAGGGCGATGAAATAGAGCACCATCGCCACCGGATCGAGCTCGCCGACCAAGCGCATATAGGCGATGAAGCCCACTGCCGGCGGCGCGATCAGGATGAACAGCGTCGGCATGAAGCGCTCGGGGATGGGGGCATGGAACAGCAGGCGATAGAAGATGATCGTCATCAGCAGGCCCCAGAACAGCATCCCGATGCTGAAGAAGAACCAGGAGATATCGATGAACCCCAGGTGCACCCCAGCCACCGGTACCAGCACATTACCCACCGCGGGGATGAACCAGGCCGGATTCATATGGTGCACCTCGAAGTGCTCGTGGTGGATCCAGACGCTGACGATGTAGAGGGTGAACAGCAGGTGCAGACTGGCGCCAATCATCCACAGCGGGCGACTGATGGCCTCGTCCACCGGCAGGAAGGCGATCGAGAGCAGGAGCAGGCTGATCGAGATCGCGGCGAAGAAGTTGAGCTTGATCGGATGGCGCAACTCCTCGAGCACGGTGCGCGGATAGACCACCAGCTTCGCAAGATAGACAAGCGCGAGCAGCGCGAAGACGGCGGCGGTGGTCCCGGCCATCCAGAGGTTAAGATTAAAGCCAAGATCGATCGCAAACACCTGCTGCGCCTTCTCCGAGGCGATGGTGAGCCCAGACAGGCCCATGACCATCGCAAAGAAGGCGATCGGGAAGTTGGGAAGTCGACGTGAGTCGAGGGCAAGCTCAGACATGGGGTGATAGCCGCGACGCGGTGTGGACCAAGACTGAGCAAAAGTCTAAGGATTAGCCTGGCTAAGGCATTGAAGATCCGCAACACGGCCAGCGAGCAGCGGGTGACGACCCGCAACCGATCTGGCAGAGTGAGAGCGGATCAGCCGTCCCGCATCCGCCGCCACCGCAAACGACCTGGAGCCCGTCCTCATGCATTGGAAGACCGCTCACCGCTCGTTCTACTACCAGGGCGCCCCCGAGCCCGCCGATCCCGTGCTGCCCCACGCCGAGACCGCCCTGCTCTGCATCGATGTGCAGAACTACGGCATGGTCCTGCACGACGACCCCGCCGAACGCGCGCGCTGGGCGCCGTTCCACGAGCGCATGCGCTCCACGGTGATCCCGCGCCTGCAGGCCCTGCAACAGCGATTCCGCGACAACGGCCTGGACGTGATCCACGCGCGCATCGCCTGCCAGCTCGAGGACGGGCGTGATCGCTCGCTCAGCCAGAAGATGCCGGGCTGGAACAACCTGCTGATGCCGAAGGACAGCGAGGCCTCACAGATCATCCCCGAGCTGGCGCCGGCACCCGGCGAGATCGTGGTGACCAAGACCACCGACAGCGCGCTGACCGGCACCAACCTGCGCCTGATCCTCAGCAACATGGGCATCCGCAACCTGATCGTGACCGGCATCTACACCGATCAGTGCGTCTCCTCGACGGTGCGCAGCCTCGCCGACGAAAGCTTCCAGGTGATCCTGCTCGAGGATTGCTGCGCCGCCGGCACCGACGCGCTGCACGAGCAAGAGCTTGCGATCATCAATATGATCTACTGCCATGTGATGAGCAGCGAGGAGCTGCTCCAGTTGATGGAACTGAATTGAGATGCCAATGCGCAAACGTGCCCTCTCTCTGCTGAGCATCCTCTCGGCGCTGGGCCTGGTGGCCTGCGGCCCCCAGGAGCCACCGGTGGACATCGATCCGCAGCTCGGTCGCGACTGCCTCGAGCTGCATCTGCCATCGCTGCCGCCCGGCACCCAGTTCGAGGGCGTGACCGCGGCGCAATCTGACCAACTGACCATTCGCGTGATGACCGGGGTCGAGCTGACCACGCTGGATTGCCGACGCGGCGAGGATGGTGCCGTGATCGCCGCGATGCGCTAATCCGATCTGGGGCGTCGTCTGGCGCAGGATCGGGGCCAAATCAGGAGCGGGATCAGGAGCGGGATCAGGCGCCGAATGAGGCAACTGGTCAGGTTGCTCGGTCAGTCTTTGGCGCCGACGCAGGCAGCGCGCAGCGCTCGACCCAACAGCCGTGGAAGCCCAGCGGCACCGCATGCGGCAGCCGCAGCGTCGCCTGAACGCTCAAATCGGCCGCGCGCAGCACCAGCAGCTCCGATCGCCCGGCCTCGATCCGGTTGACGAGCGAGAGCAGCCAGCCGTCGCCGCTGCCGGCCGCTGCACCACAGCCGGGCGCAAGGACCGGCTCGCCGGGCAGGTCCCGGCCGAGGTCCAGCACCTGCATCTGACCGGTCTCGGTGTCGAGCCGCTGAATCGCAGTGAAGAAGGGCACGCCGCGCTCGCCTGGCGCACCGATGCCGTGGATGAACCGATGCTGGGCCCCGAAGGCCCCCGGGGCCGTGGTCGGCAGCTCGAACCCGCGCTCGCTCCAGCTGCGGAGCGTGCAGCCTCCCCGCTCCGGGTCCAGCGTCAAGCGCTCGAGCCGCGGGCGGCTGTCGGCGCCTTCCGCGAACAGACCCGCGAGGTCCTCGAAGGCCGGGTAATCGCGGAAGCGCACCGCATCAATCTGGATCTTGCCGTCATCATCGTCGAAGGCCTGGGCGATATGGAACACGAAGCCTGGAACGGCCTCGATCAGCCGCGTCGGCCCGCCGTCGCGGGGGATCAGCATTGCCTGCATCGGCTGCTCGGTGGCCAAGCGCAACGAGGCGACGGCCGAGCGCAGCCCGAGTAGCGCCGAGCCGACGCGGAAATCGGCGCGGGGCAGCAGCACACAGATCCAGCGCCGGGTGACGGCGATGTCATGCACAAAGCTGAAGCGCGGCAGATCATGGGCCTCGGGCGTGCTCATGCAGCCGTCGGCGCTGACCCGGTAGATCATCAGCCGATGCGGCCGCCCGAAGGCGACGCCGAAGTTGATCAGCTCGCCGCTCTCTGTATCGATGCGCGGATGCGCCGAGAACGGCAAGAGCGTCGTCATCCAGCGGCCCTTGCGGCGCAATCGGCCCTGAAAGTCGTCCGGCCCCAAGGTCGCCAGCGTCCGCGGGTCTAGCCGATGTGGAAGGCCACCCTCCCAGAGGGCCAGCAGGCGTCCCCCGTGCCAAACGACATTGGTATTGGCCGCATTCTTGAACGGCCGCAGCAGATTGCCGGCGAGTCCGCCGGGGAGGTTGGTGCCGAAGCCGCGGTAGCGCAGGCGACCGGCCGACTCCTCGTCGAGATACTCGCGCGTGCGCACGAAGCGATTGGTATAGCGCGCGCTGCCGGCGCTGATGTCGATGCGCAGGATATGACCGTCACCGTCGAAGGGGTGGCCGTAGCGCAGGCCGCCGCGCTCGAAGCGCCCGCCGCCGTTGCGGAACAGCACACCGTCGAGGTCTGCAGGCAGCTCGCCCTGCACCGGCAATGGATGGTCGCTGTACTCGGTCTCGACGGTGTTGAGCGCCCCCTGGAGCAGACGCAGCATCTCGGCTCGGGCAAGCCGGGTCGGCTCGATGCTATCCATGATCATGCCTCGTGAGCGGCGGATGCTGGCCCCGAGGGGTGCGCGGCGCTCACGACTTGTTCTTCAGCAAGGACTCGAGGTCGGCAAAGGGCCGATGCTTGGTCTCGGCCGCCTTGGTCGGACCCGAGCCAACAGCGCGGCCGGCGGCAACGGCGGCCAGATGCTCCTCGTATTTCTGGTGCTCGTTGTCGTGACAGTAGAGACAAAGCAGCTCCCAGTTGCTGCCGTCCGGCGGGTTGTTGTCGTGGTTCATGTCCTTGTGATGCACGGTCAGCTCGCGCAGGTTCGCGTGCGTGAAGTCGCGCCCACAGCGCCCGCAGACCCAGGGGTAGAGCTTGAGGGCCTGGTCACGATAACCCGCCGCGCGCTCATCGCTCGCACGGCGCGCGTCGGCGACGACCCGGTCGAGCTTGTTGGTATCGATTGTGCGGCCGGTGCGGCCGTGACGGGGCGATTGCTGGGCCATGGTCCAATGCTCCTCACAGATCGGATGCATCCGCGACGCGCCGACAGCGCGTTGCCAAGGGTTTCAGTGACCGAGGATTCTAGGCCGCGCCGATCGCGAGCGCCAATGCTGCCTCGGCCGGGTGACTCGGTGGCGGCGTCGCAGCCGACGACCACCGGCTCCATTTCAGCGTCCTGTCGGTCGGCGAGATCCGCAAAGGCATCGAGAAGCTGGAACAGGGCCAGAA
>CAZTYV010000022.1:16317-27394 GCA_964617675.1 uncultured Halochromatium sp. | reverse complement strand
TGGAGCCCGGGCTGGAGCCCTGGCGCGACGGTGGGGCCGCCCCGGATGCATCGCCGTCGAGATCCACCCGCTGATTGCCCCATGAGTGCTCCAAGACCCTCATCCGGTGGCGCGCGCACCCGCATCCTGGCCCGGCTGCGCGCACAGGCCGAGCCGTTGCAACAGCGCTCGGCCGAGCCCAACGTGCGTGCGTTCGAGTGGTCTTCGGACGAGTGCGTCCGACGGTTCTGCGAGCAGCTGCGCGCCGCGCAGGCCGAGGTCTTGCCGGTGCTCGACGATTGGCCGCGTCTGCTCGAGCGCCGTCTGCGCAGCCTCGGGGTGCGCCGCTTGCGCTACGGCTCGGGGGCAGCGCTCGCATCCGAGCTCTGCATCGGTTGGCCCGACACGGGTATCGAGCTGGTGCGCCACCACAAGCCCATCGAGCAGTGTCGCGATACCCTCTTCGAGGCGACCGATGCGGCGATCACCGGCTGCGTTGCAGGGATCGCTGAGACCGGCTCGCTGGTGCTCTGGCCGACCCCGGCCGAGCCGCGGCTGCTCTCGCTGGTGCCGCCAATCCATTGCGCGCTGCTCAATGCGAACCGGCTCTTCTCGACCCTGCACGAGCTGCTGGTTGCCGAAGACTGGCGGAGTCGGATGCCCACCAACGCGCTGTTGATCTCTGGTCCATCCAAGTCGGCCGATATCGAGCAGACGCTCGCCTACGGGGTGCACGGACCGGCTCGGTTGATCGTGCTGCTCAGGCAATGAGACCCGTCATCGCAAGGTGCTCGATGGATCAAGGGCCAGGGCTGATGCAGACCTCGTCGGCGCGCGTCCAGTGCACGTCTAGAACTGGCGCGAAATTCGCTTACGCCAGTCTGACCGGGACGGTCTGAGCCGCTCTCGACACCGCTCTCGAAGCCCGTCTTAAGAGGCCGATATCACCGAGCAGGAGCCTTGATGTTACAGATCGATTCACTGAATCAGTTCTACGGCGAGAGCCACACCCTCTGGGACCTCAGCATCGGCTTCCCGCAAGGCCAATGCACCTGCGTGATGGGGCGCAACGGTGTCGGCAAGACGACACTGATGGACTGCATCATGGGTCTCAGACCGCTGCGAGGCGGGACCATGCAGTTCCAAGGTCATGATCTTGCGCGGTTGCCGGCCGAGCGGCGTGCCGCGCTCGGCATCGGCTATGTGCCACAGGGGCGGCAGATCTTCCCGTTGCTGACGGTCGAGGAGAACCTGCGCATCGGACTGCCCGCGCGGGCCGATCGCAGTCGGCGCATCCCGGGGTTTATCTTCGAGCTCTTTCCGGTCCTGGATCAGATGCGTGGGCGCCGAGGTGGCGATCTCTCTGGTGGGCAGCAGCAACAGCTCGCAATCGGTCGCGCGCTGGTCGTCGATCCCAAGCTGTTGATCCTGGACGAGCCAACCGAAGGTATCCAGCCGAATATCGTGCACGAGATCGGCGAGATCATCCGCCGCCTCATGGATCAGCTGGGACTGACCGTCATTTTGGTGGAGCAGAAACTGCCGTTCGCGCGCCGAGTGGGTGATCGTTTCGCGATCCTCGACCGCGGGCGGCTCAAGGCCGAGGGCGCGATGGATGAGCTTAGCGATGCGCTCGTGCGCGAGTATCTCACCGTCTGATGCCACTGACGCAGGGCCGAATCGAGGGCGCAACGCTTGAGCCACCGCCACAGGCGGCCTCGGGCTGGGCAGCGCGCATCCTGCTGCAGCTCGAGCCGCGCGGCGAGCGCACCGTTTTGGCGCGCAAGCAGCAGCAAGGACCACTGACGGTGCAGCGCGCGTTTTACCCGGAGGGGGCGCCCTGCCATCTCTATCTGCTCCATCCGCCGGGCGGCGTGGTGGGTGGGGACCAGCTCGAGGTCCGGGTGCAGGTGGCAGGCGGCGCCCATGGCCTGCTGACCTCGCCGGGGGCGGCCAAGTTCTACCGCAGTGCTGGCGCCATGGCGCGACAGCAGCAGCAGCTCGAGGTGGCCGATGGCGCGGTGCTCGAATGGCTTCCGCAGGAGGTGATCCTGTTCCCGGGTGCCCGCGTCGACCTGCAGTCTCGCGTTAGGTTGAGCGGCAGTGGCCGCTTCATCGGTTGGGAGATCCTGAGTCTCGGACGGCCCGCGGTCGGCGAGCGTTTCGAGCGAGGGCGGGCGACACTCGGGCTGCGCCTCGAGCGGGACGGTCGGCCGTTGCTCGCTGAGCGCTTGCGCGTGGATTCCGAGCAGCCGGGTCAAGCGGGACTCGATGCACCAAGCGGCCTGCGCGGATTCCCGATCAGCGCGACCTTGGTGGCGACCGGCGCCACCGCTGCCGATCGCGACGCCGCGCGCGCACTCATCCCTGCCGACGCCGGTTTGACGCTCGGCATCACCTTGCTGGGCGATCTCTTGGTGGTGCGCGCCTTGGCGCACCAGGTCGAGCCGGTCTTGCTAGGGTTTCGCGCGCTCTGGCGCGGCCTGCGACCGCGCTTGCTGGGTCTCGATGCCTGCGCGCCGCGCATCTGGTCGACCTGATCCGTACCTAATCTGGCCCCCGGAATCGAACCGGAGCGGGGGAGAGCGTCGGCCGTTCATTGCTGTTGCAGGCCTGGCCGCTGGCGTAAACTGTGTCACCGAAACCCCTAGCTCGACGAGGCGTCGCTTATGGAGCTGAACCCGCGCGAAAAAGACAAGCTGCTGCTGTTCACGGCCGGTCTGCTCGCCGAAAGGCGCAAGGCGAGAGGGCTGAAGCTGAACTATCCAGAGGCGGTGGCCTATATCAGCTGCGCCATCCTCGAGGGTGCCCGCGACGGGCGTACCGTGGCTGAGCTGATGGATTACGGCCGCACGCTGCTCACCCGGGATGATGTGATGGATGGTATCCCGGAGCTGATCCCGGACGTGCAGGTCGAGGCAACCTTCCCTGACGGCACCAAGCTGGTCACCGTCCACGATCCGATCGTTTAGTGCGTCCACTCAACCCGAGGATGGCGTCATGATTCCTGGCGAACTCTTCCCCGCTGCCGGTGAGATCGAGCTCAACGTCGGCCGCCCGGTTTTGACCGTTGAGGTCGCGAACACCGGCGATCGGCCGATTCAGGTCGGCTCTCACTATCATTTCTTTGAAACCAACCCGGCGCTGCGCTTCGATCGTGCCGCCACCCGCGGTTGCCGGCTCGATATTCCGGCAGGCACGGCGGTGCGCTTCGAGCCGGGCCAGTCACGGACGGTTGATCTGGTGCCCTACGCGGGCGAGCGGGCGGTCTACGGATTCCGTGGAGAGGTGATGGGGCCGCTTGATCCGATTCCCGAGCCCGATCCGGACACGAGCGGCGACGAGATGGCGACGCAGGAGGACCAGGCATGAGCAAGATCAGCCGGCAGGCCTATGCATCCATGTTCGGCCCGACCACCGGCGATAAGCTGCGTCTGGCCGATACCGACCTGATCATCGAGGTCGAGGAAGACCTGACCCATTACGGCGACGAGGTCAAGTTTGGCGGCGGCAAGGTGGTCCGCGATGGCATGGGGCAATGCCAGCGCCAGTCCGACGAGGTCATGGACCTGGTCATCACCAATGCGCTGATCCTCGATTTCTGGGGCGTCGTCAAGGCCGATGTTGGCATCAAGGCCGGTCGCATCGCCGCGATCGGGCAGGCCGGCAACCCGGACACCCAGCACGGCGTCGATGTGCTGATCGGCCCAGGCACCGAGATCATCGCTGGCGAGGGTCGCATCCTGACCGCTGGCGGGATCGATGCCCATATCCATTTCATCTGCCCGCAGCAGGCCGAGGAGGCGCTGGCCTCCGGGGTCACGACCCTGATTGGCGGTGGCACGGGGCCGGCGGCCGGGAGTCTAGCGACCACCTGCACGCCGGGGCCTTGGAATATCCGCCGCATGCTGCAGGCGGCCGAGGGCTTGCCGGTGAACATCGGTCTGCTCGGCAAGGGCAACGGCAGTCAGCCGAACGCGCTCGAGGAGCAGGTGCGCTGCGGTGCCATGGGCCTGAAACTGCACGAGGATTGGGGGACCACGCCGGCCTCGATCGACTGTGCGCTGGGCGTTGCCGAGAAGATGGATGTGCAGGTCGCGATCCATACCGACACCCTGAACGAGTCTGGATTCGTTGAGGACACCATCGCCGCCTTCAAGGACCGCTGCATCCACACCTACCACACCGAGGGTGCCGGCGGCGGCCACGCGCCGGACATCATCAAGGCGGCGGGGCTTCCCAATGTGCTGCCCTCGTCGACCAATCCGACCCGGCCGTACACGGTGAATACGGTTGATGAGCATCTGGACATGCTCATGGTCTGTCATCACCTGTCCCCATCGATTCCCGAGGATGTCGCCTTCGCCGAGTCGCGTATCCGCCGCGAGACCATCGCCGCCGAGGACATCCTGCATGATCTCGGCGCCTTCTCGATGATCTCCTCGGACTCGCAGGCGATGGGGCGCGTCGGCGAGGTCATCTGCCGCACCTGGCAGACCGCGCATAAGATGAAGCTGCAGCGCGGCCACCTGAAGGCGCCCGACTGGGCTGGTGAATACGATCGTCGGGACAATGACAACTACCGCGCCAAGCGCTACATCGCCAAGTACACCATCAATCCGGCGATCACTCATGGCATCGCCCACGAGGTCGGCTCGATCGAGGTCGGCAAGCTCGCCGATCTGGTGCTCTGGAAACCCGCCTTCTTCGGCACCAAGCCGAGCCTGATCCTCAAGGGCGGGATGATCGCGATGGCGCCCATGGGTGATCCGAACGGCTCGATCCCGACCCCGCAACCGGTCCATTATCGGCCGATGTTCGGCGCCTTCGGTGGTGCCCTCGGCGAGACCTGCATGACCTTCATCTCGCAATGGGGGTTGCAGGCCGGTGAGCCACAGCGCTTGAATCTCAGGCGACGCATCGGCGTGGTGCGCGACGTGCGTCAGGTGCGCAAGATCGACATGATCCACAACTTCTGGCAGCCGAAGATCGAGGTCGATCCGCAGACCTATGAGGTGCGAGCCGACGGTGAGCTGCTCACCTGCGAGCCGGCCGACGTGCTGCCAATGGCGCAGCGTTACTTCCTGTTCTGATGCCGGATCGCATGCTGTCACACTCGGCTGCGCCAGGCCCTGGGCCACGGAGCCATGCCGTCTCGACATCGAGTAGTGATGCTGGCGCGACGATGGCCGATCGCATCAGGCGCCTCTTCGGGACGCACGCCGACTCGAGCTGGGCCAATGGCGTGAGCTGCGCCTATCTGTTCGGGAGCTACGCATGCGGTCGTGCTCGAACGGACAGCGACATCGATCTAGCGCTCCTGCTCAGCGCTGATCCGCCGCCGACGCTTGATGGCCTCCATCTTGGTCTCGCCGACGCGCTCAGCGGGGAGCTAGGACGACCCGTGGACCTCGTTGTGCTCAATCAAGCGCCGGCCGACCTCGTGCATCAGGTGTTACGACAGGGCGAGTTGGTCTTCGAGCGGGATCGAGCAGCTCGGATTCGCTTCGAGGTACGCGCCCGCAATGCCTACTTTGACCTCTTACCCCATCTGCAGCGTTACCGGCGTCCCGCAGCGCCTCTGGCTGCGCAAAGGCGATGACCGAAGGCGACCTCGTCCGTAAGAAGCTGGCGTTCATCGAGACTTGCATCAGTGATCTTCGACGTCTTGGCAAACCCGAGGCGATCACGCAGGATCTGCGCGAAGAGCGCTTTGCCGCCTACACCGTACAGATCGCGATCCAGGCAGCGCTGGACGTCGCCTCACACATCGTCTCTGATGACCGCCTCGGCGAGCCGACGAGCAACCGCGCCTTGTTCGAGCTGTTGGTGCGGTCGGGCTGGGTGCCCACCGATCTTGCCGGAGCTCTGAGCGACATGGTGGGGTTCCGCAACATCCTCGTCCATGGCTACCAAGCGGTCGACCCGCGGATCATCCGTGATGTGGTCGAGAATCGACTTGATGATCTCGTTCGGTTCGTCGGAGTGATTCGAGATCGGCTTCCGCAAGATGATGGCTCGCTTCCGCACCAAGAGGCTTGATGCGCGCGCAATGACGAACAGCTCGGATATCTCGCTGCTACTCAATCGTCGGGTCACGATCGCGCCCGAGCGGTACCCACAGGACGCAACCGGAACCCTGTCTCTGACCTACGAGCAACGCTCACGCTCGCGCCTGCGCGCACGGCTGGAGGATGGTCGCGAGGTGGGCATCCTACTGCCACGCGGCGAAACGCTGATCCATGGCGAACTGCTCGCGGACGAGCGCGGTGAGCTGATCCGAATCCGGGCCGCCGCAGAGGAGGTCTCCTGCGCTCGTACCGATGATCCGCTGCTGCTCGCGCGCGCTGCCTATCACCTCGGCAATCGTCATGTGGCGCTGCAGATTGCACCGGGACGCCTTTGCTGGCTGCATGACCATGTGTTGGATGCCATGGTCAGGGGGTTGGGTCTCTCGGTCAGCGTCGAGCGGATGCCGTTCGAGCCGGAGGCGGGTGCCTATGGCGGCGCAGCGATGGTCCAGGGTCATGGGCACACGCAGGGACAGGGTGTCGGCGCGCATGATCATGGCCACGATCATGGCCATCAGCACGGCGAGTCAGGGCCGGGACATGAGCATGCCCTCGAGCGCTGACGGTCCCCTGCGGCTGCTGCGACTCTTGCAGCTGGTGAGTCCATCGCTGCCGGTCGGTGCCTTTGCTTACTCACAAGGGTTGGAATGGGCGGTCGAGGTGGGTTGGGTCAAGGACGAGTCGTCGCTCGAGGGGTGGCTCTCGGATCAACTCCTGCAGGCACTCGCCCGGGTCGACCTCCCGGTCCTCATGCGGATGATGAGCGCAGCCGCCGCGGAGGATCCTCAATCCATGTCAAGCTGGATCGGCGAGCTCGAGGCGCTCAGGGAGACCGCCGAGCTGCGCGCCGAGGAGGCGGGACGCGGGAGGGCACTCTCCGATCTGCTCGGTTTGCTCGGGATGTTCGATGCTGGAAGCGGCCCAAAGGCGGGCGAAACCCTGATCGTAGCGTCCGCTGGAGTGCCTCAGTTGCCGTCAGCCGCAAGCCCAGCGAGGGCGTGCGATCCCAGCGCGCGCTGGCGCGAGCTGCTCTCACGCAGCCAGCTAGCCGGGTTCGCCTTCGCCGCCACGGCTTGGCGCTTGGAGCCGTCCGACGCGCTGCTTGGTTACGGCTGGTCTTGGGCCGAGAACCTAACCCTAGCGGGCGTCAAGCTGGTCCCGCTGGGCCAGACGGCGGGACAGCGAATCCTGCTGCGGCTCGCTGAGCAGATACCAGAGGCGATCGCTGAAGCCTCCTCATTGGCTGACGAAGAGATCGGCGCCAGCGTGCCGGCCTTCGCGATTGCGAGCAGCCAGCATGAAACCCAATACACGCGACTCTTTCGCTCATGAGCACAACAACCAATAACCCATTGCGGGTCGGCGTCGGCGGCCCCGTCGGCTCCGGCAAGACCGCGCTGATCGACGCCCTCTGCAAGCGCCTGCGCGAGCGCTATCAGATCGCCGTCGTCACCAACGACATCTATACCCGTGAGGACGCTGAGTTCTTGATCCGCAGCCAAGCCCTGCCGGCCGAGCGCATCATCGGTGTCGAGACCGGTGGCTGCCCGCACACCGCGATCCGCGAAGACGCCTCGATGAACCTGACCGCGGTGGCCGACCTGCAGCAGCAGTTCCCCGACCTCGACCTGATCTTCATCGAGAGCGGCGGCGACAACCTTGCGGCGACCTTCAGCCCCGAGCTCGCCGATCTGACCCTCTACGTGATCGACGTCGCCGAGGGCGAGAAGATCCCTCGCAAGGGTGGTCCCGGCATCACCCGCTCCGACCTCTTGGTCATCAACAAGACCGATCTCGCCCCCCATGTCGGCGCCTCGCTCGAGGTGATGGAGCGCGATACCAAGCGCATGCGCGGCGAGCGCCCGTTCGTGATGACCAATCTTCGCGCGGGCGACGGCATCGATGTCGTCGCCGACTTCATCATCGCTCAAGGGCTGCTCAGGGCCTAGTCATCTGGCCGGCGCCCGCACGCGCCGGCCAGAGAGCCTCGAGAGAGGCCCTTTAATCAAACCACTGGCCGTCAGCCCGCACTCGCGCCCACCTCAGAGGGTTGCGGCTCCTTCGGCAGGCCGGGCTGGCGTCTGACCTCCCGAGACGCCACCAGCACGTACATCGCCGGCACCACAAAGAGGGTGAACAGGGTGCCGATGCCGAGGCCGGTTGCGATGACGAGGCCGATGTCGAAGCGGCTCACCGCGCCGGGTCCGCTGGCGAGCAACAGAGGGATCATCGCCACCAGCATGGCCACGGTGGTCATCAGGATTGGGCGTAGCCGGATGGTGGAGGCCTTTTCGACCGCGGCGCGCTTGTCGAGGCCTTCGCGCTCGCGCACCAGGTTGGCGAACTCGACGATCAGGATGCCGTTCTTCGCGATCAGGCCGATCAGGGTGATCAGGCCGACCTGGGTGTAGATGTTGATGCTGGCGAAGCCGAGGAACAGGAAGACCATGGCGCCGGCGATGGTCAGCGGCACCGACATCAGGATCACGAACGGATCGCGCCAGCTCTCGAACTGCGCGGCGAGCACCAGATAGATGATCAGGATCGAGAGGAAGAAGGTGGCCTCGAGTGCGCCGCCCTCGCTCTTGAACTGACGCGACTCCCCCTTGTAGTCCCAGCGCACGTTGCGCGGGAAGATCTCGGCGGCGCTCGCCTCGAGTGACGCAAGCGCATCGCCCAGGGTCACCCCTGGCATCGGCACGCCCGTGAGCGTGACCGCGTTCAGCTGCTGGAACTGGGTGCGCTGCGAGGGCTCGACCGACTGGCGAATATCGACCAGCGTCGACAGAGGCACCAGCTCGCCGCTGCCGGTGCGAATGTAGTAGGACTCGATGCGCTCGATGGCGTTGCGCGCCTCCCGATCCACCTGGGGGATCACCTTGTAGCTGCGCCCCTCGAGGCTGAACCAGTTGATGTAGTCCTCGTTCAACATCACCGCTAACGACTGGCCGAGCTGCTGCATGTCGATGCCGAGGTCGCCGGCCAGATCGCGATCGATGTCGATGATCGTGCGCGGGCGCTCGAACTTGACGTCCTTCTGCAAGAACATGAACTGGCCACTTTGCATCGCCGCGCCGACCAGCTCGTCGGCGAGCCGATCGAGCTCCTGGTAGTCGGCGTCCGAGAGGATGACGAATTCTACCGGCACACCCCGTCCGGGTGAGGGCAGGCTCGGGCGAGGGAAGATCACGGTTTGGAAGCCAGGGATGCCGGCGAGTGCGCCCTGCAGCTCCGGCTGGATGGCCATCTGCGAGCGCTCGCGCTCGGAGGGCTGCAGCATCTTGAAGCCGCCGAAGGTCGTCGTCGGACTGCCGCCGAAACCGGCGATGATGAAGCTCTCCTTGTACTCGGGGATCGCCTCGAACCGATCCAGGATCTGGTCGATATAGCGCAGGTTATAGTCGACCGTCGCCGTCTCCGGCGCGGTGGCCTGAAAGAACAGAATGCTCTGGTCCTCGGTCGGGGCGAGCTCCTTCTGGGTCATCGTATACATGACGTAGACACTGGCGATGACCGCCACCGCGATGATCACGGTGATGCCGGGATAACGCAGCCAGCCGTGCAGGGCCCGCCCGTAGACGCGCGCGAGCCATTGGAAGAAGGACTCGACCGCATGCTCGAAGCGGCCCTCGTTCTTGCTCGAGTGCAGCACGCGCGCCGAGATCATCGGCGAGAGCGTTAGGGCGACGACGCCCGAGATCAGCACGGCACCGGCGAGCGTAAACGCGAACTCGACGAACAGCGAGCCGACCAGCCCGCCCATGAAGCCGATCGGGGCATAGACCGCCACCAGCGTCGTGGTCATGGCGATGATCGGGCCCGCTAGCTCGCGCGCGGCATCGATGGCGGCATCGATGCCGCTCTTGCCCATCTCGATGTGGCGGTGCACGTTCTCGACCACGATGATGGCATCGTCGACGACAATGCCGATCGCCAGCACCATCGCCAGCAGGGTCAGCAGGTTGATCGAGAATCCGGCGAGCAGCATCAAGAACCCGGCGCCGACGAGTGACAAGGGCACCGCGACCGAGGGCACGATGGCGGCGCGCAGTGAACCGAGCGAGAGGAAGATCACGAACAGCACGATCAGCACCGCCTCAGCCAGGGTCTTAAAGACCTCCTTGATCGACTCCTCGATGAACTCGCTGGCGTCATAGGGGATGTGCGCCTCGAGACCCTCAGGGAACTGAGCCTCGAGGCCGGGCAGGGCCTCGTGCACGCGCTGCGCCACGTTGAGCGGATTGGCGCCCGGCGTCTGCTCGATGCCGATGAAGATCGCCGGGATGCCCTTGTAGAGCGTGGCCGAGTCGTAGTTCGCGGCGCCGAGCTCAACCTCGGCGATGTCTTCGAGCCGCACCAGCGCGCCCTCGGTCTCGCGCACCACCAGTCGGCGGAAGCTATCGACATCGCCGACATCGGTGGTCGTCGAGAGATCGATCTGAACCGTATCGCCCTTGACCTGGCCGACACCCGCGAGATAGTTGTTCGCCGCCAGCACCTGCGCGACCTGGTCGCCGCTGATCCCAAGCGCCGCCATTCGGTCCGGATCGAGCCAGATCCGCATCGCGAAGGTCTGATCGCCAAAGATCTCGGCCTTGGCGACACCCTCGAGTGCCTGCAGCTGGGGCTGAACCACCCGGATCAGATAGTCCGTGATCTGCGGCAGGCTCATCTTTTCGCTGTAGAAGGCGTAACCGTTCTTGCCTCGCAGCTTGGCCTGGTACATGGCCAGATCGCCGCACTTGAGCAGCATCTTGGCGTTGTGTGCGTCGTCCGGGAAACGGGTGATGCCGATGCTGGCACTGAGAACCACGTTGTGCTTGCCTGCAGCAAAGGGTTGCTTGAGCGATTCGAGAATGTTCTCGGCCAGGCCCCGACAGCGCTCGACGATCTCGCCGCCGGAGATCAGGGCGACGAACTCATCGCCACCCAGGCGGGCGACCAGCGTACGGTCGTCGTTGTCCGTGGTCTCGCTTTGTCCAGCACAGTCCCGCAGCCTTCGCGCGACTTCGGCCAGCACTTCGTCG
>CAZTYV010000022.1:7763-16307 GCA_964617675.1 uncultured Halochromatium sp. | reverse complement strand
CACCCGGATCAGATAATCGGTGATCTGCGGCAGGCTCATCTTCTCGCTGTAGAAGGCCAGATACATGAGCGCGGTGGAATCACCGGTGGTGGAGTCGATCACCGGACTCTGCGCGGCCTCCGGCAGTACGTTGCGCTGACTCGCGACCTTGGCCTGGATCTCGGCGACCGCGGCGTTCGGGTCATAGTTCAGGCGCATGTTGGCCTCGATGGTCGAGACACCCTGGATGCTGGTCGCGGTCAGGTAATCGATACCATCGGCTTCAGCGATCGCCTGTTGCAAAGGCGTCGTGATGAAGCCCTTGACGAGCTCGCTGCTCGCGCCCGGATAGGCGGTGGTGACGGTGACCACCGTGTTCTGGGTCTCCGGGTATTGGCGGATCTCGAGACCCACGATGGCCCGCAGCCCGAGGATCAGGATCAACAGGCTGACCACGCTCGCCAAGACCGGCCGGTGGACGAAGATGTCGGTAAAGCGCATGCGCTCAGGCCTCGCTGTTGCCGTCGCCGGAAGCGCCGGATGGCTGCGCGTCCTGATGCTCCGGGGCGACCTGGTCCTCATCCTCGACCACCTGCACGCTCGCGCCATTGCGTAGCTTCACTTGTCCGGCCAGGACGACCCGCTCGCCGACCTCGAGCCCCTCCAGGATCTCGATCTCCTGACCACGCACCGCGCCGGTCTTGATCTGGCGCCGCTGCACAATGAGCTCGTCGGCGTCCTCGTCGCCGCCTTGCTCGATCACGAAGACTGAGTCGCCGTAGGTATTGAAGGCGATGGCTTGGCGCGGCAGCGTCAGGACGTCCTCCCGGGCAGCAAGCAGCGTATCCACCTTTGCGAACATCCCTGGCAGCAGCAGGCGGTCCGGATTCGGCACCAGGGCGCGGACCTGGATGTTGCGCGTCTCTCGACTCACCGCTGGGCTAATCGCTTGGATGCGACCCTCGAAGACGCGCTCGGGATAGGCCTGCACGCGCACCTCGACGGGTTGATCGACCTGAATCTCGGAGAGCCGACGCTCCGGCAGGGCATAGTCGACGTACAAGGGGTCCAGCGCCTCGAGCTCGGCAATCGCCGATCCCGCTTCCAAGAACTGTCCCAGGTTCACACGACGGATGCCGAGCTGCCCATCGAAGGGGGCAAGGATGGTCTTCTTATTGATCAAGGCCTCTTTCTCGCGGACCTCGGCCAGCGTCTGGGCCACCCGCGCGTTGAGCTCATCGACGTCGCCCTGCGATACCGCGCGATCACGCAGCAGCTTCTGGTTGCGCTCGAGCTGCAGTCGCGCGAGGTCCAAGCCCGCCTTGAGCCCGACCAAGGCCGCCTCGTCGACCTCGGTATCCAACTGCACCAGCGATTGCCCGGCCGTGACCTGATCGCCGGATTCGAACAGGATGCGCTTCACTTGCCCGGCAACCTCGTTGTTGACCAGCACGCCTTGCACGGCTTGGACATTACCGACCGCCTGCAAGCGTGGCTGCCAAGGCGTCGCCTTCACCTCGGTCGCGGTCACGGTGGCCGCCGGCTGCGGCTGCGAGAAGGTCGCCATATCCTGTTGAATCTGCCGGTACTTGAGGAACGCTAGCCCACCAGCGAGCAGCGCGAGCAGCAGGATGACGATGAGCGAGCGGAGGATCATGAGCGGTGTTCCGTCAGGGAGCGGGTGTTGGGGGCCGGATTGACCCGGTGCCAGTCAGTGTTACCGTGAGGCCCCGGCCGGATCGGGCCTCAAACGCTTGTTTGGCGCGGAATCGCGTCAGTATAGCGAAGCGCGCGCCGGTTTTGTCGCGCGCCGATGCGCGTCCTTCTCCGCACTGGTCACGAAAAAGGGCGTGCGTCGGCTGTGATCAGGGCGCCCTCAACCGATCACCACCCAGGAAGTTTTGATAGCGCTTCTCGGCGCCCGTTTCGAGATTCACGATGGTGATGTCTCCGTGCCCCATGCGGCGAGAGCACACCTGCGCCGGAATCATGCCGTCGCCGACCAGTCGGCGTTCGAGCACCATCAGCTCGCAGATATTGTCGACGACCCGAATGCGTCGATCGCTGTGCGAGTCGTTGATGATCTCGATATTGATGTAGCCTTCTTGTTGTGCGCCGAGCTCGAGCAGCGGGAACAGGGCAGCCGCGAACAGCGCGGCAATACGCAATCGGGGGCTTAACATGGGCTCGCTCCTGGTGTCTGAGTCGCCTAGAGGGTCGGAAACGCCGATTGTCTAACGTTGGGTTGCGCGCAGGCCCATGGCCGCAATGGTCGCCGGCGTGCTCGTGCGCTGGAGGCACCAGAGGCGTTGTCAGCGGAGGCGCCAGCTTGTCGGCCAGGGCAAGTGCGTGCTCTGATGCCCAGCATATCCAAGGATGTCGGTCTTGTCCGGATTCTGCTCATGTCATCACCCCGTCCCGTCTTCGTGCTCGCCTCGGGCATCTTCGCGCTGATCCTGACCATGGGGGTGGCGCGTTTCGCCTACACCCCGATGCTCGCCTACATGCAGCCGCAGACGGGCATGGGCGACGCGCTCGCCGGCTGGCTCGCGGGCTGGAACTATCTCGGATATCTGTCTGGCGTGCTCTTGGTGACGCGGATGAAGGATCTGATGCGCAAGGATCTGCTCTATCGCATCAGCCTCCTGCTGGCCGTGGTCACCACGGCGATGATGCCGCTGGCCGAGGTCTCGCTGATGAGACCGCTCATGGATGAGACCTGGATCTGGGGCCTGAGCCGGTACCTGGCTGGGCTGAGCACCGCCGGCGGCCTGATGCTCGGCTCCGGCCTGATCCTGAACTGGCTGATTCGCCATGGGCACCGCAGTGAGCTCGGCCTGCACTTCAGCGGGCTCGGGCTAGGCATCGTGCTCGGTGGGCTGCTCGTCGAGCTGGCCGCGCCCTATACCGACTGGCGCGGCCAGTGGTGGCTGCTCACCGGCGTTGGGCTGCTGCTGTTGGTACCGGCTTGGATCTGGCTGCCGCGACCGAACCAAGGGCGGCCGATGCCAGCTGGCGCTGGCGCGTTGGCAGGCGAGCCGGGCCCGCTCTGGTTGTGGCTGCTGCAGGCGGCCTATCTCTGCGCTGGCTTTGGCTATGCGATCAACGCCACCTTCACCGTGCTGATCACCGAGCAGCAGCCCGCGCTGAGCGGTCAAGGTGGGCTCATGTGGCTGCTGGTCGGGCTGGCAGCGGCCCCGGCACCCATCCTCTGGGACCGAATCGCGCGGCGACTCGGCTATCTGCGGACGCTTCAGATCGCCTATCTGTTGCAGATCATCGGCATCCTGCTGCCGGTGCTCAGCGGCTCATTGGCTGCGGCGGTGGCTAGCTCGCTACTGTTCGGACTGACCTTCATCGGCATCGTTTCGTTGGTCCTAACGATGGTCGGCGTGCGTTATCCAGCGCACCCAGCGCAGATCATGGCGCGGCTGACGGTCGGCTATGGCATCGCGCAGATCATCGCGCCAGTGGTGGCTGGCGAGCTGGCCGAGGTCACGGGCAGCTTCGATGGCTCGCTACTCTGGGTCAGTGCGATGATGGGGCTCGGCCTGTTGTGTCTGATGGCGATGGCGATGATTGCGGCTAAAGGGCCGCGGTCGGTTTCCGCTTGACCCGTTGCGCCCAGTTCTGCGAGCCGTTTGCGGTCGGGTTGAGCCGCTTGTTGGCGTCTTAAGGATTGTGCCGAAGTGCGATCAGTGGTTTGTGGCTGCTCATCCTGCCGGCTGGGTCCGCCAAAGCGTCACTCGCACCCAGCGCTCATCAGCGTCGTCTTCCAAGAGTGGTGCGGTCTCGTTGAAATCGCGCATCGCTCTGCGGATGCGTGGAAAACCGCTGCCGCGCTGCTCCATCAGGCCAAGGTCAAAGAGCACGTTGGCGATCGATTCGTTTCTGGAGCGGGGCGTTCCGCCGGCGAGCACCGACTCGCGCCGCTTGTGGTTGGGGAAGGCTCCGGGGCTGGTCACCACCACCCGATCATCAAAGACCTCAACCAAGATGCGGCTGCCGAGGATGGCATCGTCGCGACGGGCAATGGCGTTGACCACGCATTACTCGATGTTAGCTCCAGAGGTTGCGGAGCTCGAGCTTCAGCGCATCGAAGGGGGCGGCCGCGATAGAGTCGTTCCCGGATGCCTCCGCGAGTAACCGCCATGCGCCGCTCTCCAGTCCATAGGCCTCGATGGTTCGTCGTTTGGGATCAACGAGCCAGGCGTAGGCAACCCCATAATGAGCGTAGATGGGCATCTTGATGTGCCGGTCTTTGCTCTCGGTCGATGGGGATAGGACCTCGCAGATCCAGTTCGGTACGATCTCGAAGCGATGTCCCTCGGGGATTTGAGGCATGCGCCCTTTGCGCCAACCCGCAAGATCTGGAACTGTGACCTCCGTATCGGTGATGAAGTGGATCTCGGGCTCGACGATGATCGACCAGCCGCCCGGTCCGCCCCGTCCGCGCCCATAGCTACCAACCAGATCGTAGGTCAGCTCACTCTCTGCTTTCGCGTGAGGTCCGGCTGGCCGAGGCTGGGTGTGCAGTTGGCCATTGAGGATCTCCGCGGTCAGCCCCTCGGGCAGGGTTTCGAGCTGTTCATACAGCGTTTGCTTGTCAGCACGTTGCATGGCTAACGATAGACCTCGTCGTGAGTGCCGATGTCGAGCAGGACGACCTCCTGCTCGGTCACCCTAACCTGCAGAGTCAGCCGATAGGAGTAGGTCAGGCTGACCGCCTGCACTCCGCCTAGATTGCCGGAGAGCGGATGAAGCTTGAGCTTGGGTTGGAAGGGATCTTGGCTGAGGTCGCCCAAGGTATCCCTCAGGGGTTGACGAAGATCGGGATGTTTGCGGAGGAACTTGCGCGCGCGACGCTCGAAATGCTGGGTCGTAACCAGCGCGAAGCTCATGATTCGTCGGCTTCGAGGGCCTTCATCAAGGCATCGGCGTTCTCGTAGCGGCGCGTTCGACGAGCCTCCAAGTCATTGAGGGAAGCTCGCAGACGTGCGCTGGCCGCGTCCTGGGAGCTTTCCAGAAGTTCTGAATAGGCCGCTTCGGTGAGCACGACATAGCTCGGGCGGTTGTTCTTGATGATGTGAACTGGGCCGTCGCGAAGCGCCTCGTCAACGGCCGAGATGCCGCGGCGTTTGATGTCTTGGGCTGGAATGCTGTTCATGGCGGCTTGCTCCCTCGATTCGCTTCAAGTGCAGCACGCGGTCGGGTACGCGTCAACGTGATTCCCGAGAAGGAGGATTCGAAGCTGCACTGCACATTAGACTTGATCCATCCCCGCCCGCACGCAGCGCAGCACTCCGTAGTCGTATTCTCCGTTCAGCGCATCGAAGGCGGGTTTCAGGGTCATTGGTGAGTCGGGTGGAATCTGTTCGAGCGCGTAGCGGATGGTCTTCAGCTCGTCTTCGGAGAGAGGCAGCGCGTCTCGCAACCGCAGCTCACCAAGCTCGATGCCGCGCGCGAGGTGGCTGTAGACGGTGGTGGGCTTGAGGGCGCGTTGTTGAGCGATCTCGTCGACACTGGCCCCAGCGCGTGCGAGTGCCAACGTCTCGCAGACGGTATCGCTGAGGCCGTCTTGCCAGATCCGGCCAGCCGTATCAGAGGCTCCTCCTGTTCCAGTTGCGCCTCTAGCGCTGCGCCCACGGTCAGGACGTAGCTTTTCGGGTGGCAGCGGCGGCAGATGCTCGGGGCGGCCGTGCTTGGCCTCGTACGCCTGTAGCTCGGCAAGGAAGGTCTCGCCGTAGCGCTCGAGCTTAACCTGGCCAATGCCGCTGATCCGGGCAAGCTCGTCCTCGCTGCGCGGCCGGTAGGCCACCAGCTCGCGCAAGGTGGTGTCCGGGAAGATCGCAAAGGGCGGCACGCCTTGGTCCTCGGCCAGTGCGCGCCGGCGGCTGCGCAGGCGCTCCCAGAGCGCGTTGGCCTCGGGGTCGGCGGGCGCGGCGGCAGCTGTGCGACGCTCGGCGCTGGCGCGCTTGCGGTCCGGGTCGCGCCGTAGCTTGACCGGCTGCTTGCCGCGGAAGATCGGCTGGCAGGCCTCACGGTTGAGCCGCAGCCCGCCATGGCCCTCGATGTCGACCTGCGCCAGCCCCGCGGCCACCAGCTGCCGATAGACCGACTTCCACTGTTCAGCGCTCAGCTCGGTGCCGATGCCGAAAGTACTGACGCGGTCATGACCGAAGCGGCGCATGCGCTCGTCGGCCTTGCCGAGCAGCACATTGGTGAGATAGGTGGCGCCGAAACGCTCGTCGGTGCGATGGATGCAGGACAGTGCCTTTTGGGCAATCACGGTGCTGTCGTCGTAGCAGGTGACCGGGGTCAGGCAGGTGTCGCAATTGCCGCAGGCCGCACTGCCGGTCTCGCCGAAATAATCGAGCAGCACCTGGCGCCGGCAGCGCGTGGTCTCGCAGAGGCCGAGCAGCGCATTGAGCTTGCGCAGCTCGACCTGTTTGAAGCGCTCCTCGGCCTCGGAGTCCTCGATGAAGCGGCGCAGGCTCACCACATCACTCAGGCCATAGGTCAGCCAGGCATCGGCCGGCAGCCCGTCGCGGCCGGCGCGCCCGGTCTCCTGATAGTAGGCCTCGATACTCTTCGGCAGATCCAGGTGGGCGACAAAGCGCACGTCCGGCTTGTCGATGCCCATGCCGAAGGCGATGGTCGCGCAGATGATCACGCCTTCGCCGCGCAGGAACTCGGCCTGATGGGCCTGGCGCATCTGGGCACTGAGACCGGCATGATAGGGCAGGGCCTTGAAGCCATGGGCGGCAAGGAAGTCGGCGGTCTCTTCAACGCGCCTGCGCGAGAGGCAATAGACGATGCCGGCATCCTGCGGATGCTCCTCACGTAGGAAGCGCAACAACTGTTGCCGCGGGCTCTGCTTCTCGACGATACGGTAGCGGATGTTCGGTCGGTCGAAGCTGGAGACGAAGTGCCCGGCCTGCTCCAGCTGCAGGCGTTTGATGATCTCGTTGCGGGTTGGGCCGTCGGCTGTCGCGGTGAGCGCAATGCGCGGGATCTGCGGCCAGCGCTCGTGCAAGATCCCGAGCCGCACGTACTCAGGGCGGAAGTCGTGGCCCCATTGCGAGACGCAGTGGGCCTCGTCGATCGCGAACAGCGTGATCTGGGCGCGGTCGAGGAGCGCCAGGAAGCGCTCGGTCAGCAGGCGCTCAGGGGCGACGTAGAGCAGGTCGAGCTCCCCGGCCAGCAGGGCCTGCTCAACCTGGCGTTGTTGGTCCGGCTCCAGTGACGAGTTCAGGAAGGCCGCGCGCAGGCCAAGCTGGCGCAGGGCATCGACCTGATCCTGCATCAAGGCGATCAGCGGCGAGACGACGATGCCGGTGCCGTCGCGCAACAGCGCCGGGATCTGATAGCAGAGCGACTTTCCGCCGCCGGTCGGCATCAGCACCAGCGCATCGCCGCCGCTGGCGACATGCGCGATGATCTGCTCCTGCGCGCCGCGAAAGCTGGCGTAGCCGAAGGTGCGGCTCAGGATCTCGAGTGCGGTAGTTGCGGTGCGTATCGGTTCCATCAGGATCGCTAGCCTGCCCGCGATGGACTGGAATCACAAGGTCAACCGACGGGATCGCGATAGCCTGATTCCTGTTGGCTACGGATCGCCAGCACGAAGACCGTCTCCAATTCTGGGACATATCGGTAGAGGGCGACGTAACCGCGTGAGCGGCGGCCGATCACCAACTCGCGCAGTTCGTTTCGGAGCAGCCGTCCAATAAGCGGATTGCGTTCCAGCACGTCCAGGGCGTTCAGGATCTCATCGAGGCGATCCGATGCGTCAGAGATCTCGTACGCCATGAGGTGATCAACAATACGCTCGAAGTCTTCGGCAACCTCCTCAGCGAGCTCAATCTGCGCCATCGCTGCGGTTTGTGCAGAAGGCGAGTCGCGCGGGGTCGCGTGTTACCGGCTGTGGTCGCTCAGTGGCTTCGTTCGTAAGGCGCCGTTGGAGGTAGTCTCGCATCTCGTGCCACCTGAGGGTTGCACCTGATTCGAGGAGGTCGGCATAACGTTGCTCAGCGCAGTCTAGAAAATCCCGGCGCCGTTCCTCTTCCCTGACCCGCTCGCTGATCACCTCCAACATGAAGGCATGTGGCGACTGGCCCCGATGATCGGCCACCTGCACAAGGCGCCGCTTCAGTTCGTCCGGCATACGGATGCTGGTGGTGCTCATTGGGATCTTTTCTCCCTCTGGATTCGATGCCGCTAGAGTGTACTACACCCGTGCTACAGGCGAACGACGGCTTGAGCGATTCTCGTGGGCGACGTCCTTCAGCGACTCAGGGGGAGCGGCTCAGGGGAGGTCATCCACAACGGCTGTGCAGGCTGCTGTGGATAACCTGTGCCTCGCGAACGCCAAGTCGCTCTCCAGTCTGGGCAAACCGCGAGGTTGGTCAAAGACTGACCAGACTGCAAGGGACCATCCGCGGGAGCGCTGGCGCGGATCGCGCGATAATCGAATTTTCCTGTCCTGTAACCCCGCTGAGGTCACGATGCGCCTGAACGACCCTGATGCCTATCAGACGGCAACCGATCTCGATCTGATCGCCGAGC
>CAZTYV010000022.1:0-7663 GCA_964617675.1 uncultured Halochromatium sp. | reverse complement strand
GAGCAACATCTGACGCCCACGGGCGCGCATTTTCTGAAACCACACCGGATCGACCTGCTCAGGCGACCCCCGCGCGCCCCCTGAGCGCCCCCTCTGCTCAGTCCTTGCCGGTGCGCACGCCGACCAGTCGGGCCAGGAACACGGCGACGAACATCGGCCCGGCCACCGCCTCGATCATGGCCAGCGAGCGCGCCGTCGGTGCCAGCGGCGTGATGTCGCCATAGCCGAGCGTGGTCAGGGTGACGAAGCTGAAGTACATCATCTGGATCTCGAGCGCTGAGATCGATGTGGGCGCGGGCTCGACGAACCGGAATGAGCCTGGGCTCAGGGTCTCCAACAGCGCGAAGCCCGCGCCGAAGCAGAACCCGACCAGCACGTAGACGCAGATGCCACCGTAGATGGTGTCGTTGCTCGGCGTGCCGCGGCGCTGGATGAAGACGAAGAGCGCGGCGGCGTTATAGGCGGTGAACAGCAGCCAGAAGCCGATCGAGACCGGCGCTAGGGCCGGCGTCTCCAGCCAGAAAAAGACCCAGCGCGTCGCCATCGCCGGGGCCAGCAGCAGCATTCCGGCTAAGAGCAGCCCGCGGTTGTGATACATCGAGAACAGCCCGGCCAAGAGCACCGCCGAAGACGCCAGGTTGGTGATCAGCTCCCCGGTCGGCCCGGGTGCGACGCTGCTGGTCGCGGCGAGCACGAGCAAGCTCAAGAGGAGGACGGCAAAGCGCGTCGGCCCCTGCGCGTCTGCCTGGTCGCGATGATCCACGGGCCGGGCCACCGTCACTTGAAGGTCTTGACCCACATCGCCGTGGCGCCGGCGACCGCGGCCGGCATCACAACGAAGTTCAGCACTGGGATCATCGTCAACGCCGCGGCGGCCGAGCCGAAACCGATGGCGACGAAACGCCGCTGACGCAATCGGGCCCGCTGGTCGCGAAACAGCAGCCCATGGTTACCCATCGGGAAGTCGCTGTACTGGACCGCGAGCATCCAGGCCGTGAACAGGAACCAGATGAGCGGACCGACCACGGGGACGAGCAGGGCGAGGAGCAGGAACGGAATGGTCCAGATCAGCGCATAGAGCACCTTCTTCACCTCATCCCAAAGGATCGACGGCAGCTCCTTGAACAGCTTCGCGTAGTCAATCGGCTCATCGGTCGAACGCCCGGTCAGGACCGCCTCAGCCTTCTCGGCCAGCAGCCCGTTGAACGGTGAGGCGATCAGGTTCGCGACGAGCGTGAAGCTGTAGAAGACAATGATCAGCAGCGCCAGCACGAAGATAGGCCATAGCAGCCAGTCGAGCCAGTGCAGCCAGCTCGGCAATTGGGTCTCCATCCAGCCGAGTGCGCCCTCGAAACGGCTCAGGCCGTACCAGATCGCGGCGCTGAAGACACCGATATTGACCAGCAGCGGAATGATGACGAATCGCTTCAGGCCGGGGCGCGTGATCAGGCGCAGACCCTCGAGCATGTAGGCGGCACCACGGAGCGGGTTCGAGGACATGACACTCTCGGCAGGGTTTCGTTATCGGGTGTAACGCCACATTCTATAACCACGGGAGGCTCGCCTTGGAGGCTGAGGCTACCCGGGCAGCCTGAAAACCATCCCGATCTCCATGACGCTGTTCGATCGGAGGAGAAGTGATGACACATGCACAGCAGGCGTTCGCGCAGCTCGCGCGGCAACCGGATGACGGCATCGACCTCGCCGCCGGTGCCCTCGCGGTCAGTGGGCTTTTCCAGCCCGACCTCTCGACCGGTGAGACCCTCGCCGCGCTCGATCGACTGGCGACCGAGGCCATTGCGCGCATCCCTGCGCAAAGCGACCTGTTCGACAAGGTGCGAGCGCTCAATCAATACCTGTTCGACGACCTCGGCTTCGCCGGAAATCAGGACGACTTCTACGACCCGCGCAACAGCTTCTTGGATCAGGTGATGGGCCGCCGCCTCGGTATCCCGATCACCCTCTCGGTGCTCTACATCGAGGTCGCTGCCAAGCTCGGGCTTCCAGCCTACGGGGTTGGCTTCCCGGGTCATTTCTTGGTTCGTATCGGCCGCGGCGACACCGCGCTGATGTTGGATGCCTACGCTGGTGGCGTCGCCCTCTCCGAGGCCGAGCTCGACCAGCGCCTTGCTGATCTCTACGGGCAGGGGAGCCTCAGTATTCGCAGCCATCCCGCTCTGCTGCGTCCGGCCACCAAGCGCGAGATCTTGGTGCGCATCCTTCGCAACCTGACCTTGATCTATCGCGATCGCGAAGAGCCGGTCAATCGGCTTGCCGCCCTGACCGCCTCGCTCACCCTGGCGCCGGATCTGCCCGAAGAGCTCCGTGAGCGCGGATTGCTCTATCGCGATCTCGACTATGCACCTGCGGCGCTCGGCGATCTGCGTCGCTTCATCGAGGTCTCCGATGATGCCGAGCAGATCGCGGCCGTCTCGCAGATCATCGATGAGCTGGGGGGGCAGCCGATGCGCCTGCATTGAGACGGGGCAGCGGCTTGCGGTAGCGCACCGTCTTCACCGCGGTGTCGTCGGTCTGGATGATCTCCAGGGGGTAGCCGCACAGCTTCAGGCTGGTACCTGGCTCGGGAATGGTCTCGAGATAGTCGATAATCAGCCCGTTGAGCGTCTTCGGACCGCGGGTCGGCAGTGACCAGCGCATGGCCCGATTGAGCTCGCGGATGGTGATGGTGCAGTCGATCAACAGACTGCCATCGTCGCTGCGATGGATGTCCGGGTAGGCGTCGGCTGGGTCGGTGGTGAACTCGCCGACGATCTCTTCCAAGAGATCGGCGAGGGTGATCAGGCCCTGGAAATCACCGTATTCGTCGACCACCAGCCCGACGCGCTGCCGGGCACGTTGGAAGTTCGCCAACTGTTGGTACAGATGGGTGCCCTCGGGCACGAAGTAGGGCTCGCGTGCGATCGAGCGCAGGTGATCCTTGTCGAGCTGGCCCTGGCCGATACCGTGATCGAGCAGCGCGTGCATCGCGGTGCGTGAATGGATCATGCCGATCACGTTATCGAAGTTTCCGTCGAACAGGGGGAGCAGGGTGTAGTTGGCGCGGCGAATCGCCGCGATGATCTCGTCCGCCTGGTCCTGCAGATCGATGCCCTGCACCTCGTTGCGTGGCACCATGATCTCCTCCACGGTCGCATTCTCGAGGTCGAGGATCGCGAGCAGCATGTCACGGCTCTGTTGCGGGATCATCGCCCCGGCCTCGTTGACGACGGTGCGCAGCTCCTCGCGGCTCAGTGCGGTCCCTTGTCCATCTTGAGGACGCACCCCCATCAGCCCGAGGAGGCCGTTGGTGACCAGGCTGACCGCGCCGACCACCGGATAGAGCACCTTGAGCAGCGGCACGTAGACGAAGGCGGATGGATAGGCGATGCGCTCCGGATGCAAGGCGGCCAGGGTCTTGGGCGTCACCTCCGAGAAGATCAGGATGACCAGGGTCAGCAGTCCGGCGGCGATCGCGATCGCACCCTCACCCCCAATGCGCAATGCGATCACGGTGGCGAGCGAGGAGGCGAGGATGTTGACGAAGTTGTTGCCAAGCAGGATCAGCCCGATCAGCCGATCCGGGCGCTCCAGCAAACGACGGGCGAGGATGGCGCCACGCTGACCCTGATCCGCCTGATGACTGAGACGGTAACGGTTCAGCGTCATCAGCGCCGTCTCCGAGCCGGAGAAGAAGCCGGACAGCAGGAGCAGAGCGCCGAGCGAGGCAAACAGCGCGGAGAGTGGGATCTCGTTCACAGTGCGCGGGTCGAAGGTTACTCGCTGAAGGATTCCGTATGGTAGCGCGCCACCTGGATCTGCTCGGACCAATGGTCCGGGGCCAGCCCCGCCTTTTGCTTCAGATGGCGCAGGAAGGCCTCCGGGCTCGGCAGTTGCGACCAAACCGAGGGCAGGAAGGTCCCGCGACGCTGACCTTCGCTGAGGATGAGTCCATCGACCTGCGGCTCGATCAGCGAGAGCAGTTCGGTCTCGCTGCCGAACGCGATCGGCTCAGGGGGCGTGAGCACCGAGATACTGAGCTGAACCTGGTCGACCTCAGCAGGGCCGAGCGGCGCGAAACGTGGGTCGCGAAAGGCCGCCGCATAGGCATTCTCGGCGACATCACAGGCCAGCGCGGAGACCGCCTCGAGGTGGCCAATGCAACCGCGTAGCTGGCCGGCGCGCTCGAGCGTGACGAAGCTCGCGCGTGACTCGCGCAAGGCCGTTGACTCCTGGCTAGGGTCGATTGCGAGCGGTCGGCCGCTCTCGAATCCGTGCAGGATCGAGGCGCGAGCAATCTCGAGCAGGCGTGCCCGCTCGCCTGCATTGAGCACGCCCTCGGTCGCACTGCCTCGGGCGGGGCGGTCTCTATTGGCGCTAGCTGAAGGCATAGGCGCCATAGCCTACCACGCGCTCGCGCGGGCCGGCGGTGTCGCCCGAGCTGCGCAAATCCAAGATTCGGCCCTCGGCGTGGCGGGCCTTGGCGAGGGTCAGGAGGCCAGCGATCGCGTCTCGCCCGCAGGCCTGCTCTGGCGCAATGCGCTCGGGGTGCAGGGTACGGATCGCCTCTGAGGTGCGCGCGTCCAATGCCTGAGCGCTGTCGTAGTCGAGGTAATGACTGAGGTCGGAGCTGACGACGATGAGACCATCGTCGGCGTCCCAGAAGGGGGCCAAGACAGCCGCCAGCGCCTCGGCATTCACTCGGCCGACCAGGAGTGGAATCAGGCTGAACTGATCCAGCAGCACCTGCAGGAAGGGCAGCTGCACCTCGATGCAGTGCTCGCCGGTGAAGGCCGCATCGAAGCGATGCACCTCGGGATGCGCGGCGATGAGGCGATCGATCGCGGCCTGATCGACCGGCACGCGCCCGAGCGGGGTCTCGAAGGCAGCGGCGCTGCTCGTCGCCAGCCCGCGCACTGGAACCCGATGCGGCGGGCCGAGCAGCAGGACCCGCTCGATGCCCGAGGCCTGCCCAGCAATGGCCGCGTACCCGCTGCCGGCGATTGGGCCCGAATAGACGTAGCCCGCATGCGGCACGATGAGCGCTTTCGGGTGTGGCAATGACGGAGCACCGGCCCGTGCGATTCCATCGGCGACGAACCCCCGCACATCAGCGCCTAGTTGGTGGGGATCGGCGCTGTAGAACAGGCCGGCCACAGCCGGCACCTGGACCTCGCGCATGATAGACATCTTGGCACCTCGCTTTCGGCTCTCGTCGGCCCCGTGCAACGGAGGCCACGGTTCCAGCTACAATTTTAGTCAAGAACAGCCACGGCTACAGAGCGATCGATGGAGGCACCTCATGCAGACGTCGATAACAGACCCAAAGAGCATCCAGCCTCTTGGTCATCCCACGACCTTCCATCATCGGCTCGCCGACGGGCGCATCCAATGCGACGTCTGCCCACGCGCCTGCGCGCTGCATGAGGGGCAGCGCGGGCTCTGTTTCGTGCGCGGGCGCGAGGGCGACCAGATCGTCCTCTACGCCTACGGGCGCGCCAGCGGCTTCTGCATCGACCCGATCGAGAAGAAGCCGCTCAATCATTTCCTTCCCGGTACCCCGGTGCTCTCGTTCGGCACCGCCGGCTGCAATCTCACCTGTCGCTTCTGCCAGAACTGGGACATGAGCAAGTCGCGCGAGATGGATCTGCTCGCGGCCGAGGCGACACCAGAGCAGATCGCTGAGGCCGCCCTCAAGCACGGCTGCCGCAGCGTTGCCTACACCTACAATGACCCGGTCATCTTCCTCGAGTATGCCTGTGATACGGCCCATGCCTGTCGGCAGCGGGGCCTTCGCAACGTCGCCGTCACCGCTGGCTACATCAGTCCGGGCGCGCGCGAGGCCTTCTTTGCCGAGATGGATGCGGCGAACGTCGACCTGAAGGGCTTCAGCGAGGGCTTCTATAAGCGCCTCTGCAGTGCGCGGCTCGGCCCGGTGCTCGAGACCCTCGAGTACCTCCACCAAGAGACCCACGTCTGGCTTGAGCTGACGACCTTACTGATCCCGGGCGAGAACGACAGCGATGCCGAGCTGGCGCAGATGGCAGCCTGGGTCGTGGAGCATCTCGGGCCGGATGTGCCGATGCACTTTAGCGCCTTCCACCCGGCCTACAAGATGACGGAGATTGCGCCGACGCCGTTGGCAAGCCTGACCCGCGCGCGACGCATCGCCCGCGAGCAGGGCGTGCGCTATGCCTATACCGGCAATGTCCACGACGGTGACGGTGGCAGCACCTGGTGCCACGCTTGTGGACACCTGTTGATCGAGCGCGACTGGTATCAGCTCGGCCGCTGGGGGCTGACGGCTGAGGGTGCCTGTGAGCGTTGCGGTACCCACTGCGCCGGGGTCTTCGAGGCTCAGCCGGGCGCCTTCGGTGCACGCCGCACCCCGGTGCAACCAAGGGCGGTCGCCTAGGCGCGCGCGGCGATCCTGAACCTGCGGATGGTCGCCGATGGTGATCGAGCGAGATCGGCAGGTTGGTGCAGCGTCGCCTCTCAACACGAGCGAAAGCGCTTGCGCCTGGAGCCGTCGCGTTCATAATGCCGGGCTTTTTGCGGAGGTTCGGCCATGTTCAAGAACGCCAAGGTATACCGGCTTCAGGTGCCGTTCACGCTCGATCAGATGGGGCTGCATGCGCAGCTGAGTGAGCGTCGGTTTCGCCCTTGCGGACCGGTCGAGACGGCGACCCTGGGCTGGACCACCCCGCTAGGGCCAAAGGCCGAGATGCTGGTCCACACGGTCGCTCAGGTGCATCTGGTCGCGATGCGACGCCAAGAGCGGCTGCTGCCAGGCTCGGTGGTCACCGAGGCCGTCGCCGAGCGTGTTGCTGAGATCGAGCAGGCCGAGATGCGCGAGGTCGCCCGGCGTGAGCGCACGCAGCTGCGCGAGGAGCTGCTCGCGGAGATGCTGCCCAAGGCCTTCACCCGCTCGCGCGTCGTGCGCGCCTATATCGACGCCGCCGAGGGCTGGGTGGTGATCGATGCCGGCAGTGACAAGGCTGCTGAGGAGCTGCTGGGCCTGATGCGCGAGAGCCTCGGTAGCTTTCCGGTCAAGCCGCTCGAGCCGCAGGTGGTCGCCGCCGAGCGCTTGAGCAACTGGATACGCTCAGGTCAAGCGGCCGATGGATTTGAGCTCGAGGACTCCTGTGTGCTGCAAGATGCCGAGGATTCGCGCTCGACCGTGCGCTGCCGCGGACTGGACCTGAGTGCGCCCGAGATCCGTAACCATCTCGACACCGGCAAGCGTGCGGTAAGCCTCGGTATCAACTGGAAGGAGCGGCTCTCACTGCTGCTCGGCGAAGATCTCAGCCTCAAGCGTCTGCGTTTTGCCGACGAGGTGACCAACGAGCTCGATACCGGCGACGCTGATGATGAGGGCGCGACCCTGGATGCCGAGCTCGCGTTGCTCTCGCTTGAGCTGCGTGCGGTGCTAGCGCGCCTTTGTGAGGAATTTGAGGTGCTGTCCGAGGTGCCGGCCGCTGCGCCTGGGCAGTCGCTCGGGTTTGACATTCAAGCGCCGAGCGCGCCCCAGCGGACATCGGGGCGGACATCGGGGCCGACCCCGGGTCTGACATCTGGGCTGACATCGGGGCCGCCGTCGGAGCCAACCTTGGAGCCAGCCTTGGAGCCGGCTTCACAACAGGCGCCTGATTCGGTCACTGCGCCA
>CAZTYV010000021.1:8029-30588 GCA_964617675.1 uncultured Halochromatium sp. | reverse complement strand
GCTGGTCGTGGGCCGCCAGTCAGACAGCGACAGCCTGTTCGATGAATCCATCGCGACCTTCGAGGACGACGCCGGCGCCTACGATCAGAGCGACGCCACCGGCTTCATCAAGCTCAATGCCCTGCGGTTGCGGGTGGCTGGGCGTCGTCGCGGGCGCTGAGCGGCCTGTATCCTCGAGCGCTGGCATCGGTCTAAGTTCCAGTCCCGCGATTGGCGATCGCTGCGTCATCAGGGCTTCTGGCCCTAATGCTGTCAGGCTAGGGATGGCCCAAGCATCTGATACGCTCTTATCACCACAGTGTTGCAGGAGGCGCATCATGGATTACCGGGATCGCATCACGATCGAGCCGGACAAGCGCGGTGGCAAGCCATGCATCCGCGGCCTGCGGATTACCGTGTACGATATCTTGGGCTATCTGGCATCAGGGATGAGCGAGGCTGAGATTCTTGCGGATTTTCCGGTGCTGGAGCCGGCAGACATCCGCGCGGCGCTGGCGTTCGCTGCGGACTTCGAGCGTCGCCTCATGGCGATACCGAGCCTGTGAGGCTCCTGCTCGATCACAATCTGTCACCGCGGCTCGTGCGCATGCTTGCCGATTTGTACCCAGAATGCACGCATGTCCATCACATCGGCATGGACCGCGCATCGGATACCGAGGTCTGGCAGTACGCTGCGCAGCATGACTTCACGATCGTCTCCAAAGACGCCGACTTCCATCAACGCAGCCTATTGCTCGGCTCGCCCCCCAAGGTCGTTTGGCTGCGCATCGGCAATTGCAGCGTTACCGAAAGTGAAGCGATCCTGCGCGAACGCTACATTGCGATTCGCCGCTTCATCGAGGAAGCCGAAGCGGACTATCTGGTGCTGTCGTAACGGCCCGGCCGGCTGACCTAGTTCGCTGCAGGCAGCTCGGAAGGCAACTCGCCACGCTCGCGTAAGCCCTCGAATGGGTCTGGCGCCGTGCGCTTGCGGCCAACATCGCTGAGTCGGCTCAGATAATCCAACCACAATGGTTGCCAGCCGCGGCCGAGCTTGTACAGGTACTGCCAGTCGTAGAGGCCAGAGCGGTGGCCGTCGTCGAAGACAATCTTCACCGCATAGCTGCCGATCTGCTGCAGATCGGTGATGTTGACATCCTCCTTGCCCACCTGCAGCTTCGCTTGGTCGGGCGTATGGCCACGCACCTCGGCGGAGGGCGAATAGACGCGCAGATATTCGCAGGGCAGCCGGAAGCGCGCACCATCGTCGTAGGCGATCTCGAGGACCCGGGATTTTTGGTGCAGATTGATCTCAGTCGGCAGCGGATGCTTATCCATGGAACGGCGGCTCCGTATGGGCTTCGATGTGCCCGATCAGGTGCGGACGCCGACCCGGTTTGCAATGCCGCGTCGATCGCGTGGCCGCCCTCGATCCAAGGGATGCCCAGCTCACAGGCCTCCCCCGGGCCTCCCGCCCAGTGGTTACCGCCCAGCGCTTACCGCCGCACGCTCCTGGCCAGCGCCTAGTGCGTGGTATCCAGCGCTCCCGGCCTCGCGCCCCTCGTGCCTCCGCCTAAATCCCTCAGGCCGCCTCCGCCAGCTGATCGACCTCGGGCCAGCCGCGGCAATGGCGCTCCACCAGCCCCGCGAGCATCTGCAGGTGCGCGGGATCATCATTCAAACAGGGGATGTAGTGATAGTCCTTACCGCCGGCATCGACAAAGTAGCCGCGGTTCTCGACGTTGATCTCTTCCAAGGTCTCAAGGCAGTCGGCCGAGAAGCCGGGGGCGATCACGTGCACGCTCTCGACCCCGTCGGCGCCCCAAAGCTTGAGCGTCTCGTCGGTGTAGGGCTGTAGCCACTCGTCACGACCGACCCGTGACTGGAACGAGACCATCCAACGGTCCTCATCCAGCCCCATACGCTCGGCGACCAAACGCGCCGTCTTGTGGCAGTGGCAATGGTAGGGATCGCCCGCCATGAAGTAACGCTTGGGGATGCCGTGGAACGAAAACAGCAGACGCTCGGGCTCGCCCTTCTCGGCCGCGGCCGTGCGGATACTGTCGCAGAGCGCGTCGATGTAGCCGGGCTCGTCGTGGTAGTGGTTGATGAAGCGCAGCTCCGGAAGCCAGCGCCAGGTGGTCAGCTCATTGGTCACCGCATCGAAGGTGGACGCCGTTGTGGTCGCCGAGTACTGCGGATACAGCGGCAGCACCAGGAGTCGGCGGACATTCAGGCTCTTGAGGCGGCCCAGGGCCTCGGGGACCGAGGGCTTGCCGTAACGCATGCCGAGCTCGACGTGCACGGTGTCGCCGAGGCGCTCACTAAGGAGCGTCTGCAAGCCAGCCGCTTGGCGGCGGGCAACGTCGAGCAGTGGCGAGCCCTTGTCGGTCCACACCGCCTGATAGGCCTTGGCCGAGCGACTCGGACGCACGCGCAGGATGACCCCATGCAGGATCAGCCACCAGATCGGTCGCGGCACCTCAACCACGCGCGGGTCCTTTAGGAACTCCGCCAAGTAACGACGCACGGCGGTCGGGGTCGGCGCCTCCGGGGTGCCTAGATTCAGCATCAGCACGCCGAGGTGCTCGTTCATGTCGTGCTCGAAGCCAACGACGCTCTTGTATTTCATCAGCGTTCCACCGGACGTACCTGGTCCATTTTTTCCACCGACAGCTGCACAGATTGGCGCGCGCAGAGCCGGGTTTCAACCGGAATGCGCAATTCTTCCGCGAACCTAGTGGCCAACCGCCGCTCGCAGCTGGCGATAGATCATCCGGAAGCGCTCCGGGTCCTCTTGGCCGAACACCGGGTCCTCGACCTTTGGCGCCGCGGCGAGCAGCTCAGTCCAGGTGGACTCGGCAAGGCAGGCGCGTGCCAGCGGGAAGGCCTGCTCGTCCTCCATGCGCATATGCTCGCGCAGCTGCGCGACCAGCGCTCGCCCCTGGCGCTCGACGTCGTCACGACGCAGCACCTCCTCATGCACGATCCCCTCGAGCGACTCTTTGAAGCGTCGGTTCATCTGCGCCAGCGAATGGTGCTGTTGCATCAGCTGGTGCAGCACGGCATGGCCCGGACCCTCCTGCGCCAGCACGCGCTCGAAGATCAGGTCCTCGCTCGGATGATGCACCTGGTCCTGATAGTCGATCAGATACTCCATCAGCTCGCAGATCAGCTCGTAATCGGGCTCCAGTCCATCGCGAAACTCGTCGAGCAAACGCTCGAGCAGCGCAAGCAGCTGATCGAGCCGTTGGTGATCCAGCGCGAGACGCTCCAGAAGATCGGTCATATCGGCCACCTCGTAACGGCAGTGTTGGATGTGGGGCCGCAGCGCTCGACGGGTGAGGCTTGGCGCGCGCCGCGAGCGCCACAGCAGGGCTCAGCGAGCCGACGCTGGAGCAGGCTGCGGCGCTCACCAGGCGCTCGCACTCGCCTGCGCTCAGGCTAGGAGCCGCGCCGCCTGCGCGTGCTCAGCCAGCGCCAGAACAGCCCGCGCGGCGGACTGTCGCCCGTGACCACATAGGTCAGCACGTCCGGATTGTTGAGCGTCCACTGCATCCAGTCGCGCGCGCTCGGGCGACCACAGAGCAAGAGCTTATCACCCATGCAGAGCGGCTGATCGAGACCCGGTAGCGCCCGGTGCTCAGCACCGCGCTGGTGGATCAGCGCGATGGCCGGGAGTGACTCCTCGCGATTGCGCGGATCGCGCAGCAGATCGCCCAGGCTTGGCCCATCGCCGAGGGTACACAGGCCCTTGGCGGCGAGCGCGAAGGTGGCACCAATGCGCAGCTCCCAGAGGATCGGGGGGCGCTCTTCAACCAGGGCAATGATGCGGCTCACCAGCTCGCAAGACCAGCTATCAGCCTCCTGCTCGGCCCGCGTCACGAACTCGCTCAGCAAGGGCGCGCTGAGCAGGGTACGGATGCGCTGCGCGACAATCAGGCTCGGATGCATCAGGATGTCGGCCTTGACCGCCTTGAACAGCTCCTCGTTCATCAACTGGTTCTCGCGCACCACCGTGAAGAGCTTCGGGTTGAGCTCTTTCGCGGTCATGATGATCGAGAGGTTATTGGCATCGTTGTCGGTGCCGGCCACGATCCCAACCGCGCGATGGATATCGGCCTGCTCGAGCGTGACCGCCTCGGTCCCACGGCCCTTGATCAAGGGCCCCGGTGGCAGCCCGGTGCGCTCCGGCTGCATCTCCACCACGATCAGCTCGACCCCTTGCTCAGCGAGATGCGAGTACACCGCCTTGCCGAAGCGCCCGAAGCCGCAGAGAATCCAGAGGCCCTCTGACGGCGGATAGATCGGCTCTGGCAGCATGGCGCCGTGCAGCTGACTTAGCCAGTCCAGCAGCGAGGTCAAGCAGGGGGAGTCGATCGCGGTGCTGAGATAGCGCGCGAAGATGTCGAACGGGTCGTAGATATGGTCCGTGCCGAACGAGGCCATATTGGCCTCGACATCGTGCGAGTCGGCGCGACAGATCACCTTGGTATCGGGATGCATCAGCTTGGCGGCCAAGGCCACCTTGAGATTGACCTCGTTGGAGGAGGTCAAGGCGAGCACCCCGGCGCAGTAGGGGCTGCGCAGCCCGGCGAGCAACAGGCTGTCGGGCCGGCGCACGTCCGCACGCAGCGCCGGCACGAACTCGAGCAGCGACTCGAGCTTCAGCAGCTCGATCCGCTCCGGATTGTTGTCCAACACCACCGCGCGCTGGTTGCGATCGGTCAAGGCCCGCACTAGGCCGCTACCGGTCTGGCCATAGCCGCAGACCAGATAGAAGTCCTCCTTGATGGCTCGCACATGGCCGGCGAAGCGACGCTCTTCCATCGCGCGCCTGAGCGCCTTGTCCTGCAGCAGCGCGATCATCGAGCCGACCGAGTAGAGCCAGCCGATCACGGTCGCATAGATGCAAAGCGTCACCCAGATCCGCTGAGCATCGCTGAAGGCCTCGGGAAGCTCGCCGAAGCCGATCGTCGTCGACATGTAGCTGACGAAGTAGAAGGCATGAAAGAAGCTGAGATGCCAGGCACTGCCATCTGGGTTGCGCCCGGGGATCAGCACCAAGCCGGTGATCGCGATCGCGTAGAGCACGATCAGGGTGAGCAGCGGCGCACGCATCCGCCGCAGGATCAGGAAGATGATACTGTCCACGCGGTCTCTGGCCTGTTGGCGCCGCCAGACCGCGCTCAGCGCCGCAGCATGGTCGTCTCGATGATGAGCAGGATCACCGAGACCACGTTGGCAACCATGGCACCGGCCGCGAGCGAGACGATGCTGGACAGTGCACCGGCGGTGAAGCCCTCGGCAGAGGCATGCGCGGCGATGACCCAGATCAACGCACCGGCGAGCAGCTGCAACATCGCCACCAGACTGGTCGCCAGCAGCACCGCGCCCATCTGCGAGCGATCACCGAGCTTCAGCACCGTTGCGATGAGATTCACCAACAAGACCGCCGCGAACTCCCAGGCATGGTGATGCGACGGGTTATCGATCTCGCCATAGACGAACCCGAAGTTCAGCGTCAGCGCCAGCAGGATAAAAAAACCAAAGACAACCTTCTCAGGGTTCATTGCGGACCTCCTCGCTCGAGGCGGACAGCCTCAGTCGACAGGCGTATCCTAGACCTACTCACAGTAGGGTTATGACGCCCATCTCCGCACCGGCCTCCCTGATCCCGGTGCCCGTTTCGCAGGTCGCTGTCTATCATGAGCCAAGCCTCCAAATATCCCCCGTTAGCCGATGCGCTCGAGGCGCCCCGCGCGCAGCTGCGAACCCAGCAAGCCGGGCGTATCGCCTACTACCACGACCAGCGCGGGGAAGGCCGTCCGCTGGTGCTGGTGCATAGTATCAACGCCGCGCCGAGCACCTATGAGGTCAAGCCCATCTTCGAGCGCTACGCCGGCACCCGCCCGGTCTACAGTATCGATCTCCCGGGCTTCGGGCACTCCGAGCGCGGCGATCGCCGCTACACGCCGGAGCTCTATGCCAATGCGATCCGCGTGCTGCTCGAGGAGGTCGTGCAGGCGCCGGCCGACCTGCTTGCCCTCTCGTTGAGCTGCGAATTCGCGGCGCGCGCGGCGCTCGGCTCGCCCGCGAGCCTTGCCTCGCTGGTACTCATCTCGCCCACGGGATTCTCGCAGCGCGCGCTGCCCGGGCCCATGGTTGGCCGTGCCGTACACGGACTCCTCAGCGCCCGGCCCTGGAGCCAAGGGCTCTACGACCTGGTCACCTCCAGACGCAGTGTTCGCTACTACCTCGGCAAATCGTTCGTCGGGGAGCCGCCGCAAGGGCTGGTCGACTATGCCTACGCGACCTCGCACCAGCCGGGCGCGCGCTTTGCGCCGCTGATCTTCCTCTCGACACAGCTCTTCACCCGCGACGCCGACACCCGCCTCTATGGTCGACTCACCGATCTGCCGGTGCTGGCGATCGCCGATCGCGATCCCTACGTCACCTTCGAGCGTCTGCGCGAGCGCGTCGCCCAAAGTGAGCGCTGGCAGCTCGAGACACTGGCACCGCACCTCGGCCTGCCGCAGTGGGAACGGCCCGATGCGCTGTTCGAGGCCCTCGATCGATTTTGGAGCGGCGTCTAACCTGGGGTGCCGTTTAACCGCGGCGCCCGCCCCGCTTGCGCAGGCGCGCACTGCCGAGATAGAGCAGCGCCCCAACCGACATCACGATCGCGGAGAACAGGAACCAGCCGACAAAGAGGTAGAGCACGCGCGCCCAAACGATTCCACCGGCGGCGGCATCGGTCAGGTCCACGGGCTCTTGGTGCAAGAACCCGATCAACGTCATCACCAGGGCGAGGACGAACGACCAGAAGAGGGCCATCAGGATGAGATTCGGCTTCTTGTTCATACTTCGGACCCGATCAGGAAAGGGATGGCGCAGCACGAGCCGCACTTAGGCCGCCGACTCGGTCGCGAGCGCGGCGTCCGCTTGATCACGCTGGCGCTTCAGTGACCAATGGATCACCAGGTTCAGCATGCGCATGGTCGCGGCGATCGCGGCGAAGACCTGATTCGCATGCACGCCACGGGTCTTGAATTGTCCACGCTCGTCGGCCCAGGTGATGGTGCACTCGGTTAGCGCATCGGTACGCCCGCCCTTGGGGATGCGCACCTCGTAGTCGACCAGCGCCGGCAGGCTCAGCCCCTGGGTCTTGACCACGCGCGCAAGCGCCTTGTTGAAGGCGTCGAAGCCGCCATTGCCGCTGCCAGTGGCGGTGAGATGCTCGCCGCGCAGACACAGCTTGATGCTCGCCGTCGACTCCAGCCCAAAGCTCGAGGAGATGTTGCAGGCGATCAGCTCGGCGTGGCTGTAGTCCTTGCTCTCGAGCACCTCAGCGATGATGAAGGGTAGATCCTCGGCGGTGATAGTCTTCTTCGAATCACCGAGCTCGACGATGCGCTTGAGCACCTTGCGCTGATTCTCCTCCGACAGGGTGATGCCGATGCGCTCCAGGTTCTTCGCCAGCGAGGCCTTGCCGGCAAGCTTGCCGAGGGCATAGACCCGTTTGCGCCCGAAGCGCTCTGGCGAGAGCTTGGTGTGGTAGAGACTGCCCTTGTTGTCGCCGTCGGCGTGAATCCCTGCGGTCTGGGTGAAGACATCGTCACCGACGATCGGCGCGTTGTCCCCAATCCGCTTGCCGGAGAAATACTGCACCAGCTCGCTGATGTGGCCCAGATGGCTCTCGTCGATGCCGATCTCCATGCCGAGCTGATCGCGCAGATTCACCACCACCTCGGCCAACGAGGCATTGCCGGCACGCTCGCCGAGACAGTTCACCGTGCAATGCACCGCGGCAGCGCCGGCCTGCGCGGCGGCGAAGACGTTGGCGGTGGCCAGCCCATAGTCGTTGTGCGGATGGAAGTCGAAGCGCAGCCCGGGGAAGCGGCGGATCATGTCCGACATCGCCGCAAAGACCCGCTCCGGCGTCATGACCCCGAGCGTGTCGGGCAGCATGAAGTGACCGACCCCTGACTCGGCCAGCGCCTCGGTCAAGGCATAGACGTAGTCGCGCCCCTGCGCGTAGCCGTTCGACCAGTCTTCGAGATAGAGATTGACCGCCAGCCCGCGCTCGCGCGCAATGGCGATGTTGGCGCGGACATCCTCGATATGCTGCTCGGGGGTCTTGCCGAGCTGCGTGCGGCAATGCTTCTCGCTCCCTTTGGCCAGCAGGTTGATCACCTGACCACCCGCCCGCCGAATCCAATCGACGCTGCGCCCGCCATCGACGAAGCCGAGCACCTCAACCCGCTCATCGAGCCCCTTGCCGTGCGCCCAATCGATGATCTGCGCAACGGCGGCCAACTCCCCCTCCGAGACCCGCGCCGAGGCGACCTCGATGCGGTCGACGCGCACCAGCTCGAGCAAGGCCTTAGCGATGTTGACCTTCTCGTCGGGCGAGAAGGACACGCCCTGGGTCTGCTCGCCATCGCGCAGGGTGGTGTCGAGGATCAGGATGCGTTGTTGCTTGGAGGTCACGGATAGACTCGGTCAGCAGGTTCGATGTCGAAGGGCGCGGGACGCGTCAGAGTTAGGCGGAGTCAGGTTCGGGCCAGGCTTGCGGCGTTGGGCCCGGTTTGAGTCAGGCTGAGCCTGGGCCTGGGTTGGGCGCTCGGGCCAGGCTCAGCCCGGCAGGCGCGCGGCGCCCGAGACCTACCCCGCGGCAAGGGTTTCGCGGATAAAGCCGCTGACCGCCTCGGCCTCGGCAGGCAGCTCGGCACAGCGCGTCTCGCGCTCGAGCAAGCCCTGCAGCGAGGGCGGCGGTGTCGGCTCGACGCCGATCGCCTCCACCACCGCCGCCTCGAACTTGGCCGGATGCGCGGTGGCCAGCACCACGGCCCCGGCATCATCAGCCGCTGCCCGTGCGCCCACCGCGGTGTGCGGACACAGGACATAGCCGCTCGCGGCGTGAACCGCGCGGATCTCGGCCAGGGTCTCGGCATCGGAGACCGCCCGCGCGTCGAAATCCTCTCGCACCCGCCGATGCCGCTCACCGTCGACCCGCAGCTGACCGGTCTGCTCCATCTCGGCGAGCAGCGCCCGCACCGCGGCCGGGTCCTCGTCGAGCAGGTAGTAGAGATAGCGCTCGAAGTTCGAGGCCAGCTGAATATCCATCGCCGGACTCAGGGTATGGAACACCTCGCCCGCCTGATAGACACCCGAGGCGACAAAACGGCTCAGAATATCGTTGCGATTGGTCGCGATGATCAGCCGATCGATCGGCAGCCCCATCCGTTTCGCAAGCCATCCGGCGAAGACATCGCCAAAGTTGCCAGTCGGCACCGAGAAACTGACCTTGCGCTCGAGATCGCCACCGCTCAGCCGGCCCCACGCGTAAAAATAGTAGATCGTCTGAGCGAGGATACGGGCCAAGTTGATCGAATTGACCGCGCCGAGCCGATAGTCCCGCTTAAACGGCAGGTCATTGAACAACTGTTTGACGATGCGCTGGGCGTCGTCGAAGGTGCCGCGCACGGCGATATTGTGCACATTGGCATCGAGCACCGTGGTCATCTGCCGCTCCTGCACCGGCGAGACCCGGCCCTTCGGGTGCAGGATGAAGATCTCGATCCCCGCCTTGCCGCGCACCCCGTAGATGGCGGCCGAGCCGGTATCTCCAGAGGTGGCACCCAGGATGCGCAGCACCCCGCCCTCGCGAGCGATCAGATACTCGAACAGGTTGCCGAGCAATTGCAGCGCGACATCCTTGAACGCGGCCGTCGGTCCGTGGAAGAGCTCGAGCCAATAGCGGCCGGCATGCTCGGCGACCGGTGTGATCTCAGGGTGCGAGAAGCCCGCGTAGGAGCGTTCCACTAAGGCCGCGAGATCGGCGCGCGGGATCGCCTCGCCCACGAAGGGCGCGAGCACCTCGACGGCCAGGTCCTGAAAGCGCAGTTGCGACCATTCCCTCAGGGTGTCCGCCGGCAGGCTAGGGATCTGCTCCGGCACCAACAACCCGCCATCGGTGCCGAGCCCCATCATCACCGCATCGGCAAAGCCGACGGGCTCAACGCCACCGCGTGTACTCAGGTATCGCATCGCATTCAATCAGTAAGACCTCGTTGCAGGCCCACCAAGGTAGTGAAAAGGGTCGCCACTGGCAACAATGGCGCCGCGAGAAACCCGCAGGGGCTCGCTCGAACGCCGAGCCGAGCCAGCGTCGGTGTGCCGCAGACGCGGCGCGAGCAGGACGCCGGCGCGACCAAGGGCGTCACCAAATCCGTCGCCGGGGGCATCGAGATCCTCAACGATTGACACATTTTCTCGGATATTCAGACCTGTTCGCCCAGACTCCTCGTCGTTGACAGGGGATTGTACGGGGCAACACAATGCGCGACCGCCTGCAGGCCCCTCAAGGAGGCGTCGGGCTGCGCGGATAACGATGCCAACAAACTAGGCGAGGACCTCGACCGCGGCAGTCGCGGCCGCGAGCGATGCTCAGGCCGTGCGCGCTGGGCGCCTCGACCTTTCACTCCATCTGATCTCCTGAGGGAGGGACAACACGGTGACACCCGAAAACCGTTCCGCCTACTGGAAGTCGAACATTCGGCTCGTCAGTATCCTGCTCATCATCTGGTTTATCGTGTCCTTCGGACTCGGCATCCTCTTGGTTGAGCCCCTGAACCAATTCCACCTCGGCGGCTATCCGCTTGGATTCTGGTTCGCACAGCAAGGATCGATCTACGTCTTCATGGTGCTGATCTTTGTCTATGCAGCACAGATGAACCGCCTCGACAAGAAATTCGACGTCGACGAAGCCTGAGGATAAGCAGACATGACATCGCTCGACTTCTGGACTTATGGCGTCGTCGGCGCCACCTTCCTGCTCTACATCGGCATCGCCATCTGGGCGCGTGCCAGCACCACCGGTGAATTCTACGTTGCCGGCAAGGGGGTACACCCGGTCGCCAACGGCATGGCCACCGCGGCGGACTGGATGTCTGCGGCCTCCTTCATCTCCATGGCGGGCCTGATCGCCTTCAACGGCTACGGCGCCTCGGTCTTCCTGATGGGCTGGACCGGCGGCTACGTGCTGCTGGCGCTTCTGCTCGCGCCCTACCTGCGTAAGTTTGGCAAATTCACGGTGCCTGAGTTCATTGGGGATCGTTACTACTCGCAGGCTGCGCGCATCGTGGCGGTCATCTGCCTGATTTTGGCCTCCATCACCTATGTTATCGGCCAGATGAAGGGCATCGGCGTCGCCTTCTCGCGCTTCCTCGAGACCAGCTACGAGATGGGCCTCTACATCGGTATGGGCATCGTCTTCGTCTATGCCGTGCTCGGCGGCATGAAGGGCATCACCTACACGCAGATCGCCCAGTACGTGGTGCTGATCCTCGCCTACACCATCCCAGCCTTGTTCATCTCACTGCAGCTCACCGGCATCATCCTGCCGCAGATCGGCCTCGGTGGTGGCTATGCCCCCAGTGGCGGCGAGATCACGCTGCTCGGCAAGCTCGACCAGGTCGTCACCGAGCTTGGCTTTAAGGAATACACCACGCAGGTGATGGGCAGCACGCTGAACATGTTCGCCTACACCCTGTCGCTGATGATCGGCACCGCGGGCCTGCCGCACGTCATCATCCGCTTCTTCACCGTGCCCAAGGTCAAGGATGCACGCTACTCGGCGGGCTGGGCGCTGGTCTTCATCGCCATCCTCTACACCACGGCCCCGGCGGTCGGCGCCATGGCGCGACTGAACTTCACCGACACCCTGATGGTGCAGAACACCGAGAGCACCGCGCAGGGCCAGGGCCTGGCCGCCTTCGAGCCGCGTCCCTATGACGAGGTGCCGCAGTGGTTCAAGAACTGGGAGAAGACCGGCCTGCTGGTCTGGCAGGACCTGAACGACGACGGCAAGGTGCAGTACTACAACGACAAGAACGAGGCCACCGTGGCCGAGGCCGACGCCTTGGGCTACAAGGGTAGCGAGGTCTTCCACGGCACCACGGACGCGCTCAAGCCCGGCCCTGATCAGGACATCATGGTGCTGGCGAATCCGGAGATCGCTGGACTGCCAGACTGGGTGATCGCGCTGGTCGTCGCCGGTGGTCTTGCCGCCGCACTCTCAACCGCGGCCGGTCTGCTGCTGGCCATCTCGTCGGCCATCTCGCACGACCTGCTCAAGGGCGTCTTCGTCAAGGGCATCTCGGAGAAGAACGAGCTCATGGCCGGACGTATCGCGATGGCCGGTGCAATCGTGGTCGCTGGCTTCCTCGGGCTCAATCCACCGGGCTTTGCGGCAGGAACCGTCGCCATCGCCTTCGGCCTCGCGGCCTCGTCGATCTTCCCGGCACTGATGATGGGCATCTTCTACAAGAAGATGAACAACACCGGCGCGGTCGCGGGCATGATCGCCGGTATCACCGTGACCCTGCTCTACGTGTTCCAGCACTACGGGATCTTCTTCATCCCTGGTACCGAGTTCCTGGCACCTGAGCTTGGCATGGGCAAGGATTGGTTCTTCGGGATCTCGCCGAATGCCTTCGGCGCGGTGGGCGCGATCGTCAACTTCGCCGTCGCCTTTATCGTCGCCGCGGTCACGGCGCCTCCGCCGGAGCATATCCAGCACCTGGTCGAGGATGTGCGTGTCCCGCGTGGCTCGGGTGAGGCCACCGGCCACTGATGAGAACCTGAGCTAATCGACCTGTTTAAGCCCCGCTCTCGCGGGGCTTTTTTATGGATTCAGGTGCGTTATCGAGCATCCGCCACTAGCCGCGGTGGCCGTAAGCCGTCGAGCGGTCAACCCCGAGATCTCTTGGGCAGCACCCATGCCTGTCCACGGCGCTGTGGCGGCCAGAGCCCTGGGACCTCTTCGTCGCTAGAAGCGCGCCCTAAAAGCGCCCCAAAAGCACCTTAGCAGCACCTTAGCAGCTCCCAAGGAGCGTCCCAGGAGCGCCCCACGAACGCCAGGGAATCAGCGCTTAGCGCTCTTGAAACCACCCCAAGCGGGCCAAGCGGGCACGAATGGCCGACGCGCGAAAGTGGACACGACGCGTCGGCGCGTCGATAAACACATCCATCGGCACATAATGACAGCCACGGTGGCCATCGAGGCGCTCGAGCTCGTTGTCGACGCTCGGCTGACACAAGGGTGCCGCTGCAGCCAGCGCTTGCGGACTGACCTGGGCTGGCGCACCAGCGCTCGCCTCGTCCCGGCCCCGCCCGCGGGTCTGGTTCATCGCTCGCCGTCTGGTCTTCTCCACGCGACCTCCTCGAGTCGTCTCGCTGATCACTCACAACAGAAACATGTCCTATCAGGATAGTCGGCGTTATCAGATCCGATAGCGGTTTCGCCGCAAAATGCGATGCTCGTCGCAAAATGGCGCCGGAGGGCAGCGCCGGACAAGGGCTGGACTGGACTGGACGCGGCAGGGCAGAGCAGGGCAGGTCAGGGCAGGACGCCACCGCAAGCAAGGCAGAGAGGCGCCGAGATGCGGCATACTCCCCCAACAGAGCGGCGCCCGCACCACCACCCGAGGACGGTCCGATGGACATCGAACTGATCGAGATCCAAGAATTCCTAGCGAGCCACACACCGTTCGATCAGCTGCCCGAGGACGCCCTCGCGCAGCTCCCGCGGCAGCTCGCGGTGCGTTACCTGCGTCGCGGCTCGGAGTTCCCGCCAGCGGACGATCAGGCCGCCCACCTCTATCTCCTGCGCCGTGGCGCGGTCGAGCTGCGCGACGAGCAGGATGAGCTCACCGCAAAGCTCGCCGAGGGAGACCTCTACAGCGGGGCCTGTCTGACGAACGGCAACGAGCGCAAGCTCAGCGGCAAGACCGTTGAGGACACCCTGCTCTATTCACTGGGCTGCGACCAGTTCGAGCGACTCCGTGCGCAGCACGCCAGCTTCAACGAGTTTTTCGAGGACATCGCCCCGGGGCGGCTGCGCAAGGCGATCGACGCCTGCATCGAGCCAAATGGGCCCGGCACCAGCCTGATGACCGTGAGCGCACGCGACCTGATCCGCCGAACGGCCATCACCGCAAGCCCCGACATCAGCATCCGAGAGGCCGCCGAGATCATGGCCGAACAGCGCGTCGCCGCACTCCTGCTGCTGGAAGGCAAGCGACTCGCCGGCATCCTCACCGACCGCGATCTGCGCAATCGCTGCGTCGCCGCCGGCCTCTCCACCGACCGCCCGGTCCGTGAGATCATGACCGCGACGCTGTCGGTGATCGACGGTGACACCCTCGGCTTCGAGGCGCTGATCCAGATGACCCGCCTCAACATCCACCACCTGCCGGTGGTCGACGGCGAGCAATTGCTCGGCATGCTCTCCACCACCGACTTCATGCGTTTCCAGAGCACCAGCGGCGTCTATCTCGTCGGCGACATCCACAAGGCCCAAGCCCTCGACGAGCTGATCGCCGTCAGCGCCAAGGTGCCGGAGCTGCAGGTCCACCTGATCAACAGCGGCGCCACCGGCAGCCAGGTCGGACAGGCCGTGAGCGCGGTCACCGATGCCCTCACCCAGCGGCTGCTCGAGCTCGCCGAGGCCGAGCTCGGGCCACCGCCGGTACCCTACGCCTGGCTCGTCGGCGGCTCACAGGCACGCCGCGAGCAATCCTCCCATTCCGACCAGGACAATGCGCTGCTGATCGCCGACGGCATGGGCCCGGACGACGACCGCTACTTCCGCCAGCTCGCCGAGCGCGTCAACGACGGACTGCACGCCTGCGGCTACATCTACTGCCCGGGCGAGGTCATGGCCAAGACCGCCACCTGGCGGCAACCGCTATCGACCTGGCGCCGTTACTTTGAGAACTGGATCCAACGGCCCGACCCGAAATCCTTGATGCTCGCCAGCGTCTTCTTCGATCTGCGCGCCTTGTACGATCCCGCGGGACTCTTCGACGATCTGCATCGACAGGTGCTCGAGCTCTCGCGCGCAAACCGCATCTTTATCGCCTACATGGCCGCCAATGCGCTTAAGCACCGCCCTCCGTTGGGCTTCTTTCGCAACTTTGTGCTCATCCACGGCGGCGATCACGACCGCACCTTCGACATCAAGCACCGCGGCATCGTCCCGATCGTCGATCTGGCCCGGACCTATGCGCTCTCGGGCGGGCTGGCGCCGGTGAACACGGTCGAGCGCCTCGAGGCCGCCACCGAGACCGCCGCACTCAGCGCCGACGGCGGCGCCAATCTGGTCGACGCCTTCGAGCTGATCAACACCTTGCGCATTCGCCACCAGGCCCAGCAGCTGCGCAGCGGCGAGCGGGCCGACAACTTCCTCGCCCCCGAGCAGCTCTCGCCGCTCGAGCGTGGTCATCTGAAGGACGCCTTCTTGTTGATCGACACCATGCAGGAGACCCTGGGGCAGCGCTACCAGGCAGGGCGTTTCGCCTGAACCGTCCATGCGAGTGCCATCGGATGGGCTCCGACGCAAACGCCTACGGCGCATCGACACGCGCCCGTTGCGGGAATATTTCGGCCGCCCATTCCCGGCCAAGGGGATCGACTACCGCTGCGTCGACTACGTGGCGTTGGACCTCGAGACCACTGGGCTCGATGCGAGGCGCGACCAGATCCTGAGCGTCGGCTGGGTCTTGGTGCGCGGCAACCGCATCGACCTCAGCACCGCCCGGCATCGGCTGCTGCGCTGCGAGGGCGAGATCCCGGCCGATAGCGCCGTGATCCATCAGATCACCGACGACGAGGCCGCCGCTGGCCTGCGCCTCGGGCGCGTGCTGCCAGAGCTCTTAGGCGTGCTCGCCGGCCGAGTCCTGATCGCCCATCACGCCGAGATCGAGCTCAGCTTCCTTGACACCGCTTGTCGCGATCTCTACGGCGAGGGGCTGCTGGTGCGCTGCATCGACACCGAGGTCTTGGCACGGCGCACCTTCGATCGGCGCAACATCCCCTACAAACCCTCGGCGCTGCGCCTGCACGCCCTCTGCGCACGCTACAACCTGCCGCGCTATCGCGCCCACAACGCCTTCTACGATGCGCTGGCCGCCGCCGAGCTCTTCCTGGCTCAGGTGGCACACCGCGACAACGGCAACGGCTTCAAGCTGGGCGAGCTACTCTAGGCGAGCTACTCTAGGCGAGCTACTCTGGGCGAGCCACTCTGGGCGAGCCACTCTGGGCGAGCAAGGCGTCTGACATCCAACACCGGGATCAACCTGAACGAGGCCTCTTCGTCAGGGTGCTGAGCGCTGATCAAGGGCTCGCGCGCCAGTGCCTGCACCGCGCTGGCACGCGAGCAAGCCGCGAGCGACGCTGGCAGCGGGCGCAGCGCGTTGGCGGCGAAGAAGCGGGTCTGCACCGGCTCCTGGACCCTAAAACAGAACCGGCGCCGATCGCTCGTCTCGACCTCCAGCAGGCGCTCCGCTGCCGGCGTGCGCGCGACGGGATCGGGCCCGGGATCAGGATCGGGCGACGGCGCGTGGGCAGTGCACCCGTGCGCGATCTCAGGCTCGAGCCCGAGCAGCGCCGCAATCGAGGGTGACGTCGCGTCGCGCGGCGCGCGCAACGCCCTGACCTGCGCGGCTGGAACCGCGAGCCGCAGCCCGGCCCACTCGAAGAGCACCAGCTCGAGCCCAGCGACCGCGGCGGCGCTCACCGAAGACTCGCCAACCAGCGCTCGAACAGCGGCTCAAGGTCCAGGATCAGGACCCTCGCATCCGTCCGCAGCGGATCATCGAGCAGCCCCGTGGCGATCGGCTGCAGGTCCTCGGGCAAGGTATCGGGCAGCGGCCGCACCTGCGACAGCTCCAGGGTGAGCACGTCGATGACCTCATCCACGCGCAGCCCGCTCGCCATCGACGCGCTGCGGCCAAGCAGGATGACACCGGAAGCGGAGTGAGCGCCGGCGTGAGCGTCGGCGTGACCGCTAGCACGAGCGCCGCCCCCCGCATGAGGCGTCCGCCGTGGTTGCACGCGCTCGATCCCGATCAAGGCCGCGAGCCCCATGACCGACCAGACCTCGCCGCGGACGTCGATCACGCCATCAACGGCTTGCGGGCAGCCTGGCACCGGCCAGATCGGGGCGTATGCCAGGATCTTGGTGATCTGCTCACCACGAAAGGCGAAGCGCTGCTCGCCGAGCCGCACCACGACGAACTGCTGGGTTGGCTGGTCCACATCGACGATGCGACCGGCATCCTCCTCGGCTGCCGCGAGGATCTCGGCGAGCGCGTCTCCAGCGGGCGCCGCTTCCGCCGCGGCGCGGGCCGATGGCTCGGAGGCGGTGCCCTGGTCCGATGGGGACCGGAGCTGGTGCTGGGGCTGGGGCTGGGGTTCGGGCTGGCGCTGGGAATCGGGCTCGGTCACGCGCTCGTGCTCCGGCTCGGTTCCGCAAGGGCGGCAGGGCTGGCGGTCTGAACCTGATTGCGGCCCGCGCGTTTGGCCTGATAGAGCGCCACATCAGCGGCCTCGGTCAGGGTTTCGGCCGAGGTGAAGGTCGGAAAGCCCGCAACCCCAGCACTGAAGGAGCACTGGAAGCTGTCATCACCCGCCGTGAAGACCACCTTCGAGAAGCCGATACGCAGCCGATCGAGCAGTTCGCCGGCCTCCTCAGGATTGACATCACGCAGGATCACGGCGAACTCTTCGCCGCCATATCTGCCGACGATGTCACCACCCCGCAGCCGCAAGCGCAGCGTGCGGCTGAGCGCGAGCAGCACCTGATCACCCGTCGGATGACCGTAATTGTCATTCACCGACTTGAAGTGATCGATATCGATCATCGCGAAACAGACCAGGCGTTGCTCGCGCTTGGCATCGGCCAGCGCCACCTCAAGCCACTGCATGATCGCGTTGTGGTTGAACAGCCCGGTCAGGCTATCGCGCACCATCAGCGCATGCAGCGTGCGCATGCGCTCGGCGCGCAGACCGACCTCGGCGACCAGGCGCTCGCGCTCCACCGGCTTGGTCAAGAAGCCGTCGGCGCCCACCTCGAGCGCGCGATGCTGCAGATCGATATCCGTCTCGGAGGACACGTAGATGATCGGCAGGCTGACATGGCCCGGCATCTGCCGAAGCACGCGCGCGAGCTCTGGCCCCGAGCACTGCGGCATGTAGATGTCCATCAACACCAGGTCCGCGTTGAAGTCCTCGAGCTGCTGCAGCACCTGCGTTGGATCGGTGACGACGCGGGTCGACATGCCCGCCTCCTCGAGCACCAGCGCATGCCAGTCCGCGAGCGCCGGATCATCATCGATGATCATCACGTGCACGGGCTGTGTCGCTTGGCGATGGGTCAGCTGATCGAGGAGCTCGACGATCTCGGTGGTCTTCACGGGCTTACTGCAATAGGCGCTGCCGCCCGCCTTCACCGCCTCGAGCCGAGCCGCGAAATCATCGCGCGCCGAGACGAAGATACAGGGGATTGCCGATTCGCCGTCGCGGCCGAGCGCGCCCACCAGCTCGGTGCCTGATTGCCCCTCGCCGGGAAACATGATGTCCATGATCAGCGCCGCCGGGCGCTGCTCGGCGAGGCCCTCGCGCAACGCGGCAAGGCTCACGAAGGGCCTGACCGTATACCCGAAGCAGCCGAGCTGACTCGCAAGCCGTTCGGCCGTCGCGTGATCGTCGTCGCAGAGGTAGATCAGCTTATCCAAACGCCCGAGCGTGCCCAGTTGCTGACTCGAGACTTGCGCGCTCGAGACTTGTGCACTCGGGCCGGCATCAAGCTCAGCACCCTCGGCCGCCGCGCTGCCGGGCCGGCCGCCTTGCTCAGGCTGCGCTCGCACCTGCGCCGAGGCCTCTTGCACGGGGCGCGTCGCGATCTCAGTCGCCGCTGTCTGGGACGCGACCGCCTCAAGCGCATCCAGGGTCTGCCCTAGCCCGTCGAGCAGCGCCTGGTCAACCGGCCGCGACTCACTGACCAGCGCGAGCAAGGTTGCCTCCGCCTCGGCGGAGAGCGCGGCCACATCCGCACAGCCGAAGGACGCGCCCGAGCCCTTGAGCGTGTGGAACAGGCGTTGCAGAGGCTCGAGCTGCGCGGACTCCACGGGCCCCGGCCGCATCTCGGCCAACTGCCCGCGTGCAGCGGCGACCTTGGTCTGCAGCTGCGCCAGGAAGGCGCCGCGGAGCCTCGCCTTGCGCGCCTCAAAGCTCGTCTCGTCACTGCTCACAGGCCCTTATCCTCTCGATCATCTCGATCCCCCCGGGCGGCGCTGATCCGTCATTAGCCGCCGGCGGCCAAGCGCTCGACCAGCGCCGGAAGCGACTCCTCCAGCGAGGCGTCCTTGCAGAGCACTGCCGAGGCCGCGCCGAGCTGCCCCGAGAGCGTCTGCGGATCATCGCCGGTCAGAAGCACAAACGGCATCATCCGGCCGCGCTCGCGCAGCTCGGCGAGCAGATCAGCGCCACTGACCAGCGGCATGTTCATGTCCGAGACCACCAGGTCCAGGTCCGGCTGCTGTTCGAGCACCTCAAGCGCCTCCACCGCGTTCTCAACGCGCTGGCAGGCATGTCCAGCGCTCTCCAGAATCAGCGAGGCCATCTCGCCCGCCAGTGGATCGTCATCGACGATCAGGATGCGCATCGGTCACCTCCGCGATGTTTCGTCCTGCAGAAGGATACTCCAGCATAAGACCATCAGCATGGGCGCGAGCGCGGCTCAGCCGAGCAGGTTGCTCAGCGTCTCGAGCAGGCTCGTTTGATCGAAATCGCCCTTAACGATGTAGGCATCGGCACCGACCGCGATGCCGCGTTGCCGATCCGCCTCCGTCTGCCGAGAGGTGACGATGATGATCGGCGTGACCCGGTAGGCCTCGTGGGTGCGCAGCTTCTCGGTCAGCGAGAAGCCATCGAGCCTCGGCATCTCGACATCTGTCAGCACGGCATCAAAGCGGTGCCCGAGCGCCTTTTGCCAGGCATCGAGCCCGTCCTCGGCGGTGGTGACCTGGAACCCATGGGCCTCGAGCAGCTCCTTCTCGATCTCGCGGGTATTGAGCGAGTCGTCGACCACCAGCAGATGCCGATCGCGCGCCTCGATCTTGGCGCTCGCCGCACCACCAGCGGCCTCCTGAACCGCACTCTCGCCGCGCAATCGGCGCGCGCGCTCGATCAGGGTCGGCACCTGCAGCACCGAGACCAGCTCCTGATCGTCGGTGCGCACCACACCGCCAACCAGGTGGCAGCCACGCAGATGCACCGGTAGCGGCTTGATGACCATATCACGCTCATCGATCAGCGCATCCACCGCGACGCCCAGTTTCGAGCGATGCACGCCGATGACGACCACCAGCTGCGCCCCCCGTGGGGTGGCGCCGGCGTCGAGCCCAAGTAGCTCAGCGAGCGGGATCAAGGGCACCAGCTCATTGCGCAGCACGAACGCGGGCCGCCCCGCGATCAGCTGCAGCGCCCCCGGCTCAACGCGCACCATCTCCACGACATGCTGCGCATTCAGGGCAAGCCGATGCTGAGCGGCCTCGAGCACCAGCACGCGCATCAGGGCGAGAGAGAGGGGTAGCTTGATCGTGAAGCGCGTGCCCTGCCCGAGACGGCTGCTCAGGGTCAAGGCGCCATGCAGATCGTCGATCACCACGCGCTTGACAACGTCGAGTCCAACCCCGCGCCCGGACAGATCGGTGATGATCTCGCTGGTGCTGAAGCCGGGCTGGAAGACCAGCTCGAAGACCTGCTCATCGGTCAGCTGGGTGCCCTGATCCGCGCCGATGAGCCCCTTCTTCTCGGCCTTGGCGAGGATGCGCTCGCGACTCAGCCCGCGGCCATCGTCGCTGATCTCGATGACCAGTCCACTGCCCGCGTGCCGGGCCGAGAGGCGGATGCGGCCCACCTCATCCTTGCCAGCGGCGCGCCGTTCGGCGGGGGCCTCGAGCCCGTGATCGACGGCGTTTCGCAAACAGTGCAGCAGGCAGTCGCCGAGCTTGTCGATGATGTGCCGGTCGAGCTCGAGCTCCGCACCCCGGGTCTCGCAGCGTACCTCCTTGTCCAACTGACGCGAGAGCTCGCGCACCATGCGCACCGCCGGATCGAACACCAAGCTCAGCGGCAGCATGCGCAGCATCAGGGTCCGGTCGCTGAGCATGCCGGTGAGCAGCTCGCGCGCTTGTAGGTCGGTGCGCAGCGCCCGTGACAGCGCCTGCACCGCCGAGGTCTGCGCGGCGATCGCCGACTGCACGGACGGCGCTTGCGCCGGGGCCAGCGCGGCCAGCTCGAGTGCGCCACGCTCGAGCGCCCGGGCGTCGCGGCCGAGACGACGCAGCTCGGCCAGGCTCGCAACCAGCTCGCCCAGCATCCCGATCAGCTCGTCGAGACGCTGCAGGGGCACACGCACATGGTCGCCGGCGTGTAAGCCCGCGGCAGCGACAGGCGCCGGCGAGTGCGTGACGCCCGCGGACGGAGGCGATGCCGCCTGCCCAGGCTCGGCAACCGCTTGTGGCTCAGTCGGCTGCCCCGCCTGAGCCCCATTCTGCGCCGGGCCCTGTCGCTGATGCTGTTGCTGATCCTGATCCTGTTGCAGGGCCCGATGCTGATCCTGTTGCAGAACGGGCTCGGCGATCCCCGCTGCTGAGGCCGGCAGCTCCTGCGCCTTATCCACCCTGTTGTCGCCGCGCTCGCCAGCCGCGGCAGCGGCCAACGCCTCGTGCAACGCCTGATCGGGCTCGCCGGCATCCTGGCCATGCTGCTGCAGCGCGTCGACACGGGCATTGAGGGCGTCGACCGCGCGCAGCATGAGCCGACCAAGCGCAGCATCCTGCGCGAGGCGGCCATCGCGCAGTCCACCAAGCACGTCCTCGAGATGGTGCGCGGTATCGGCGATTCCCGCGAGCTTCAGCATGCGCGCCGAGCCCTTGATGGTGTGTGCGGCGCGGAACAGGGCATCGATGCGCTCCGCCGGCAGCGGCTCATTGCCGAGCATCGAGAGACCGGCGTCGAGCCCGGAGAGGTGATCACGCGCCTCGCCGACGAAACGTTCGATGAACTTGCGCAGGTCTAGGGCCATCACTCAAAACCCGCCATGCCTAGGCGGCCGGCGCCACTCGCGCCAAGCGCGCGCGGCACAGCGCCCGCAGGTCGGCGAGCGGGATCGGCAGCGGCAGCGGTCCGGCGACGCGCCGAGCCTCGGTCTCGTTCTCGAGCTGCCGCAGCACCGTCGCGTAGGCACGCCGCGCGAGCGCCGGCTCATCGCTGAGCTGACAGAGCTCGGCGAGCAGCAGATGCGCCGGCCAATAGCCGGGCTCGGCATAGACCGCGCGTCGCGCCTTCTCCAGCGCGGGCCCAATGGCGCCTTGGCGCTGTGCTAACCGCGCCGCCAGCGTCAGTGCCGGCGCCGACCACGGCAGGTGCTCGAGGATCGCGTCGGTCGCCGTCTGCGCATCATCGAGCCGATTGAGCTCCAACAAGAGGCTGGCCTCGAGGATCGAGGCACTCTGGCAAGCCGCATCAGCCCGACGCGCCGCCAGCGGCAGGCGCTGGAGCTCGGTCAGGGCCGCGCTCAGCCGCTCCTCGCGCACCAGCGCCAACGCCCGCTGGTAGCCCCGCGCGATCTCTTGGTCGTTGCGCATTGGCGCGGCTGCAGGCGGCTCCGTCGACGCGGACGCGGCACCACGCGGCACCGAGAGGGGCCTCGCGGCGGACGCAAG
>CAZTYV010000021.1:3392-7929 GCA_964617675.1 uncultured Halochromatium sp. | reverse complement strand
AGCCGAAGCCGGCGATGGCCCCGACCGCCGCTCGACCCTGCGCGTCCGTGCTAATGCCGGCCTTGACGCCAGACTTGCCTCCAAACTTGCCTCCAACCGGGGTCGGCGAGGCGGCTGTCCGCTGAGTGCCGTCGTCGGCACGGAGGCGGGCTCGACCGCCCGGTGATGGGCGAAATACCAGACGTCTTGATGCCGGCAAGCTGCAAGCAGACCGAAATCATTGGCCAACACCTCCGTGGTACCCACGATCAGGTAACCCTCGGGAAGCAGCAGGCGCTTGATCTGCTCGAGCACGCGGACGCGGATCTCGGCGTCGAAATAGATCGAGACGTTGCGATAGAGCACGATGTGCTGCGGCTCCAACGTCTCTGCGAGCGACTCGTCTAAGAGATTGAGAACCCGGAACGAGACCGCCTCGCGGATCTGCTCGTGCAAGCAAAAGCGGTGTGGCCCGTACTGCTTGAACCAGCGCTCCCGGCGCTCGGGCGCAAGCGCGCGAAACGCTTGCCCCTGATAGCAGGCGACACGCGCCTGAGCGATGCGCACCGCATCGACATCGATACCGGTGATCCGCAACAGCGACGCCGCCCGCGGACCCCAGCGCTCATGCGCCCGCATGGCCAGCGAGTAGGGCTCCTCACCGCTGGAGCAGGCCAGTGAGAGGATGCGCACCGGCGGTGTTGACCCGGGACCGGCGAGCAGCCGCGGCAACAACTGATCGACGATCAGCTCGAGCTGGTGCGGCTCGCGGTCGAAGTAGGTCTCATTGATCGTCAGCAGGCTCGCCAGGTCGGCAAGCTCAGCGGGCGAGCGCCGCAACCAGGCCAGATAGTCGGTGAGCGTGGCGGCATGCATGGCCGCCGTGCGCTGCTCCAGAGCACGTTGCAGTTGACGCTCGCCGGGGCCCTCGAAGCGCAGCCCCAGACGCTCGCGGATCAGCTGCTTGATCTCGTCCAGCGGCGCCGACATCAGCTGCTCAGCCCCAACGCGCCCGGATGACCGCTGCCTGTGTCAGCGCGCCGGCGATCTCGCCGAGCGGTAGCACACGCTGCACCCGACCGCTCAGCACGGCCTGTTGATTCATACCGAAGATCACCGAGCTGGCCTCGTCCTGAGCGATGGTCAGCCCCTTGGCATCGGCAATGGCGCCGATGCCGGCGACGCCGTCGCGTCCGAGCCCGGTCAGGATCACACCGATGGCACGCGAGCCAACCACGGCGGCGGCCGCGCTCAGGAGTCGATCGCAGCTGGGGCGATAGATGTCGATCTTGGCACACGGCTGGCAGAGAAACCGGCCATTCTGGTCCAAGCTCAGATGCGTGCGACTATCCGCCACATAGACCCGCCCCGCCGCGACGCGCTCACCTTCATTGGCGAGCTGCACCGGCAGGCCGCAGAGCTCATTCAACCAGCCAACCATCCCAGCGGCGAACCCCTCGGCGATATGCTGCGCGATCAGTACCGCGGCCGGCAGATCGACCGGCAGCTCGGGGAGCAGCCTCGCCAGCGCCTGGGGACCACCGGTCGAGACCGCGATCGCGATCAGCGGCGGCAAGGCGGCCCGCTCCGCGCCGCTGGCTGCGGCATCGGCTCGGCTCGGCCTGTCGAGGTCCTGCGGCTGCAACGGTGTCGGGGCATGGCTCGCCTCGGCGGCGCTCTCACGCATCGAGCGCAGGTGGCGGATCACCGGCACCCCGGCCAGCAGCCGCAGGCGGCGGATGAAACCCTCGCCCTCGTCCAGGCAGGGCTTGGCGAGCGCGTCCAGCGCACCGGCGGCCACGGCCTCCATTGCGTGCGCCGCATCAGCGATCTCGGAGACGACGATGATGCGGCTCGGGCGCTGGTGCATGATCTCGCGAATCGCCGTCATGCCGTCCATCACCGGCATCTGCAGATCCATGGTCACCAGGTCGGGCTCGAGCGCGAGGACCTGCTCGAGCGCCTCGCGGCCGTTGCTGGCCTCACCACAGACCTCGAGCCCGGGGGCGTCCTCGATCAACGCCCGAATCAGGCTGCGAGCGGTCACGCTATCATCGGTGATCAGGACCCGAATCCTACGCGCAGAGGCCGGTGCCTGAGTCGCCATGGTCAGCCTCGCTCACCAGAGCCCGCACCGGAGCCCGCACCAGAGCCGGCACCAAAACCCGTACCAGAGCCCGTCAAGGGACCCGCATCGCCAGCGGCATCCTGAACGACAACGTCGGCCGCCGCGCGCTCGAGACAAAAACGCTCGACGCGCTCCTTGAGCGTGGCCGACAGCGCGGTCATGTCCGCGGAGATCTCGGCGATCCGGCGCACCGCGTCCGCGGTATCGGAGGTCGTGGTCACCATATCCCGAAGCACCTCGACGACCTGGGCGCTGGCGGTCTTCTGCTGCTGACTGGAGAGATTGATCTGCTGCGCGGCGGTGTTGGTCTCGCCAGCGCCATCCACCATGGCGCTGAGCAGCGCCGCGGTCTGCGACGATTCCTCCATGCCCTCGCGGATGCCGCTGCTGCCCTTCTCGGAGGTCACCACCAAACGGGCAATCGTGGCCTGGATCTCGTTGACCTTCTGCTCAATCTCGCCGGTCGACTCGGTGACCGAATCGGCCAGCCGCCGGATCTCGGCCGCAACCACGCCAAAGCGCTTGCCCGCCTCGCCGGCCGATGAGGCCTCTAGCGCCGCATTGAAGGCGATCAGCTTGGTCTGATCGGCCACCGCGTCGATGATCTCCATCACGCGCGAGATCTCCTTCGATTTATCACCCAGCTCGACGATCTCGGCCAGCGCCGACTCATTGTCACGGCGAATGCCTTCCATGCGCGCCACCAGCTGCTGCATCGCCTCGGCGCCGCCGCGACTCTCATCGAGCGCGTGCTCGGCGACACCGACCACGGTCTCGGAATACTCGGCGATCTGGGTGGAAGACGCCGAGAGCTCCTCCATGGTCGAGGTGATCTCGGCCATCGACGCCGACATCTCCGTCGAGCTCGCCGCCTGGCTATCCACCGCTTGGGCTATCTCGCGCGCCGCGGCATGCACGCGCGCGGCGTTGTCTTCGACCTCGGCGACCAGCCGGCTGAGTCCATGGCGCATGGCCTCGGCTGCTTGCGCCAGCTCCGCGAGCTCATCCCCCCCCTGACTTGGGATCGGCTGGCTGAGGTCACCAGCGGCCACCCGCGTGACGCCCTGAGCGATGTCGCGGATGCGTGCACCGAGCGAACGGGCACTGAGTTGAGCGATGAGCAGACTCAGGAGCAACGCCAGAACCCCGACGATCAACGCCTGCAGCCAGGCCGCGCCGGTGATCTCACGATAGCGCGAGCGGTCCTGAGCGACCTCGAGTACCCCGATGGTGCGCCCCGAGTAGTCCAGCACCGGCGTGAGATACGCCGCCGTCGGCCCCCCATCGAGACTGACGCGCTCGAGCTGCGGCTCACCCGCGAAGGCGGCCTCCAGCAGCGCTCGACTCACCAGCGGCTGATCACCGTGGGTGCTCGCGAAGACTTGGAAGCCGTCGTCGTCGTCGCGCAGGTACAGGGCGCCATCGACCTGATAGTCCTCCTTAAAGTCATCGAAGAACGACGGCCCGAAGCTCATCCCGAACTCGACGCTGCCGACATGCTGCCCATAGGAGAAGACCGGGACCACACCGCGCGCACCCAGTCCGGCAACACCCACCTCCAATCCGCGCTGCGGCTCCAAGCTGCGGTTGGTGTCGACGACCGAGAAGCGAAAGCTCGAGAGGTCGTCGCCGTACTGCCCCGGCTTATGCAGCCGCAGGAAGGAGCGCGCCGGCGGCAGATGGAACTGAAACTGCACGACGCCGTAGTCGCGCGCCAGGCGCTCGAACAGCGGCAGCATCTCCTCACTCAGCGCGGCGCGGTCCTGGGCGGCGAACAGCGACTGCACGGTCGGCAGACTCGCGACTAACTGCGCCATCGACTCGGCTTGCAAGGTTTTCTCGCTGATCAGCAGCTGCATGTTCTCGGCCAGCTGCCGCAGCTCAGCCCGCTCCGCATCATCGATGACCTGGCCGAGGTTATAAAGACTGCTCCAGGTGAGCCCACCCACCGCCAAGGCCATGGCGATGACCATCCCCAACATGATGTTGGCCCAGAGATGGAGATTCTTGAACATGATGCTTAGAGCGTGCTGTGGTGGCCGAGCCCGGCGGATCGGCAGTCGTATCCTGTGCCGGGGAGTTTACGCCCGCGCGCGCAACACTGCGCGGCCCGCGCGACCATCGCCCGCGTGGGAGCCGTATACCGTCGAGTGCCGTCGAGTGCCGACGTGGTCGCGGTTGTCGCGTGTGTCGCGTGTGTCGCATCAAGGCCGGTGGGCAAGAGACCCGCTCGGCGGCTATCATCGTAGACGATGGATTCGAGGAGGTTAGAGGTTAGATGCTCCCCCCGATTCGCCTAGGCCTCATGGCGCCGCTCAGCGGCATCGTCGATCTCTACGGCCCCGAGATCTCCTGGGCCTGTGAGCTCGCGGTCGAGGAGATCAACGCCGCCGGCGGCCTGCTCGGGCGAACACTCGAGCTGGTCATCGA
>CAZTYV010000021.1:0-3382 GCA_964617675.1 uncultured Halochromatium sp. | reverse complement strand
CAAGAACATGATCGGCCGCGCCGCACGGGGAAAACCGTCCGAAGCCCCATCGACTGCTGCATTGCACAGGTCGCCATCGACAGCAGGACCCTTCTTCTCCACCGCGATCGCGACTTCGAGGTCATCGCCGAGATCAGGCCGCTGCAGCAGCGGTTTCTGCACTGGGACCCGTAGCTGCCCCGGCCAAGCGAATACCAGCCTCGTTCAGGGCCCCGATGATCGTCTGAACGCTCGAGCTGGTCATCGAGGATGACGGCAGCATGCCCGAAAGCGCGCTGCGCGCCGCCGAGCGCCTGCTCGAGGTGCACGGATGCTCGGCGCTGATCGGCAACCTGCTCAGCAATTCCCGCATCGCCGTCGCCGATCAGGTCGCCGAGCCGAATGCGGTGCCCTATCTGAACTTCTCGTTCTACGAGGGCAGCATCTCCGGGCGCTTCTTCTTCCACTTCGCGGCCCTGCCGAATCAGCAGATCGAGCAGATGATCCCGTTCATGGCCGAGCGCTACGGCCCGAAGATGTTCTTCGCCGGCAACAACTACGAATGGCCGCGCGGGTCCATCGATGCGGCCAAGCGCTCGCTACGGCGCATCGGCGGCGAGGTGGTCGGCGAGGAGTACCTACCGCTCGGCCTGCCCGCGGGGCCGATCGAGACCCTGCTCGATCAGGTCGCCACCTCTGGCGCCGACGTCTTCGTGCCCTATTTCGCCGGCGGCGACCAGATCCAGCTCCTCAACGGCTTCGCCGCGCGCGGACTGAAGAAGAGGATGGCCGTGGTCATGGGTCATTACGACGAGGCCATGGTGCGCTTCCTGAGCCCGGAGGTTCGCGCCGGATTCTACTCGTCGAACACCTACTTCATGTCGGTCGCAACCGCGCGCAGCCGCGCCTACCTGAAACGCCTGCGCGCACATCCGCAGGTGGACGCCATCTGGCCCGAGGGCCGCGGCGTGCTGACCAACTTCGGCGAGGCCGCCTACTGCTGTGTGCTCGCCTACGCGCAGGCGGTCAAGGCCGCTGGCGGCACCGAGCCGGAGGCCCTGGTCGCGGCGCTGGAGCAGGTCCGCGTCGACTCCTGCCAGGGCGAGGTGCGGATGGACCCGCGCACCCACCACGCCGAGGTCAACAGCTTCCTCGCGCGCTGCCGGGCCGACGGCACCTTCGAGCTGATTGAATCCTTCGGTCGCATCGCGCCGCTGATCCCTGAGCGCTATCGTCCGCGAGACGAGCCCAAGCTCAGCGTCACCGAGGTCTTCTCCCGACCGCGATTGGCCGACCTGCCGGTCTGCGGCAGTAACGCCAGCGTTTCCGACATCTTCCAGCGCATCCTCGACACGGCCGACGTGGCGGTGATCGCCAGCAACATCGACGGCCAGATCCTGCAGGCCAATCTCGGCGCGGCGCGGATGTTCGGCTACAGGCTGGAAGAGCTCACTGCCCTCAGCGTCGATGCCCTGCTCCCGCCCCATCAACGGCATGGCCATCGTGAGGCCATGCGCGCGTTCGAGCGCGGGCCGGTGCACTATCTACCGATGGGTCACCGGGGCGAGATCGCCGGCTATCGCAAGGACGGCACCCTATTTCCCGCCGAGGCCTCGATCAGCAAGTTCATCGACGGCGATCGCTCGGTGCTGGTCGCCACCCTGCACGACATCAGCGCGAAGAAACTCGCCGAGCAGCAGCTGCAGTGGCGCGCAACCCATCATCAGCTCACAGGATTACCCAACCGCCTGCTGATTCGTGACCGGCTCGAGCACGCGTTGCGACGCTCTGAGCGCGGCCGGCGCTGGGTGGCCGTGCTCGCGATCGATCTGGATCATTTCAAGCTGATCAACGACAACTACGGCCACGAGATCGGCGACGAGGCCCTGGTGCGCGTCGCCGAGCGGCTGCTCGATCACGTGCGCCCGGGTGACACCGTCGGGCATCTGGGCGCCGATGAGTTCGTGGTGCTGTGCGAGAACGTCGAGCGCACGAACGACGTCATCCAGCTGGCCGAGCAGATCAACATCGCGCTGCGCCTTGCGCTGAATCTCGACGGCTACGACCTCATCTGCACCGCGAGCATCGGACTGGCGCTCGGGCAAGGGACGGCGATCGGCGCCGACGAGCTGATGCGCAATGCCGACGTGGCCATGTACGCGAGCAAGGAACAAGGCCGCGACACCTGGCGCCCCTTCTCTCAGGGCTTGAGCGAGCAGTCGCGCGAGCGCCTAAGCCTGGTCACCGGGCTGCGCCATGCCATTGCGCGCAACGAGCTGAGCCTGGTCTTCCAACCCATCGTTGCCGCACGCACCCTGCGCATCCATGGTGCCGAGGCCCTACTGCGCTGGCAGCCCGACAGCGGCCCCGTCTCACCAGCCACCTTCGTGCCCATCGCCGAGCAATCCGGCGCCATCATCGAGATCGGACGCTGGGTCTTCGAGCAGGTGTGCGCGGCGCAGCAACGCCTTGAGCAGGCCTGCGACGCGGAGCCGCCCTATCTCTCGCTGAACCTCTCGGCGGTGCAGCTCAACGATGAGCACATCATCGATGACTTCACGCACATCCTCGAGCGCACCGGCGCCAACCCGGCGCGTCTGTTGCTGGAGCTCACCGAGACCTCGCTCTTCGCCGACGTCGAGAAGAACCTGCGCATCCTGCGCGCCCTCGCCAACCTCGGCCTGCAGGTGGCCGTGGATGACTTCGGCACCGGCTACTCCTCGCTACTGCAGCTGCTGCGGCTGCCGATCTCGAGCATCAAGATCGACCGCGAATTCGTCGACGGCATCGAGCAGCGCCAGGACGCGCGCCTGATCATCAGCGCGATGATCAAGATGGGCAAGGCCCTGGGCAAGCGCCTGATCGCCGAGGGCGTCGAGAACGAGACCCAGCTCTTCGAGCTGCAAGCGCTGCAGTGCGATGCCCTCCAGGGCTTCCATCTGCACCGGCCGATGCCCGAGCAAGCCCTGCTCCAGACCCTGGAGCAGACCCGGCAACAGCCACAACGCGAGGCGCCGCAGGTCTACTACCTGATCTACATCAGCAACGCCGGCGAGGCCATCGCGCCAGAGCACGTCCAGGGGATCGTGACCGAATCGCGCGAGAGCAATGCATCCGCAGGGATCACCGGGCTGCTCATCCATCAGAACGGTTACTTCATGCAACTGCTCGAGGGCCGGCGTGAGCCGGTCGAGGCGCTGATGGCGCGCATCGCCGAGGACCCGCGCCACAGCGAGCCGCTGGTGGTGGTGCGCGGCTATGCCCGGCAACGGCTGTTCAGCAACTGGTCCATGGGCTTCTGGGACCTGGAGGCCACCGCGGGTGCAGACAGCCAACCCACCGCGCAACACAGCCGGAGCATCTCTCTGCTCAAGGCCAGCGAAGACGCCCGCTTCTGCTACGC
>CAZTYV010000020.1:0-30693 GCA_964617675.1 uncultured Halochromatium sp. | reverse complement strand
ATGAGGAGGCGCGCCGCTTGGCGTTCGTGCGCGAGCGCGCGCTGCATGATGAGGCGACACTGCTCAAAGAAGCCAGACAGGAGGGCTTGGAGCAGGGTTTGGAGCAAGGCTTGGAGCAAGGCTTGGAGCAAGGCTTGGAGCAGGGTTTGGAGCAGGGTTTGGAGCAAGGCTTGGAGCAAGGCTTGGAGAAGGGCTTGGAGCAAGGCCGACGCGAGACAGCACGCGGACTCCTCGCACAAACAACCCTCGATGATCAGACGATCGCGGCGATTACCCAGTTGCCGCTGGCAACGATTCAGGAGATGCGGGACGCCTCGCGCTGACCTGCTCTGCCTGGTGCTCGCAGACCGCGCGCGACGCCATGATGGCGAGAGGATGTGGTGCTTGAGGTACCCGAATGATCAGGCGCCACGGGAAACCTCGTCTCCGTTCGCGCAGCAGCATGCGCTAACGCAAGCGCTCGCGGTCGGCAAGGTCCTGCTCGCGTTGCCCAACGCGGCGCTCGTAGCTGGCTTGGTTCTTGGTGCAGACCAGCGTGTACGGACGGCCGCGCTTATCAGTGGTGCAGTCGAGATCGCAGTGCGCCCATTGGATCGCGCCCTCGACGTGGCTGCGCTCCTCTTGCACGGCCTTGAGCCGCCAGACCGATTCGGTCGGCGAGGCCAGGAAACGACCGAGATCCTTGCAGTGTTGGCAACGACAGCGCAGCTCGGCCGAACGCCGCCAGTCCGCGGGTGGCTCCAGCGGCTCGGCGATGCGCTGCTCGAGATGAGCGAGCACCGCGTCTCGCAAGCTCGCTGTTGCGCTTCCAGCGGACATCGGGACCGCTGATTCCACCAGACTGAGGGCGGCCGCCAGCAAGATGCCATCCATGGGGTAGCGCTCGGTATCGGATCGGAAGTGCCCAAGCGCCTGCTCGGCGAGGACTGGATCGATCTGGTCCAAGCTGCGTAGCGTCTCGGCGACCAGCCGCTTCGATGGCGATGCCGCTCGCCAACGAGGGATCGCCGAGGGCTCATCTTCTGGCTGCGGCGCACCAGGCAAACCCGACAACAAGGCGGTCGCAGCCGGCCGCAGGTGCTCGGTATCCAGCACGGCTTCATCGACGCAGTGCGCCAAGAGTGCAGCACAGGCCTCGGATGACACCCGGGCATTTCCCTTGACCACAGCGGCCAAGAGCTCGCTGGCACCTGCGGCTGGCAAGGCGCTGAGCAGCTCCGCGAGCCTGGCATTGTCGGCCTCGTCATAGGCCCCTGCTGCCATGGGCGTGGCGACGAATTCGGCGGCCGCGCCCGGGTCGCCAAGCGCGTTCAGGGCACCAAGCAGTGCGGCGCCGTGCCCGGCCTTGTTCGCGCTTTGTGCCTGCCAGCGCTCGCTCGGCCAGGCATCGCGAATCGCCAGCGCCAGGCCATGGGCCTGTTGCCAATCCTCATCCCCCGAGACCCCACCGGCCGCGCGCCAGCGCTCGATCAGGTCGCTCAGATAGGGCACGCTGACATTCAGCCCCGCATCGACCAGTACCAGCGCCCGATGCGCCCGCGGCCAGATCACCAGCGCGGCGCATTGGTAGGTTCGTTCGTAGGAGGCACCGGCGTTGCCAGTGGCCTCTTCAAAGTCGGGCTCGATGTCTTCGAAGCCAGCGAATGCATCCGGAGGACTGACCTCATCGTCGGCAAAATCCAGATGACCAAGCTCCAGCGGCTCACCATCGGACGAGCGCCAGTGATGGATGTAGCGGCCTTCGTCGATGACCTCTCCCACCTCCATGTCCACGGCGTCGCCGTACCAGCCGCCGCCGGTGTACTCGGCGCTGCCCTGCTCGTACACCGTGACAAGACCAAGGTGCAGATCGCATTCGGCCGCCCGAGCCGCATCAAGCAGCAGGCTCGCAACCGACGCATCGACACCCTTCAGGCTGTGAAAGCCCAGCTCGGCCTGGGTGTAGGCATGCTCCAACGGCAGGACCAACTTATTCGGCGCGCCCTGCCAGCTGCTCAGCCGATCCACCAGCTCGGCGCGGACGCTGTCGTGGTCTGGCGGCTGCGGCAGCGGGCCATCGTCGGTGCGGATCAGGTTGTAGACCAGCGCCAGGCGATGGCCGGAGGCAACCGGCTGCACCTCATGGCGACAGTCGGCGTAGAAGGCGGCAAAGGCGACCTCAGAAGGTTCGTCGCGCCTCAGATCCAAGCGCACCTCGTGATCCTTATGGCGGATGATCAGCTCGCCGCCCGTGTAAGGCGATGGCAGCACCATCACCAAGGTGGCGAACATCCCGGGTGCCTTCTCGGTATCGCGATGCGAGACGAAGAAGCTGCCAGCGTCGTAGATCAAGAGCTTATAAAGCTCGGCCTCAATCGTGCCGTGCGCGCCGAGTCCCGTCTTGACCTGACGCACTGCCTGCTCCAGGTCCTCGGCCCAGCGTCGTCCACTGAGCAGCAGCTTAGTGGCATCGATCTGCCAGGTGCGGCGCACCTCCGTGTCGACCAATGTCTCCGGGCCGCGACCATAAGGGGCCTGCTCGGCCAGGGCGACGAGCTGCTCGGCCTGCGCCGGCAATAGCGGCATCGCGATCGGCCCGATGCCCTCGACCTGAAGCTGGAACGGATGCATATCCAGGGTGCCGCTGGCATAGAAGTCGCCTGGATGCTGAACCTGAGACAGAATGGTGGCGATCTGGTTGGCAAGATTTCCCATCGTGATCACTCGGCATTGTGCTCGCTGAGACGTGCGGTCTAGTGGATCCGTGAGCCTGGGATCGGCCGCGCGCGAGGATACAGGCTGTCGCGCTACCCAGGTTGCAGACCAAGCGTCACGTGAAATTCCTCGCCGACCTCTTCAAACGTCACTTGTCGACCATGCTCCACCGCCTCGCGATAGACCATCGGCAGGCCGCGGCCGAGCTTGTCGATGAAGCGCAGGTTTTCCATGAATTTGACCAATACCGGGTTCACCGCATAAGAAACGCCGCGCCGGATCTTCTCGACGGTGACGGTGTTTGGCAGCCGGCCGGGGCTGATGAACTCGATACGGTCCGAGAAGAGAAACACCCGGATGCGTGAGCCGTGGATCGCATAGTTGCGGTGCACACAGGCATTGACCAACAACTCCCGAAACACCTTATCAGGATAACGATACTCGGTCGGTTGGGTGCGAGCACCTTGGATGACCGAGCCCTCACGCAGGTTGTTCTTGATCGCTGCCAACGCGCCCTCGACCTGGCGATCTAAGGTCCCGCCGATCACTTGCTTGTCGATCAGCGCCTCCTCGATCCTCGGCCCCGGGAAATGGACAAAGGAGATGCAAGCATCCGGGAGGTAGCGCTGGGGATTGATGCCGAAGACCAAGAGCCCCGCCAAGGTTGGAACACGCTCTTCGGTCAGGACGTCGGTGTTGATCAAGAGTCCTTCGCGGTCTTCATCCTGCTCGAAATCGACGTCGTAGCGCTGGAAATAGGCATCGATCTTTGCCAAGTCCAGCGATTTGATGGAGGTTCGCTCCACCGGCGTGAGGTCGAAATGGAACACCCCGGCCTGCTGAAACAACCGCATCAGCTCTTGCTGGGTCGCCACCCGGTTGGTTGAGCCAATCCGGATCAGAAACTGGTTGGTATGGGTCTGATAGGGCTTATCGCGCCCCTTGGGAACCTCAATCAAGAGCAGGGGCTGATCTTGCCATCTCTGCTGCGAGATCCTGACCTCAAGGGCCGGTACGACGTTGTTGCGGGCAATGTTGGCCGCCCAACCTTCGTAATCGAAACCGGTCTGAAGACCACTGACGCGGCCGTCATCCTCGACGCCGACGAGGATGCTACCGCCATCGGTGTTGGCGAACGCAACCATCTCGCGGGCGAGGCTCTCGGGTCGGACCGAGGCGGATTTGAATTCCACGGCAGAGTTCTCGCCCTGCCGCAAGAGATCGGCGATCAACATCGAGCATTCACCTCTGTCTGTTGGCGCGCACGCAGCAGATTGGCACCCAGCAGCAGAACGATGAGCAGGATGCCAACCACGCGAAGCCACGCACTGGGCAGGAACAATAGCACCAGCGCTGCCGCCAATAGCGCACGCTCCCAGGGTCGCACCGGGGCCTGGAAATGCCCTTCGAGCACGGGCACCGCGCCAACCACGGCGGCGAAGGCGACCACGAGATCGAAGGCAATCTGCGCCGGCTCGCCCTGCAGCAGCACCCCGGGGGCGTAGATCATCAGCAGCGGGATCAGGTACAGCCCCTTGGCGAACTTCCAGGCCTGGAGGCCGGCGCGCATCGGTGAGGCACCAGCGATGCCCGCGGAGGCATAAGCGGCGAGCGCCACCGGTGGTGTCACGTTGGAATCCTGACTCAGCCAGAACACGACCATGTGCGCGGTGATCAGCACGACGCCGAGGTCTTGCAGCGCCGGCCCCGCCAGGACCACCAGCACGATATAGGCTGCGGTCACCGGCAACCCCATGCCCAGCACTAGGCTCGCCAGCGCGACGAGCAACAAGGCCGGGAGCAGATAGCCGCCCGAGAGCGAGACGACCATGTCGCTGAACTTGAGCCCGAGTCCGGTAAGGCCAACGGCGCCGACGACGATGCCCGCGGTGGCACAGGCGATGGTGACCGGCAACGCCGCGCGCGCGCCCTGCTCCAGCGCAGCGACCCAGGCGCGCGGCGAGATCCGCGACGAGGCCCGCAGCAGCGAGACCATGACCACGGCCAGCACGGCGATGAAGCCGACCCGGGTCGGGCTCACCCCTTGCACCAGGTAGTAGACCAGCACCGCCAGCGGCAGCAGGAAGTGTCCGCCTTCGATGAGCACCTTGCGTGCCCGCGGCAGCTCCTCGCGGCGCTGACCCGTCATGCCACGCTGGGCTGCGATGGCGTCGACGAAGAGATACACGGTCAGGAAGTAGAGCAGCGCCGGCACCAGCGCCATCTTGACGATGTCGAGATAGGGCGTGCCCGTGTATTCGGCCATCAGGAAGGCGCCGGCCCCCATGATCGGCGGCATGATCTGCCCACCGGTGCTGGCCGCCGCTTCGACCCCGGCAGCCTCCTCCGGCTTGTAGCCGAGGCGCTTCATCAACGGGATGGTGAAGGCGCCGGTGGTGGCCGCATTGGCGATGGCGCTGCCGGAGAACGAGGCCATCATGCCGGAGGCGAGCACCGCGGCCTTGGCCGGCCCACCGCGCCGTCGCCCGGCGAAGGCATAGGCCAGGTCGATGAAGAAGCGCCCTGCCCCGGTGGCCTCCAGGATCACGCCGAACAGGATGAAGATGAAGACGTAGGTGGCGGCGACCCCCAGCGGCACGCCGAAGATGCCCTCGGTGGTCAGGTAGAGCTGAGCGACGACGCGCTCGAGCGAGTAGCCCTTGTGGGCCAGCATCCCCGGCAGCCAGGGTCCAGCGAAGACATAGGCCAGGAACGCCAGCGCGAGACCGGTCATCACCCAGCCCAGGGTGCGTCGGGTCGCCTCCAACAGGACGACGATCATCACCAGCCCGAAGGCGATGTCCTGCGGCTCGTACCAGCCCATCCGATCAACGATGGCATCGTAGTTGAAGAACAGATAGCCGCCAGCAGCGAGGCTCAAGGCGATCAGGCTCGCGTCCAGCGCCCAACGCAGCGCGGGATGGGCACGGGGATGGACTGGCTTGAGCAGGAAGACCAGCACCAGCACCAGCGTCAGATGCGCGGAGCGCTGGAAGATGGCTGAGAGCGGCGCCGAGGCGGCGGTATAGAGCTGAAAGGCGACCAGTCCGAGCGCGATAAGGGTGAAGGCGCGACCAGCGATCGAGGTTGCGTTCATCGCGCCGGGCGAGTCCGCTCGCGACGAGCCGGGCTCAGTCCGCGGCAGCCGCGGTCAGCAGACGGCTCGGGATCTCGACGCCGATCTCCTGGTAGTAGCGCATCGCGCCCGGATGCAGCGGCACGACGGTCGACTGCATGGCGTAGTCAGGGCTGATGGTGGCCGCTGCCTGGCTCGTCTGCATCAGCTTCTCGGCATTCTCGTAGAGCACCTTGGTCATCTGGTAGACCAGTTCGTCATCGGCATCGGCGCGGACGAACAGATGATTGGCAGCCTGGATGCTCAGGCAATCGTCTTCGACCCCCGGATAGGTGTCGCCGGGGATGATGAAGGGGGCGTAGTAGGGAAACTCGGCGGTGATCCTGCCCACCTCTTCCGGGGTCATGCAGACCAGCGCCATCGCGCGCGTCGAGGCCAGGTCCAGCAGAGCGCTCGCGCCCAAGCCGACCGAGAGACTGCCGGCGTCGAGGTTGCCATTCTTCATCGCGTTGGTGGTTTCGGCATAGGAAAGCCGCGCCGTGCTCGCGAACTGATCGAAGCCGATGCCGACGGCACCGAAGACGTCTCGGTTCATCACCTCGGTGCCCGAGCCGGGTGCGCCGACGGAGACGCGCTTGCCCTTCAGGTCCTCGAGCCCCTCGATCCCGGAGTCGGCCAGTGTCGCGATCTGGATCGCGTTCGGATACAGGGCGCCGATTGCCAGCACCGGCTGCGGTCCGCGCTTGGCGAAACGGCCGCTGCCGTTGTAGGCCTCATAGACGACGTTGCCGGTACCGAGCGCCGCGAAGGCCTCCTCGGAGACCACCAGCCGGGTGTTCTCCACCGAGCCGCCCGTGACCTCCGCGGTGGCTTGGAGCTCGGGGATGTTGTCGGTCCAGAGCTTGCCCATGGCGCCGCCGAGCGGGAAGTAGATCCCGGCCGTCCCGCCGGTAGCGATGGAGATGAACTGCTCGGCAATCACGGGCTGAGCAAACAGCAGGGCTGCCGCGGCAGCCATTAGGGGTGTCGATCGCAGGTTGCTCTTGGGCATATTGTCTTTACTCTTCGTCAAGGACCTCAAGGGTCGCGGTCCCCGCTCTGTCGAACGAGGCGCCAAAGACACTAACCGCCCGTGAACGGGTGCGCTGGCGTAAACCGCTCGGTCAGCCGCCGGAAGATGGCCGAGGCGCCATTGGTATCGGGGTCGCCTGCTGCGGTCTTGGTCACAAAGATCGCGACCGAGAGATCGCGTTCGGGCAGATAGGCCATCAGCCCACCGTAGCCGTGGAACAAGGGATTCTGCATCAGCCAGCCGTTGGTGACGATCACGCCGAGCCCGTAGTAGGTGTCCGCGCTCCAGGGCGCGAAGCCGGCGGTATCCGGCGCCAGCATGGCATCGAACGACGCACCCGAGAGCCCTTCTCCGGTCCCGATCGCCCGCGCGGCGGTGAGCACATCGGCAATGGTCGAGGTCATGATCGCGCCGCGCGCCAGCGTCCAGGACGGATTCCAGAACGTTGAGTCCTCGTTGATGCGCTGCTCGAGCCCGTAGTACAGGCTGCGCTCGGGGGTGTAGGCGTGCAGCACGGGCTCGGGAATGGCCGGCGTGTCGGGATTCGCGGTGTGCCTCAAGCCCAAGGGGCGCATCACGAACCAGCGCATCAGCTCACCGAAGGGCAGATTGGTCGCGCGCTCCAAGGCCCGACCGAGGATCACGAAGTTGGTGTGCGCGTACGACCAGCCCTGACCCGGGGCAAACCACAGCGGCTGCTCGAAGGCCATGCCGACCAGCTCTTCCGGGGTCCAGCTCCGAAAGACATCGGCATAGAAGGCCTCTTGGAAGGGCTCATAGGGCACGTAATCCGGATAGCCGGAGGTGCCGTTGATCAGCATCCGCAGCGTCACCTGATCGGCATTCGGGAGCCCCGGGAGCCAGGTACCGACCGGGTCGTCGAGGCCGACCACGCCCAGATCGACCAGGCGCAGCAGCAGATAGCCCATGTAGGCGATCGACACCGCACCGAGGCGGGCCTGCATCTCGGTGCGCGCCGGCACGCCGCTCATCGACTCGCCGACGGCCAAGGAGACGATGTCGTTGTCGCCGACACGGACGCCGAGCAGCACTGCCTGCAGGTGCTCCTCGGCCATGACCTCGGTGACGATGGCTTGGATCGCGGGAAGCGGGTGTCCGGAGCCTGGTTCCAGCGCCCAAGATTGGGACTCGGCGGGCGGGGCACTCAGCGCGCGCGCTTCTTCCACACCCGGCTTAAGCTCCGCCGCCAGACTGGACCCGGTACCGGACCCCGTCACCGGCGCGATGCCGCCTAGGACGCCAGCGAAGGTCAGCAGCAGGTAGACGGTGCGCATGTCGTTGCCCTCTTGTCTGCGTGAGCGAATGCCGTGATGAGACCGAGCAAGGCCGCGGCTGCCGCGCCGCGATGTCGGCATCATACCCTCTGCGGCCATCCGTAGACCCGATGTGGCCGGACACGCAAACTTCACCCAAACTTGATCCGGGCGCTTAATCTGGGCGCTTAATCTGGGCGCTTAATCTGGGCGGCTTAATCTGGGCGCTCGATCTGGAAGCAGTTGCAACCAAGAACAGCAGACAGCCGGACCACCCAGCAACCCGAACACTTCGGAGCCTACTCGCGCCCGCTGGTGCCTCGCTGCAGTGCGCCTCATCCGTGCCGCGCAAAGCACGGCCGGCGATCATCGCCGCGCATCATCCTGACTGATCGTCGATCCACACCTCATAGCGGCGCTCCGCCCCCTCCAAGCGCCGGATGCTGCCGGCACGCAGCGGAAAGTGGCCCGCTGCACGATCGCGGAAGTAGAGCTGCAGTGATTCTTGGATCACGGGAAAGGCGATCTCGTCCCAGGGGATCTCGGACTCGGTCATGAGCTCTGTCTCAAGGCTTTCGGTCCCTGGCCCGTACTCAGGTGCCAGAAGCCGGGCTCGAAACAGCATGTAGACCTGGTTGATGTGCGGCAGATTGAACAGCGCATAGAGCGCGCCGACCTCCACCCGCGCCTCGGCCTCCTCCAGGGTCTCGCGCGCGGCGCCCTGCTGCACGGTCTCGCCGTTCTCCATGAAGCCAGCCGGCAGGGTCCAGAGCCCGTAGCGCGGCTCGATTGCGCGCCGACAGAGCAGCAGCCGGTCTTCCCACTCCGGGATACAGCCAACAACGATCTTCGGATTCTGGTAATGGATGGTGCCGCAGGTGGTGCAGACATGCCGGGGCATGTTATCGCCCTCGGGCACCTGCACTTGGACGCCTGCGCCGCATTGGCTGCAATATCGCATTCTCGTTTCTCGGACGCTCGGATCAGCCTGCATTCTACGCGCTCGCGCGGCGCGACTCGCCGCCGTGATCATGTGGAGATGTCGGACACGCGCACAACCCGTTACCATGAGGTCCCAGCCGTCGGCGCGCATCCGCTCGCCGTGCCTCCGACCACGCTCTTGAACGACGAGGAAGCCTCGCTCCATGGCCGCACCGCACTACCGTACTCAGGCAGGCGACTGGGGCGTCGCCGGCGCAACCTTCGCCGAGCACGGCGTCAACTTCTGCTGTTTCTCCAGGCATGCCACCCGCGTCGAGCTGCTGCTGTTCGAGCATGAGGAGAGCCGCGAGCCCTTCCAGATCATCGAGCTCGATCCGCGCGAGAACCACACCTTCTTCTTCTGGCACGTGCTGGTCGAGGACCTGCCGAGCGGCATCTGCTACGGCTGGCGCATCGATGGCCCGAACGACACCCGCGAGAGCGGCTGCCGGCACGACCCCGATAAGCTGCTGCTCGACCCCCGCTGTACCACGGTGAGCGACCGACTCTGGGACCGCGCGGCCGCCTGCCGGCCGGGAAGCAACCTGGCCACCGCGATGCGCTCGGTGCTGATCCGCGATGATTACGACTGGGAGGGTGATCAGCACCTGCACGTGCCGCTGACCGAGGCGGTGATCTACGAGATGCACGTAGGCGGCTTCACCCGCCATCCGTCGGCCGACACGCAGTATCCGGGCACCTTCCGCGCAGTGATCGAGAAGATTCCCTACCTGACCGAGCTCGGTATCACGCATGTCGAGCTGCTGCCGGTGATGGCCTTCGACCTCCAGGATGTCCCGCCGAAGACGGCCCAGCTTGGCCTAGAGAACTTCTGGGGCTACAGCACCCACAGCTTCTTCGCGCCGCATCCGCACTATGCCTGCGACCCGCGGCGCGCCCGCGACGAGTTCCGCGACATGGTCAAGGCGCTGCATCGGGCGGGCATCGGCGTGATCCTCGACGTGGTCTACAACCACACCGCCGAGGGTGGCGCCGACGGGCCGATCATCAGCTTCAAGGGCATGGGCAACGAGATCTTCTACCATCTCGATTTCGAGGATCGCAGCCAGTATCGGGACTACACGGGCTGCGGCAACACGGTGAACTGCAACCATCCGCTGGTGACGCGCTTTCTGATCGACTCGCTGCACTACTGGGCGCACGACATGCACGTCGATGGCTTCCGCTTCGACCTTGCCAGTGCCATGGCCCGCGGTGAGGATGGCAACCCGCAATACCATGCGCCGGTGCTCTGGTCGATCGAGCTCTCACCGGAGCTCGGACGCGCGCACATCATCGCCGAGGCCTGGGATGCCGCCGGGCTCTACCAGGTCGGCGACTTCCCCGGCTTCCGCTGGGCCGAGTGGAACGGTCACTATCGCGACGTGCTGCGCGCCTTCGTACGCGGCGATGGCGGACTAATCGGCGACGTCGCCACCCGCATCTCCGGCTCCAGCGACCTCTATCAGAGCCGCGGGCGACGCCCGGCCAACTCGGTCAATCTGATCACCTGCCATGATGGCTTCACACTCAACGACCTGGTCAGCTACAACGAAAAGCACAACCTGGCCAACGGCGAGGACAATCGCGACGGGCACGACCACAATCTCAGCTGGAATGGCGGCGTCGAAGGTCCCACTGACGACCCCAATGTTCTGGCGGTGCGCCAGCAGCAGGCGCGCAACTTCATGGCCATCCTGCTGCTCAGCCAAGGGGTCCCGATGCTGCTCGCCGGAGACGAGCTGCTCAGAACCAAGCACGGCAACAACAACACCTACTGCCAGAATAACGAGCTGTCTTGGATCGATTGGCGCCTCGCCGACGAGAACCGCGCCATGCTCGACTTCACGCGCGCGATGATCGCATTTCGGCACCGGCATGCGACGCTGCGGCGCAATTACTTCTTAACCGGAGCGCCCGAGCATGAGCACGGGATGCCAGACATCCACTGGCACGGCACCAAGCTCGATACACCCCCTTGGGGCGATCCGGATGCCCGTTTCCTCGCCTTTACGCTCGCTGGGCTCGAGCCCGATGAGCCGCACCTGCACGTCATGCTGAACATGTGGACGGACCCGTTAGACTTCGCCGTGCCCCCTGCACCCGGGCGGCGCTGGTACCAAGCCATCGACACCGCACAGGCGCCCTACATCTGGTCGCTGCACGATCAAACGTCGTTGACCCGAGACGGGATACGGGTCGCGGCGCGCAGCATCGTCGTGCTGGAGGCGCGCTGAATCGGGGCTAAAACAGGGTTCGGTCCGGCGATTCAAGACCGGCAACAGGCTTGATCGCACGCTCTTTCTTCAACCACGACACAAGAGGACATCGCAGCATGCAACTCGGAATGATCGGCCTCGGGCGCATGGGCGCCAACATGGTGCAACGACTGATGCGCGCGGGCCATGAATGCGTCGTCTACGATACCGACCCAAACGTTGTCGCCGAGCTCGAGCGCCAAGGCGCGACCGGCAGCAGTGATATCGCCGATTTCTGCTCCAAGCTCAGCAAGCCGCGCGCGGCCTGGGTGATGGTCCCGGCGGCTGTCGTGGATAAGGTCATCGACCAGCTCGAGCCGCACATGGAGGCCGGCGACATCATCATCGATGGCGGCAACTCCTACTACAAGGACGATATCCGCCACGCCAAGCGGCTGCACGCGAAGGACATCCAGTTCGTCGACTGCGGCACCAGCGGCGGCGTCTTCGGCCTGGAGCGCGGCTACTGCCTGATGATTGGCGGCGATACCCAGGCCGTCGAGCACCTGGACCCGGTCTTCGCCGCACTGGCGCCCGGCGCTGGCGAGATCGAGCGCACCATCGGGCGCAGTGGCGAGCACGATCGCGCCGAGCTCGGCTATCTGCACTGTGGCCCCAACGGCGCCGGCCACTTCGTGAAGATGGTCCACAACGGCATCGAGTACGGGCTCATGGCGGCCTACGCCGAGGGGCTGAACATCCTCAAGCACGCCGGTGTCGGCCGCGCCGATCACGAGGTCGACGCCGAGACGGCGCCGCTCTCCGATCCGGAGTTCTACCAGTACGAGATGGACCTGCCGCGCATCGCCGAGGTCTGGCGGCGCGGCTCGGTGGTCTCCTCCTGGCTGCTGGACCTGACCGCCAACGCCCTCTACGACGACCCCGAGCTGAAGACCTTCGGCGGTCGCGTCTCGGATTCCGGCGAAGGCCGTTGGACCAGCATCGCCGCGATCGAGACCGGCGCCCCAGCGCCGGTGCTGACCACCGCGCTCTACGAGCGCTTCAGCTCGCGCGGCGAGGCCGAGTTCGCTAACCAGCTGCTCTCGGCGATGCGCTACCAGTTCGGCGGCCACCACGAGAAGCCGGAGGCCTGATGGAACCGCAAACCATGTCGCTGAGCGACACCAACTTCAATACCGCCCCCCCGGCGCCGCCGAACGTGATGATCATCTTCGGCGCCGGGGGCGATCTCACCAAACGCAAGCTGATCCCGTCGCTCTACCACCTGAGCGCGGCCGGCCTGCTGCCGGAGAGCTTCGTCATGCTCGGGCTCGACCGCCTCGACCATAGCGATGAGAGCTTCCGCTCCCTGTTCGCCGAGCATCTTCAGGAGACCTCCGGCAACAACTGGGATCAGGCGCTCTGGGAGCAGCTCGAAGAGCGCATCCACTACATGAAGATCGACATGCTGGAGGGCGCCGAGTACGAGCATCTCTGCGAGACCCTGAGCCGCATCGATGCCGAGCGCGGGACCGAAGGCAACTATCTCTTCTATCTCGCCATCCCACCGAGCCTATTCGGTGCCGTGACCGACCATCTGGGCGAGGTTGGGCTGCTGCACGAGACCGAGGACGACTGGCGACGGGTGATCATCGAGAAGCCCTTCGGACGCGATCTAGAGTCGGCCATCGCGCTCAATGCCGAGCTGCATCGCAACATGAACGAGGAGCAGGTCTATCGGATCGATCACTACCTCGGCAAGGAAACGGTGCAGAACATCATGGTGTTCCGCTTCGCCAACAGCTTCATCGAGCCGCTCTGGAACCGCAATCACATCGACCATGTGCAGATCACGGTGGCCGAATCGGTCGGCGTCGAGCACCGCGGCGCCTACTACGAGGAGGCCGGCGCACTGCGCGACATGATGCCGAATCACCTGCTGGTGCTGCTCGGCTTCCTGGCCATGGAGCCGCCGAACTCGTTCGATGCCAAGGCGATCCGCGACGAGGTCAACAAGGTCTTGGATGCGGTGCAGCCGCTGGCCCCCGAGCAGGTGTTGACCCACGCGGTGCGCGGCCAGTACGGGGCCGGCAACATGCCTGATGGCGAACAGGTGAAGGCGTATCGCACCTCACCGGGGGTGAAGCCGGATTCCCACACGGAGACCTTCGCCGCCCTGAAGCTGACCATGGACAACTGGCGTTGGGCCGGGGTGCCCTTCTATCTGCGCACCGGCAAGCGGCTCACGGCGCAGTACACCGAGGTGGCCATCCACTTCAAGAAGGCGCCGACCATCATGTTCCAGGACACCGAGGTCAACGAGCTCGAAGGCGACATGCTGGTGCTGCGCATCCAGCCCAACGAGGGCATCCAGATGAGCTTCGGCGCCAAGGTGCCGGGACCGACGATGAAGATCGGCACCGTGAACATGGACTTCTGCTACGAGGACTACTTCGGCAACAAACCGGCGACCGGCTACGAGACCCTGATCTACGACTGCATGAAGGGCGATGCGACCCTGTTCAAGCACGCCGATACGGTCGAGAAGGGCTGGGAGATCGTGCAATCGGTGATCGACGTCTGGGCCGCACTGCCGCCGCGCGAGTTCCCGAACTATGCGGCTGGGACCTGGGGGCCGCCGGCGGCCGGCGACATGATCAAGCGCGACGGGCGGCAATGGCGACGCATCGAGACACCGAAGGCACATCCTCGCGGCTGACGCGCATCGAAGCCTCTGAGCACTTGGCGCGCGGGGCTCGGCGCCCCGCGCGCGCTGGCTCATTTCTCCTCAGCGTGCGCCTGCCCCCTCGCTAGGCCCGCCTAACTCGGCCTACCTAGGCCGACCAACCTAACCCGAGCAACCTAACCCTGCTGGGCGGTCCACATGATTGCCGGCGACTCCTGGTCGACCAGGGACTCCGGCACCAGCAGCATGCCGTGGTCGAAGCGCCACGCGAGCACGATGCCCGAATCGGTGCTGTCGCGCCGCGGCCGTCCGAAGAGCCGCTCCAGCTCATCGAGCAGCACCGCGTGCCAGCGTCCGCGGTAGTCGATACGCACCGCCTGAAGCCCGCCATCCCCCCAGAACAGCTCGGTGTAGCGCGCTGGGATGCCATTAAACGAGCCGATCTTCGCCGCGCAGCGGCGGGCGCCGAAGGCATGGGCGGTCTCCTCACAGCTGAAATCGACGCGGGAGAACTGCGCGAGTAGCGCCGACTCCTCGAGCCCAGGGCGCAGGTTCGCGACCGCGAGATTAAAGGGTTGATGCCCGAGCAGATGGAGGAGGAACAGGTCACTGCGGCGCTTGCCGTCCTCGGTCAGCACCAGCCAGATGAAGGGACCGGCCACGACGCAGATCGCCAGGATCAGCTTATAGGTCTTCGGCAGCCGGAGATTCATCGCGCGTAGGTGCCGATCAGGGTGGCTTGCTCGATGATGTGCCCACGCATGGCCCGCTCGAGATCGGCCTTGGTCGGCCGCAACAGGCCCTCGAGTCGCGCATCCAATGCATAGAGCTTGTGGAAGTAGCGGTGGCGCCCGATCGGCGGGCAGGGGCCGCCGTAGGCGGTACGCCGCCAGTCGTTGATGCCCTCGCCGATCAGGGTCGCGAGCGTCGCCGGCTCGAAGGCCTCGGGCAGGCCATTGAGCGAGGGCGGCAGGTTGTAGAGCACCCAGTGCACATAGGTGCGTTGCGGCGCTGCCGGGTCTGGCGCGTCCGGGTCGTCAACGATCAGGGCCAGGCTCTCGGTGCCCTCAGGGACACCGCTCCACTCCAGCGGCGGCGAGCGGTCCTCACCATCGCAGCTGTATTTGGCGGGGATCGCACCGCCCTCGGCGAATGCGCTCGATCGAATCGTCAGTGCCATGGTCACCTCTGTGCGGTTATCAGCGAGCGGCAGCGTATTCTACAGACTCAGGGCACCCAGGCCCCCGGATCAGGCTCGACCCTCCTTGCCGCGTCATGGGCAAGCCGCGACCGCGATCTGCGCATCTCGCCGACTCGCAATCTCGCCCAATATGCGAAAATCGCGGCGCCATGCGGCTTGAAGAGAGGCACCGCTAGGCCCTTCGCACCATTGCCGAGCCCATCCGACCGCAATGTTCACCAATCAGCGCCTTGTGATCCTCGACGCCGATGGCACCACCATCGACGCCTTTCGTGCCATCGAGAAGACCTTTGCTCATCTCGGGATGGATATCGGTCCCTTGGACCGCTTTCAGAAACGGCGCAACCTCTTCAAGTACATCGGCGGCTTCAAGGAGATGCCGCAGAACCTGCGCCGTCAGATTGGCCCCGGGCGGCGCACCAAGCTCATCGACACCCTGACCGAGGTCTACCGCGAGGAGGCCTGTATGTTCGATGGCATTGAGGCGCTGGTTCGACGGCTTGCGGCGGCGGACGACGTGCGCGTCGGCATCGTCACGCGCAATATCACCAACGAGCCGCTGGTCACCCTGACCCAGCTCTTCGAACGCCACGGCATCGAGCCCGACCTGCTCGACTTTCTGGTCCATCTGCCCCTGAGCGAGGACAAGCTCGGCTACTTCCGCCAGACCCGCGAGCGCTTCAGCATCAATCCGGCCTGCGCCTTCGCCTGTGGCGACGAGGCCAAGGACTTCCGCGCCGCCATCAACTCCGGCATGCACCCCTTCATGGTCTCGTACGGCTTCGAGGACTTCGACCGGCTCCACGGCAAGCACGAGATCCCGGCCGAGGTGATCAGCCGCTCACCTGATGAGCTGGCCTGGCGCGTCCTGCATGCACTGCAGCTCGACCCCGAGCCGGTGCTCGGCTCGGTCGCCGCGGCGATCCAGGCCGAGGCGACGCCGGCTTGAGGGACGACTGACAGGACCCAGGACTTAGGGGCCAGAGCGCTGAGGGCCCAGAGGGCGCTAAGGCACGGCTCCGGGCGGCGCCGTGATCAGCGAGACGCCACTTCTCGACCTGGCCGCGCGTAGGCAAGCGCCAGCAGCAGCGCACCGCCGAGCAGCATCGGCAGCGTCAGCAGCTGCCCCATGGTGAGCCAGTCGAAGGCCAGGTAGCCGATATGGGCATCCGGCAGGCGGACGAATTCGACGCTGAACCGGAACAGGCCGTAGAGCAGTAGAAAGAGACCAGAGACCGCCATTACCGGCCGGGGCCGGCTCGAGAACCACCAGAGGACGATGAACAAGACCAGGCCCTCGAGGCTCGCCTCGTAGAGTTGCGAGGCATGCACGGGCAGACTCCATTGCGCATCCAGCGGCAGCCCAACGCAGTACTCTGGGAAGCGCTCGCAAGGCAGGCGCATCCCCCAGGGCAGATTGGTCGCGTGGCCCCAAAGCTCACCATTGATGAAGTTGCCGATACGCCCCGTCAGCAGTCCGATCGGCACCAACGGCGCGATAAAGTCGCCGACAGCGAAGAAGCGCATGCCATGCTTGCGCGCGAACAGCCAGATCGCGACCATAACGCCGATGAGCCCACCGTGGAAGGACATGCCGCCCTCCCAGACCTTGAGCAGGTTGAGCGGATTGGCCAGGATCTGGTCGAAGCCGTAGAACAACATGTAGCCAAGGCGGCCGCCGGCGATGACGCCGATCACGCAGTAGAAGATGACGTCATCCACCCGCTCGGCGCTCCAGGCCGATCCGGGTCGCGACGCGCGCCAGCGCCCGAGCAGCCAGGCCGCGGCGAAGCCGATGAGGTACATGAGCCCGTACCAGTGGACCTTCAGGGGTCCAACGGCAAAGGCGACGGGGTCGATGGCGGGATAGGTCAACATGGGCGCGGATGTTAGCACGGGCTTGCTGCAAGACGGTGACGCCCGCGGCCGTTGTGCGCGTCCCCGCCTCCCGATCTGTTTGCTAACGAGTCAAGTTGCTAACGAGTCAAGGTTGTTCATGATGCATTCCGACCTGCAGCGCCTGTCCGCCCGCTTCGCGGCTGCGGCACCGGCTTGTGACTACTGGACCCTGCGTCTGGTCGACGAGACCGGCGAGGGGCTCGCCGTGCGCGATGACGTGGCCGAGCCGAGCCGGCTCTGGCGCTCGCGGGGCGCCATGATCACCCTGGTGGCTAACGGCGGCCTTGGTTATGCCGCGACCTCGGACCTGAGCCCGAGCGGACTCGCGCGGGCCGTGGCCCGGGCGCTCGAGCTCGCGGCGCTGCATGCCCAGCTCGGACTCTTCCACCCAAGCCTCTATCCGCGCAGCGCGTTGAAGGCGCGCTACGCGCCCGAGGTGCAGCAGCCCTGGGGCGAGCAGCGCCTGGAAGACAAGCTCGCGCGCCTGTTTCACGCCTGCCGCCAAATGGACCGCGATCCACGGATCGTCGAGCGGGTTGCCTGGCTCAGCCATGAGCGCCGTGAGCAGTTGCTGATCAGCGCCGACGGCGCCGAGATCGAGCAGCACTGGGCGTCGGTCCATAGCGGCGTCTCGGCCACCGCGCATGTCGCCGGTCAGACCCAGACGCGCCGCGGCGGCGGCGCCGAGATGCCGCGCCAAGGCGGGCTCGAGCGCTTGACCGAGGCCGGCTTCGATGCCGCCGCCGAGCAGGTTGCCGAGGAAGCCCTCGCGCTGGTCCTCGCGCCCGAGTGCCCGACGGGGACGATGGACCTGTTGTTGCTGCCGAGCCAGATGGCACTGCAGATCCACGAGTCGATCGGCCATCCGTTAGAGCTCGACCGCATCCTCGGCGACGAGCGCAACTATGCCGGGCTGAGCTTCGTGACACCGGAGATGTTCGGCCGCTACCGCTATGGCTCACCGCTGCTGAATGTCACCTTCGATCCCGGGGTGGCCAATGAGCTTGCCAGCTGCGCGGCCGATGATGAGGGCACGGCCGCCGAGCGCCAGTATCTGATCCGCGACGGCATCCTCGAGCGCCCGCTCGGCGGCGCCCTCTCTCAGGCGCGCGCTGGCCTGCGCGGCACCGCCAGTGCGCGCGCCTGCGGCTGGGAGCGCCCGCCGATCGATCGGATGACCAACCTCAACCTCGAGCCTGGCCGCGAGAGCCTCACGAGCCTGATCGGCGGCATCGAGCGCGGCGTGCTGATGGAGACGAACCGGTCCTGGTCGATCGACGACAGCCGCAACAAGTTTCAATTCGGCTGCGAGCTCGGCCGGTTGATCGAGGACGGCGAGCTCAAAGGGCTGGTACGCAACCCCGGCTATCGCGGTGTCTCGGCCGAGTTCTGGCGCAGCCTCGATGGCCTCGGTGGACCCGACACACTCGAGGTCGGCGGCGTACGCAACTGTGGTAAGGGCGAGCCGAATCAGTCGGTCTTCGTCGGCCATGCCTCACCGCCCTGCCGGTTTCGTGGTGTCGAGGTCTTCGGCGGCGGTCTGTCAGGAGGCGACGATGGACACTGATGACTTCTATGCACTTGCCGAGCAGGTCTTCGAGCAGCTGCATGGCGAGGAGCAACTCTTTTTGCGCCTCGATCACGAGCAGTCGGACTTTGTGCGCCTGAATCACAACCGGGTGCGTCAGGCCGGCGCGGTGCAGACGCAACAGCTCGAGCTGACCCTGGCCAAGGGCGAGCGGCAGGTCGAGGGCAGCTGTGATCTCGCGGGCGAGCCGGATGCCGATCGCGCGCTTGTGCTCGCGCTGGTCGAGCAGTTGCGCGAGCGTCTCCCCCATGTCCCCAACGACCCCCATCTGAGCCTCTCCGATCAGCCAAGCGACTCCTATCGGGTGCTTGACGCCCGGCTGCCGGCCACGGACGAGGCGATCGCAAGCCTCACCGACGCCGCGGCGGGCTTGGATCTAGTCGGCATCTATGCCGCGGGCGAGATGGCCTCGGGTCTCGCCAGCTCGATCGGTCATCGGCACTGGCACCAAAGCCGTAGCTTTCATCTGGACTGGAGCTGCTACCTCAGCGGTGACAAAGCGGTCAAGGACAGCTACAGCGGGTTCCAGTGGCAGCCGAACCTGCTCCGCGAGCAGATCGAGCGCCAGCGCGGAGAATTGGCCGTGATGGAGCGCCCGGCCAAACAGGTCGAGCCCGGCCAGTACCGCGCCTTCTTGGCGCCCGCGGCGCTCGAGGAGCTGCTCGAGATGCTGGCCTGGGGCGGCTTCGGCTTGCGCGATCATCGTAGCCGGCAGACGCCACTGCTGCGCCTCGCCGAGGGCGAGCTGAGCCTCAGTCCGATGGTTAGCCTGAGCGAAGCGCATCATCGCGGCTTGACGCCGACCTTCACCGACGAGGGATTTCTGAAACCCAGCGAGGTCGCGCTCATCGAGCAAGGGCGTTTCGGGGAATGCCTGGTCGATGCACGCTCGGCGAAGGAATACGGGGTCGCGATGAACGCCGCCTCGGAATCACCGGCATCGATCGAGCTGGCCGCCGGCGAGCTGCCAAGCGACGGAGCCCTGGCCGCGCTCGGCACCGGGCTCTACATCGGCAACCTCTGGTACGGCAACTGGTCAGATCGCAACGCCTGCCGGATGACCGGTATGACCCGTTTCGGCAGCTTCTGGGTCGAAGACGGTGAGCTCAAGGCGCCGCTCGCGGTGATGCGGTTCGACGACAGCCTCTATCGGCTGCTCGGCGATCAGCTCGAGGCCTTGACCCGCGAGCGCGCGCTCAGGTTGTCGGCCGAGACCTATGGCGGACGCTCCAGTGCCAGCGCCCTGCTCCCCGGCGCCCTGGTGCGCAGCCTCAACCTGGCACTTTGAGCCCGCGTTAAGCGCGGCCTAGGCGGGCACCTGCATCGGCACTCGCGCCGCGGGCCCCAGGTCGCTGCCGCGGGCTGCGCCTTCCGAGCCCCAGGTTGCGCTCGCCGGCAGGTCGATCTGCAGGGTCTGCGGGTCGGCACCGGCGCGACCCGCAAACAGACCGAGGTCTTCGCTGATCATGGCCCAACAGCGTGGTCCGATGCGCTCGGGTGAGCCGCTGAGCTCGGTGTCGAAGCGCATGTTGCGGCCGTCGAAGGCGATGCGGATGCCCAGCATCACTGGCTGCGGATCGGCGAGACCACCGCAGTTGCTGTCTGTCTTGGCCGCGTAGCTGCCAAGCGCTGGAGACCGGCTGCCGGATGGATCATCTGCCCGTCGCTCGGCGGTATCGTCGGCCCGCACCTGCGACAGGCTCGAGCCCGCCGGCGCTCGCGGGTGGATCGCAACGCTGATCTCCACCAGCTCGGTTGCGAGACGCGGGATATTGGTCTCTACCCGGGTCAGGGTGCAGTTCGGGTTGCGGCAGCGCTCGCGCAGCGCAAACGAGAACTCGCGATCGACGAAGACACCAATCGCGTGCTCCACCTCCTCGAGGTGGCGTTGGCAACGTCGCAACCGCTTTGGATAGGAGGTGTCGTCGCGCAACTGCTCGCGCAGCACCTTACGCAGCCGGTCGAAGCCTTTCGGCAGCGTACCGCTATGAAACCCACGGCACATCAGCGAGCGCATGCTCTCGCCGTGCGCACCGACGGCGGCCGGCTCGATCGGGGCGGCGAGCCCTTCCTTGAACGGGTGCGGGCGCTCGCGGTGATTGGCCTCGTAGAGCTTCCAGTTCTCCTTCAGCTCCCAGACCAAGAACCCAAATAGCCCCGGCAGCAAGAGGATGGTGAGCGTGACCAGGGGATAGGCGATGACCTTGGGCAAGACCGACTGGGTGACCTCGACGAAGGCGCTGGTGATCGCCGGCAGGAAGGGCAAGAGCAGCTTGTGCCCAACGGTCACGATCGGAAAGTGCTTAACCGGATTGACCTGCGGCTCAACCAGCACGGTGACGTAGAACTGGATCAAGGCCTCGGACAAGCGCCAGATTGGCGCGAGCAGCGCCTTGATGGCGAGACTGGTCCAGCGCTCACTGAGATGATGCGTCAAGGCCTCATCGACGCGATGCAACAGCTGCGAGAAACGACGGGTGATCTCCTTGAAGAAGAACAGCAACTGTTGGATCAAGCCGATGAACAGGGCCTGATTGATGCGCTGCAGGTAGACCCCGACCCGGGTACTGAGGTTATCGAGAAACCGTCGGCCAGCCGGCGTGTTACGCGCCAAGGTACCCAGCGCGAAGGCCAAACCGAGCAGCCAAAGACCGGGCTCGATCGGCACCTCATCCACCAGCACCGCCAAGGCGATGATGGGCGCCAGCGGCAGGATGCCGATCAGCAGCGGCTGGAAGAGATTGCGGCCGAGTCCACGCATCCAAGCGGTGCTCAGCAGGCTCGCGATCGGCCACCAGCGCACGAGGTCGTGCGGTCCATCCCAGAGCAGATAGCGGAGCACGCCCCAGCTACCCAAGACGCTGGCGGTGGCCATGCGACGGCCAATGCCGGTGTAGGCCACCAGGTTGATCAAGCAGCCGCTGAGCACCACCGAGGTCACCTCGGTGACATGGAAACCAGCCTCGACGAACGGGATCAAGGCGATGATCAGGTCGAGGCTCTTCAGGACTAGGTAGGCCCCACCGAAGGGCAGCAACAGATAACGCAGCAGATCGCGTCCGAGTGGGGTCCCGAACAGCGGTGCCCCGAGCTGCTGCAGGCCCTTGATGTAGAGCTCGCCGGGGCGATAGACGCCAGGCAATGCGCGCTCGGCGGTGCGATCGAAGCGCCGCAGTCGGTCACCGCGGAAGAATTCGCTCCAGGTCGGGTCGGGCAGTCGCAGGATGTTGCGCGCGACGATGTCACGCACGTCGGTGAACTTGAGGTGCCGACGGTGCTTGATGACGTCGAGCAGCTCGAGCCTCATCTTCTGCGCGGCCACGATCTCGCGGTGATTGCGCGGGATGAAATCCGCCTCGCGCATTGCCTGCTCGACGCGCGGTGTGAGCTCGGCATCGAGCCGGTCGGTGATCTGCCGATTCAGGCTCGCAAGCACCTGGGCAAAGCGCTCTAGGTCGGCGAGTGACCAAGGCAGCTCCTCGAGCCGCGCGCGACTGACCTCGAGGATTCGCAGCGCCTTGAGCATGGGCTGGAACGGCAGTAGCTCACGCAGCTCGGCGCGACCCATGTGCAAGAGCCAGCGCCAGAGACGCAGCCGGTAATAGTCGGTGGGCCCTTGCAGCAGCAGTTGCTCGAGGCAGCCCAGCAGGCCTTGCGCCGCCGGCGAGCCGAGCCGTGAGCGATCCATGTCTGCCAGCCGTTCGATGAGCGCGGTCAGCTCGGCTTGGGTTTGGCGATCGAGGTTCCAACGCGCGACCAGCCCTTCGGCCAGCAGTCGCTGCACCATGGCCTCGCGCCCGGCGATCACCTGCTCGAGGCTAGGTGATCGCGCGTCAAGATCAAGAACCAGCCGCCGCACGATGCGCCGGGCAGCGGCGAGACGACGCAAAGAGAGCGCGAGATAACCACTGCGCTGGGCGCGAATCGCCGCGGTAACGGCTTGCTCGAAGAGACTGACCCCGGCACGCCGGTCTAGGTCGCGCTGAAAGCGGTGACGTCCGTCAGTCGCTTGACGCCGACGTCCGAGCCAACGCATCGGCAGCACGGGCGGCACCCAACGCAGGGCGCTCAAGAAACGGGTCCGCCAGATACCGAGCTGATCGCCAGCGCGCTCCAGCCAGTCGGGTCGGAGGTCGAGCCGCGAGCCCCGCGTGAAGGCGTCCAGCAGGCGCTGCTCCAACACGGGTTCGGCCGCGGACGACTCCAGTCGCCCAGCCTCACCGAGCGGCTGCACGTGATCGGCGGTCTGCTTGGGCGCGCCGGCCGCCAGCGACAAGGTGCGCTCCCGCACCACGGCCAGGTCCGGATCGCTGCGCCCGTAGGGCAGCGCGACCGGCAGCAACGGAACCTCGCCCCGCAGCGTCACCTCAGTACCCGAACGGCTCTTCAGCAGCAGCCGTGGCAGGCGTTCATCGACGAAGGGTCGCGGTAGATCGAGACCGACGCTGGACATCCAGCTGTCGACCTGCGGCCAGACTTGAATCGCGGGAAAGAAGAATCCGCGCGCGCCCGGCACGAAGTAGCGCAGCCGCACCACGAAGGCGACGAAGCTTCGACAGACCAGATCGTCGTCCCAGACTGGGAGGATCATCGCGTCGTGGGTGAGGACCTCTCGCACCTCAGCGAAGGCGTGCTGACCGATCAGGGCCCGCAAGGCGCTGGCACCCAGGCGCTCGCGATGCTCGCCGCAATCCATCGACGCCTGCCAGGTGCGAGCCACCTCGGCCTCGAAGGAACGGGCCCAGTAGTCATAGCGCAGGCGCGTGAAGCTGCGCTCTTCGAGGCGCTGATCTGGCGGGCTTGGCAGCAGGATCACCTGCTCCGGGAGCTGCAGGCCCTCGATCACCGAGAGGGCCTCGGCATTCTCGGTCTCGAGGCCGAGCAGGAAGTCCGCCCGCGGCATCAGGTAGTAGGGGAGATTCGGTACCGAGACACCGGCCAAGCGCTCGCCCCACTGCCCCTCAATGAGGCGCTCAATCGCCCGTGCGTGGAACAGAAACAGGCCCTCGGCCGGTTTCATGATCTGCTGGCGAAAGGCCTTAGCGGTAACGATGGACATGGGAGCTTGGGCTTAGGGCGATCTTCGGTGCTCGTCGGGCGAGCGACCGCGGCGCGAAGGGTCGGCACTCATGCGGCAGCGATGCGGGTCTCGCACGTTGGACAGCGGCTAATCGCCGGCAACTCTACCCCATTGCCCATGATTGTGACGGGTTTTTGCGGCATCGGCACCTGCGGCCCTCAGGGTCGAGCGAGACAATGCGCAATCGGTGTGTTAGTTTTTCGCAACAGCCTGACCGACCCACTCGCTCGCCCCACCCCGATGTTTGACACCAGCCTCCCTGTCATTGCCACCTTCCTTGCGTATCTGGCGTTGATGCTGGCCATTGGCATTTGGGCCTATCGCCGCACCGCCGACTCATCTGGCTATTTCCTCGGCGGCCGCAGCCTGGGGCCCTGGCCGGCGGCGCTCTCGGCCGGGGCCTCCGACATGAGCGGCTGGCTGTTGCTCGGACTGCCCGGGTTCGCCTTCACCTCCGGCATCGAGTCGCTGTGGCTCGCCGGCGGCCTGCTCATCGGCACCTGGCTGAACTGGCTGCTGCTGGCACGGCGGCTGCGAACCTACAGTGTCGAGGCGAACGACTCGCTCACCATCCCGGAGTTCTTCGCCAACCGCTTCGGCGACCGGCGCCATCTCTTGCAAGCGGTGGCCGCCTTCTTTGTGCTGTTGTTCTTTCTCTTCTATACCAGCTCCGGACTGGTTGCGGCCGGCAAGCTGTTCGAGACCGTGTTCGGACTGAACTACGAGATCGCGGTCATCGTGGGCACCCTGTTCATCGTCTCCTACACCCTCTTCGGCGGATTCCTTGCGGTCTCCTGGACCGATTTCGTGCAGGGGCTGTTGATGGCCGCTGCACTCCTGGTGGTGCCCGTGGTCGCGATTCAGGTCGATGGCGGGCTTGAGACGATGATGGCGACCCTGCGCGAGGTGAATCCCGAGCTGCTTCGCCTATGGACGGACCATCAGGGCGAGCCGCTCACACTGCTTGCGATCGTCTCGCTCATGGCCTGGGGTCTCGGCTACTTTGGTCAGCCGCACATCTTGGCGCGCTTTCAAGGGATTCGTAGTGCCAGCGATGTACCCGCGGCGCGGCGAATCGCCGTGAGCTGGACCGCCCTCAGCCTCATCGGCGCCGTGCTGGTCGGGCTCGCGGGTCTGGCCTACGTCGACAACAATCTCGGCGGTCAGTTGGCCGATCCCGAGACCATCTTCATGGTCCTGGTCGACGCCCTCTTCCACCCGGTGATCGCCGGTATCCTGCTGGCGGCGATCCTGGCCGCGATCATGAGCACCGCCGACTCGCAGCTCTTGGTCTCGTCGTCGGCGTTGGCCGAGGACCTGTACCGGCAGCTCCTGCGCAAGGACGCCGGTCAGCGCGAGGTCGTGCTCGTCGGGCGCGCCGCGGTCGTGCTCTTGGCCTTAGTAGCCCTGCTGCTGGCGACCAACCCCGATAGCACCGTGCTCGGTCTCGTCGCCTATGCCTGGGCCGGCTTCGGCGCGGCCTTCGGACCCGTGCTGCTGATCAGCCTCTACTGGAAGCGAATGAACTGGTCGGGCGCCATCGCCGGCGTGCTGACCGGCGGCTCGGTGGTGGTGATCTGGAAACAGCTCGACGGCGGCCTCTTCGAGCTCTACGAGATCGTGCCCGGCGTCGTGCTCGCGAGCCTTGCGATCGTCATCGTGAGCTTACTCACGGCGCCGCCGCCGGCCTCGATCCAGGCCGGCTTCGAGCGTTATCGGGAGCAATTGCTGCTTCAGAAGCTGTAGGTTGCGATCAAGCGCCAGTGGCTCATGGTCGCGTCGGCCTTGCTTCCGGTGCGCGGGTTGACGAAGCCATCGTACTCACTGGTGCGATTGACGTAGAAGGTCCTGATCGTCAGCCCCTTGACCTGCTTCGGCTTGTAGGTCAACACAAGATCGAGCTCATCGGCATTGGTGGTCGGCAGCGCGGCTGGGCTGACATTCGGCACCGCGCCAACGGTCTCGGACTTTCCATAGTCGAAGTAGGCGGCCATGAAGCGCAGACCGGGGATGATCTCGTAGCTGGCGCGCAGACCCCAGGCATTGACGTTCTTGCGATAGGCATTGCGCGAGAAGATGGAGCTGGTGAAGGCCGGATCACCACCGAAGGCGTTGAAGAAGGCCGTGTCCCCATCGGACTGGTTCCACATCGCGTGGGCGGTCCACTTCTTCTTCGGGCCGATCAGGCCCGCCTTCAGACCGAACAGGTTGTAGTCCAGGTTGCCATCACCGAAGTTGGCCTGAATCGAGGGGCCGCCCTGGATGCCCTTGGTCCCATCACCGACATCGTCCTGGCGCAGGTACTGGGCGCCAAGATCGAGCTTCATCGTGCTGACCGGGATCTTGGCATCGACGTCAAAGTAGACGCTGTTTGAGATGTCTTGCGTGTAGTAGTTCCAGAGCGATAGTTTGGTGTGGGGGAGCCCGGAATAGCTGAGGTTGGCCACCGTGAGTCCGGCGATGTTCTCGGCCCTGGGACCCAGCGCGATCTGTCCCAGATTGAAGAACTCCGCCTGCCCGAGGCCGGGCTGACTCGGCAGCTGCGCGGCACCCGCCGTGCCGGTGGCCTCGCCGATGAACCCCCAGTCGGTCATCGCGCGGGTACCGAAGGACATTTGCGTGATCTGCCCGAGCGAAATATCCAACCCCTCGATCGGCTTGGCGCCCACGCGCAACGCGGTGTAGGCGTTCGGCACCAGGTTGTAGGTATTGACGGTCAGGGGTGTGTCGATCTGGCCGCGCCCGCCAAAGGCGTAGAGCTGCTTGTTGCCGAAGGTGAGATTGACGTTGGTCAGCTGACCCTTCTGAGCGCCGGTATCGTTCAAGAACATCCCGCGCGCGGTGCGACCCTCACCGACCTTGGGGTCGAAGTCGGTGGTGCCGAAGATGTCGCCGTTGAGGTAGGCCGCCGCATTGAAGCGGAAGCCGTTCCAAGCTGGACTCTTGTAGGCCGCCATCGCCGAGTAGGCGTTGCCGCTGCTCGGGTCCCAGCCGTTGTCTTTCGCCGACAGGATGCTCATGGCGCGAATGCGCCCGCTCAATTCTCCATAGTCGTTCCCTTGGACCTTCAGCTCATAGGCGCCCACGCCGGCGCTGCCAGCACTCACGCACAGCCCTAGAGCCGCGCTACCCAGCCCTCGATACCTCATCGTCTCATCTCCTCTGGTGGTTGCATCGATCTCGTTATGTCGGTCGCGTACTGACAACACTAGTGCAGAATCACAACATATGTATCACAAATGTTTCCATTCGTAACATTTTTGGCATCAAACCGGCGATTGTCTTGACGGACGTCAGCAGGAGCACCGAGGCGCTTCGCCGCGCTCGAGGTTGAGGAATCGATGGCCAAACGCATTCATTCGAAAAGGCGTGGGATGTTATAGTATTACGACCGGTTCCGATGTCGTCTCCGCTCTTGAGGTCCCTGCCGTGCGTAGCCTCCTGTCGCTGTGCTCATTGCTGGCGTTATTCGCCGCCCCCCTGGCTGCCGGGGAGGACGCGGCTCGGCTCAAGGTCTTCGCCAGTGTGCTGCCGGTGCAGACCTTCGTCGAAGCGGTTGGCGGTGAGCGCGTCGACACCGAGGTGATGGTGCTGCCGGGCCAGAGTCCGGCGACCTATGACCCGAGCCCGAAGCAGGTCGCGGCCCTGGCCGAGGCCGATCTCTATGTTCGCGTCGGCGTGCCCTTCGAGGCGGCCTGGATGCGGCGAATCGAGGCGGCCAACCCACGGATGACGATCCTCGATCTGCGCGATGGGCTGCCGCTGAGAAAGCAGGAGGCGCACGATCACGGGGACGACCCCGATCTCCACGACGGTCATGATCATGACCACGCCAGCGCACATCAGGCCGACGAGATGGACCCGCACATCTGGACCAGCCCATTGCTGGTGCGGCAGATGGCGGTTGCGATCCGAGACGCCCTGAGTGCCCTCGACCCTGAGGGCGCGACGACCTACGCTCGCAATCAGGAGCGCTTCGATGCCGAGCTGCTGGCACTGCACGAGCGGCTAACGCAGCGCCTGTCGGGCCTCGAGTATCGCAGCTTCATGGTCTATCACCCGGCCTGGGGCTACTTCGCCGACACCTATGCGCTCGAGCAGATCCCGATCGAGCGCGCCGGCAAGGAGCCGGGACCACGCCGGCTCTCGGCGTTGATCGAGCAAGCGAAGTTGACCGACACCCATACCATCATCGTGCAGCCAGAATTCGACCAGCGCACCGCGCGCCAGTTGGCTCGGAATATCAATGGCCGGGTTGCGCCGGCGACGCCCCTGGCGGCCGACTATGCCGATAACCTGGAGCGATTCGCACAGCTCCTGGTGGACGCTAACGACCGCGCCGACAGCGCGGACGGGGATGCAGCCGCGGCGGCGAGCCAATGATCAGCCAGTCCGGGGCTACGGTGATCGAAACCAAGCACCTGGGCTTTGCCTACGGCGATGTCCCGGTGCTGCAGGATGTGAGCCTGAGCGTGACGGCGGGCGAATTCCTCGGCCTGGTCGGCCCCAACGCGGGCGGCAAGAGCACCCTCCTGAAGCTGATCCTCGGGCTCCTGAAGCCGCAGCAGGGCGAGATTCGCGTGCTGGGCCTGGCGCCGAAGCGCGCTCGACACCGGCTCGGCTATGTGCCGCAGTATCCCGCCTTCCCGCGTGACTTCCCGATCCAGGTCCTGGACGTGGTGCTCATGGGTCGGCTCGGCGTCAGCAGCGGGCTCGGTTCGGCGATCGGCGCCTGGCGCCGCGACGACCGCGCGTGCGCGCGGCAAGCGCTCGACGACGTTGAGGCAGGCGATCTGGCGGCGAAACCGATCGGCGCCTTGTCGGGAGGCCAACTGCAGCGGGTATTGCTTGCGCGCGCCCTGGTCGCCGAGCCCGAGGTGTTGATCCTCGACGAGCCGACGGCGAATATCGATCAGCGTCTGGAGGGTGAGATCTTTGAGCTGCTGGCGCGGCTGAACGAACGCCTGACGATCGTCGTCGTCTCCCACGATATCGGCTTCATCTCGAGCTACGTGTCCCGCGTCGCCTGTCTCAATCGCACCCTGGTCTGCCATCGTACCGAGGCCATCGACGGCGACCTGATCAGCGACCTCTACGGAGAGCCCGTGCGTATGATCCATCACCAGCACGACCACGCCGGGCACAACACCGCGGAGCGCGGAGCCGCCCGGGCACATGACTGAGTTCCTCGCGGCTTTGTCCGAGCACGGCTTCCTGCAGCAGGCACTGGTCGCCGGGCTCCTGGCCAGCCTCGGCTGCGGGCTCATCGGCCCCTTTGTGGTGGTGAAGCGGGTCACCTTTCTCGCTGGCGGGATCGCCCACTCGGTACTCGCCGGCATGGGTGCCGCGCTCTTCTATGGCTACGATCCCCTCATTGGGGCCCTCGCCGCGGCAGTGATCGCGGCCTTGCTGATCGGCTGGGTCCGGCTCGGCTGGCGTACCGGCGAGGACACCGCGATTGGCGCCCTCTGGGCCATCGGCATGGCCGTCGGTATCCTGTTTATCTCGCAGACACCGGGCTATGCCACCGACCTGATGAGCTTCCTCTTCGGCAACATCCTGCTGGTACCCAACCGCGAGCTCTGGTTCATGGCCGCCCTCGATCTGGTGCTCCTGGTCACCGTCGGGCTGTTCTATCGGCAATTCGTCGCTGTCGCCTTCGATGAGGAGTTCGCCCGGCTGCGCGGGGTGCCGGTCAACCTCTTCTACCTACTGCTGTTGGTGCTGGTTGCTGTAACCGTGGTGCTGATGATCCAGGTCGTGGGCCTGATCCTGGTGATCGCGCTGCTGACACTGCCGGCCGCCGTGGCCGGGCAATGGACCCGAACGCTCGCCGGTATGGTAATCGGTGCAACCCTGATCGGGGTCTTGCTCACCAGCGGCGGGCTCGCGCTCTCGTTCGGCCCTGACCTGCCGACCGGGCCCGTCATCATCTTGCTGGCCGGTGCGCTCTATCTGGTCTCGGCGGTGAGCGCCGGCCTGCTGTCGAAACGCCGTGCCCGCAGGGCCGTGCACAGGCTGAGCAGCTGAGATGAACGAAGCCACCTTGCAACGGGCCCTGGAGACGGCCGCGGCGCTCTGCGCTAGGCGCGGCGTGCGCTTCACCGCTCAGCGCCGGCGCGTGCTCGAGCTGGTGTGCCGCGCCGAACGCCCGATTGGCGCCTATGAGATCCTGGATCAACTGCGCGAGGGTGCAACCGCCGCCCCGCCAACCGTCTATCGGGCGCTCGATTTCTTGCTCGAGCAGGGCCTGATCCACAAGCTCGAGACCCTCCATGCCTTCATCGGCTGCACCCATCCGGAGCATCCCCACGCCAGCCAGTTCCTGATCTGTAGCGATTGCGGTCGCGTCAGAGAGCTCGAGAGCGAGGCGATCGCCGGTGGCCTGCAATCGCTCGAGCAAGAGACCGGGTTCAGACCCCAGCGCCCGGTGGTCGAGGTGATCGGGACCTGTGCCCGCTGCAGCCGAAAGGCCCAACCCGCCTGAGGACCCCTCCATGCGCCCAGCGTCCATGCATCCAGCGATCCTGTCGCGGAGCCGCCGTCTCAAGGCGCTGCTCTGCGGCCTCGCCATGGCCCATCTCAACCTCACCGCACCCGCGGTGTTGGCGGAGACGCCCGCGGGCGCGGGCTTTCGCGAGCATGGCGCCCATGTGCACGGCGTCGGCTCGCTGAATGTTGCGCTCGAGGGCGATGCGCTGCTCATCGAGCTGATCAGCCCGGCGATGGACCTGGTCGGCTTCGAGCACCCGCCGCGCACGGCCGAGCAGCAGGCCCGTCTCGACCAGGCCCGAGCACGCCTGGCGCAGCCCGGGGAGCTGTTCGCCCCGAACCCCGAGGCCGACTGCAGACTCATCGCGTCCGAGATCGCGCTCGACCTCGATGCGGCGCCGCACGAGCACGAGCACGAGCACGAGCACGAGCACGAGCACGATCATGCAGTC
>CAZTYV010000019.1:9607-31297 GCA_964617675.1 uncultured Halochromatium sp. | reverse complement strand
CGCGGCGGCAGCGCCCAAGCCGCGGCGAGCCGCGTGCGCGGGCCCAGGCTAGTGATGGGTGCGAATCCCAGATTCTGGCTGCTTGGCCTCCTCGACCGGCGGCGCTGCCTCTTGCGCCGCCTCGTCCGGCTCGGCCCGTGGTGTGGGTCGACCCACCAAGGCGAGCTCGAGCACCTGGTCGATCCAACGTACGGGCCGGATATCGAGACTCTGCTTGATATTCTTCGGGATCTCGACCAGGTCGCGCTCGTTCTCGTACGGGATCAGCACCTGCTCGATCCCCCCGCGGTGCGCGGCCAGCAGCTTCTCCTTGAGACCGCCGATCGGCAGCACCTCTCCGCGCAGCGTGATCTCACCGGTCATCGCGACGTTGGCGCGCACCGGAACGCGGGTCAGCGCTGAGACCAGGGCCGTGCACATGGCGACACCCGCACTCGGACCATCCTTCGGCGTTGCGCCCTCTGGAACGTGGATGTGCAGATCGTGCTTCTGGTGGAAATCCGACTCGATGCCAAGCGATTCGGCGCGCGAGCGCACCACGGTCATGGCGGCCTGGATCGACTCCTGCATCACATCACCAAGCTGGCCGGTGAAGGTGAACTTCCCCTTGCCTGGAACCAGCGCCGCCTCGATGCGCAACAATTCGCCGCCGACCTCGGTCCAGGCCAGGCCCGTCACCTGTCCAACCTGATCGTGCTCATCGGCGAGGCCGAAGCGGAAACGGCGCACCCCGAGATACTTATCGAGCGACTTCGGTGTCACCGTGACGCTCTTGTCTCGCTTCGTGACGAGGATCTCCTTGACCACCTTGCGGCAGATCTTCGAGATCTCGCGCTCGAGGTTGCGCACGCCAGCCTCGCGGGTGTAGTAGCGAACCAGGTCGCGGAGTGCCGCCTCGCGGATGACGAGCTCGCCGCGCTTGAGCCCGTTGTTCTTCATCTGCTTCGGGATCAAGTAACGCTCGGCGATATTGATCTTCTCGTCCTCGGTGTAGCCCGAGAGCCGGATCACCTCCATACGATCGAGCAGCGCCGCCGGGATGTTGAGCGTGTTGGCGGTAGCGACGAACATCACCTCGGACAGGTCGAAATCGACCTCGAGGTAGTGGTCGTTGAAGGTGTGGTTCTGCTCGGGGTCCAGCACCTCGAGCAACGCCGAGGCCGGATCACCACGGAAGTCCATCGCCATCTTGTCGATCTCATCGAGCAAGAAGAAGGCGTTGCGCGAGCCTGCCTTGGACAGGTTCTGGATGATCTTGCCGGGCAGCGCGCCGATATAGGTCCGGCGGTGACCGCGGATCTCGGCCTCGTCGCGCACCCCGCCCAGGGACATGCGCACGAATTTGCGGTTGGTCGCGCGCGCGATCGATTGGCCGAGCGAGGTCTTGCCGACGCCGGGCGGGCCGACCAAACAGAGGATCGGGCCCTTGAGCTTGCGCACCCGCTGCTGCACGGCCAGGTACTCGGTGATCCGCTCCTTGACCTTCTCCAGGCCGTAGTGGTCGGTGTCGAGCACCTTCTCGGCCACACGCACATCGTTGCGGATGCGGGTGCGCTTCTTCCAGGGCACCGAGACCAGGGTGTCGATGTAGTTGCGCACGACCGTCGCCTCGGCTGACATCGGCGACATCAGCTTGAGCTTGTTCAGCTCGCCGGTCGCCTTCTCCTTCACATCCTTCGGCATCCCGGCCTCTTCGATGCGCTTGCCGAGGTCCTCAAGCTCATTGGGCGCATCCTCGAGCTCGCCGAGCTCCTTCTGGATCGCCTTCATCTGCTCGTTGAGATAGTACTCGCGCTGGTTCTTCTCCATCTGCCGCTTGACGCGGCCACGGATGCGCTTCTCCATCTGCAGGATGTCGTTCTCCGACTCCATTAGCCCCATCAGATGCTCGAGGCGCTGTTGCACGTCGATCATCTCGAGCACGCGCTGCTTCTCGTCGAGCTTCAGCGACATGTGCGCGGCCATGGTGTCGGCCAGACGGCTGGCCTCGTCGATGCTGGCGAGCGAGGTCAGCACCTCTGGCGGCACCTTCTTGTTCAGCTTGACGTACTGGTCGAACAGCGCAACCGCCGAGCGCATGAGCACCTCTTGCTCACGCTCGTCGGCCTCGAGCGACTCCTCCAGCGGCGTGACGGTGGCGGTAAAGCTGTCGTCGGTTGAGAGGTAGCGGCTGGCCTTGGCGCGCTGATGACCCTCAACCAGCACCTTCACGGTCCCATCCGGGAGCTTCAGCAACTGCAGCACGTTGGCGAGGGTGCCGATCTCGTGCAAGTCCTTCACCGACGGATCATCGACCTCGGCGTTCTTTTGCGCGACCAGCAGGATCTGCTTGTCGCTTGTCATCGCCGCGTCGAGCGCCTTGATCGACTTGTCGCGACCGACGAAGAGGGGAATCACCATATGCGGATACACGACGACGTCGCGAAGCGGTAACACCGGTATCGCTTGATTCGACGTCAATGCATCGATGCTCGGAGAGTCCGGATCACTATTGCCCATGTTGCTGTGCTCGTAGTCTGTCGCCCGCCGATCGGAACGGCACTCGCCAGGTTGGCGAGCGAGGAGATCGATCGGAGAGACGGATTTCGCGATACGCCCTATTGACCGTGAGGTTAGGGCAACCGACAAAGGCTTCAATCAGCGCGGTCATGACCGCTGGGCGAAGCGAACGGGGATCTGAGCGAACGGCCCTGGCCGCGCGCGTGCGACGGGTGCCACCGACGAGCCCTTGCTCGCCGGCACGCGCCCGGGGCTTGAGCGCTGGATAAGGATGCTCAGTCGGACGAGGCGACGCGCGGCTGCTCGCCGCCCTCGTAGATCAGGAACGGAGGCGTCTCGCCGTTGACCACGGAGGCGTCGACGACGACCTTGCTGACGTCGTCGATCGACGGCAGGTCATACATGATATCGAGCAGCACCTGCTCCATGATCGTGCGCAGGCCCCGCGCACCGGTCTTGCGCTCCATCGCCTTCGTCGCGATGGTCCGCAGCGCGTCGTCGCGAAGCTCGAGCTCACAGCCCTCCATCTCGAACAGGCGCGCATACTGCTTGGTCAGCGCATTCTTCGGCTCGGTCAGTATCCGGATCAGGGCCTCCTGATCGAGCTCCTCAAGGGTCGCCATGACCGGCAGGCGGCCAACAAACTCGGGGATCAGACCATAGCGGATCAGGTCCTCGGGCTCGACATGACTCAGCAGCTCGCCGATCGCGCGGTCGTCGTTGGTGCTGTGCACCTCGGCCGAGAACCCGATCCCGGTCTTCTTCGAACGATTGCGAATCACCTTGTCGAGCCCCGCAAAGGCGCCACCGACAATGAAGAGGATATTGCTGGTGTCGACCTGCAAGAACTCCTGCTGCGGATGCTTGCGCCCGCCCTGGGGCGGCACCGAGGCGATCGTGCCCTCGATCAGCTTGAGCAAGGCCTGCTGCACCCCCTCGCCCGAGACGTCGCGGGTGATTGAGGGGTTATCCGATTTGCGCGAGATCTTGTCGATCTCGTCGATGTAGACGATGCCGCTCTGGGCCTTCTCGACGTCGTAGTCGCATTTCTGCAACAGCTTCTGGATGATGTTCTCGACATCCTCACCGACATAGCCGGCCTCGGTGAGGGTTGTCGCATCCGCAATCGTGAACGGCACGTTGAGCAGCCGCGCCAGGGTCTCAGCGAGCAGGGTCTTGCCAGAGCCGGTGGGCCCGATCAACAAGATATTGCTCTTGGAGATCTCGATCTCTTCCTTGGCGTCGGAGACCTCAAGCCGCTTGTAGTGGTTATAGACGGCCACCGAGAGGACCTTCTTGGCCTTCTCTTGACCGATCACGAACTGATCGAGCGACTCATTGATCTCACGCGGCTTCGGCAGCCGACTCGTCGCCTCGCCGACGCTCTCCTGCATCTCCTCGCGAATGATGTCGTTACAGAGCTCGACACATTCATCGCAGATGAACACCGAAGGACCCGCGATCAGCTTACGGACTTCGTGCTGACTCTTACCGCAGAACGAGCAATACAGGAGCTTTCCTTCATCGCTCTTTCCATGGGTGTTTCCGCTCATAGGTCATCTCTCCGGGATTGGCGCTGTCGGCCGGGCGGGCATCGATTGGGTCTGGAGCGCGGGATGCAATCGGGCCGTCGGGAGCACAGCGATCGCTCCCGATCATAACCCGAAGACACCGGAAGGCAAGATCGCCTGCCGAACGTCCGTAAGATATAGGTCATTGAAACGGTCGAACCAACACCCTGGCATGGTGACACCGAGGCGTCAGAGCGCCCCGCAGGGGCTACGACCGGGCCGCCTTCTCGCGCACATCGAGGACCTTGTCGATCAGCCCATAGGTCACCGCATCCTCGCCACCCATAAACCGATCACGCTCGGTGTCATCAGCGATGCGCTCGATCGGCTGCCCGGTGTGACGTGACAGGATGTGGTTGAGCTGCTCGCGCGCGTGCAAGATCTCGCGGGCATGGATATCGATATCCGTAGCCTGGCCCTGGAAGCCGCCCAGCGGCTGATGGATCATGATCCGTGAGTGTGGCAGGCAGGAGCGCTTGCCTGGCGCACCACCGGCGAGCAGTAACGCCCCCATACTCGCCGCCTGTCCGACACACATGGTGCTGACCTCGGGCCGGATGAACTGCATGGTGTCGTAGATCGCGAGACCCGCGGTGACCGAGCCGCCCGGGGAGTTGATGTAGAAGTGGATATCCTTGTCCGGGTTCTCAGACTCCAAGAACAGCAGCTGAGCCACCACCAGATTGGCGACGTGATCGTCGACCGGACCCACCAGGAAGACCACGCGCTCCTTGAGCAGCCGCGAGAAGATATCGAAGGAGCGCTCACCGCGGGCCGTCTGCTCAACAACGATCGGCACCAGCCCCAGGGCCTGCGGATCAGTGCGCCGAGCGGCGTTTTCGAGATTCATGTGCATCTGTGGCTCAGCCAAAAGTAGGGTTTGAGATCAGCCTGGCGCGTTGCAAGCAACCCGCTCACTGCTGCTGCGCTGTCAGCTCGCCGAAGCTGGTCGGCTCCTCGTTCACCTGCAACTGCTCGAGCAGGTGCTCGACCACAGTATCCTCAAGCACGACCGACTCGACCGCGGCCAGCCGCTGACGGTCGGCGTAGTAGTAGTCGATCACCGCTTGAGGATCGTCGTAGGTGGAGGCCATCTCTTCAACCGCCGCGCGCACGCGCTCGGCCTCGGGCGATAGTTGGGCCTGTTTCACCACCTCACCGATGATCAAGCCGAGCGCGACGCGGCGCTGAGCGTTGTCGGCGAAGAGCTCATCGGGCAGATTCAGCTTCGCACCACCGAGATTCTGCACCGCCTGCTTGCGCAGGGCCTCAACCTCGTCGGCAATCAGCGCCGCCGGCACCGTCAGCGGATTCGCCTCCAGCAGCACATCCATGACCTGGTTCTTCACCTTGGTCTTGACCCGCTGCGCGAGCTCCCGCTCGAGGTTGGCCCGCACGTCGGAGCGGAACCGCTCCAAATCTCCGTCCTCGACACCGAAATCGGCGACGAAGGCGGCATCGAGCGCGGGCAGGATCGGTTCCTCGACGGCCTTGACGCTCACCTCGAAGCGCGCGGGCTTGCCCGCGAGCGCCGTCTGCGGATAGTCATCCGGAAAGCTCACCTCGACCGTAACGCGGTCGCCCGCGGTGACGCCGACGAGCTGCTCCTCGAAGCCTGGGATGAAGCGCCCAGCGCCAAGCTCGACCTGGACACCCTCGCCACGGCCGCCGTCGAATGGCTCGCCCTCGACACTACCCTCGAAGTCGACGGTGATGCGATCGCCCTCAACCGCGGCACGCTCCGCCGTCTCCCAGCGCTTACGCTGTTGACGCAACCGCTCGATCGTCTCATCGACATCGGCGTCCGTCACCTCGACGACCGGTCGCGTGACCGAGTAGCCTTCGAGCGCCACAAGCTCGAGCTCGGGGAGCACCTCGAACTCGGCGACGTAGCCGTAGCGCCCAGCCGATCGGTCCAGGTCCGGCTCGATCTCAGGACGGCCTGCTGGACGCAGCTCTGCCTCGGCCACGGCCTGCGGGAAGCTCGCTTCGATGCGCTCGCCAAAGACCTCCATCCGTACCGAGTCGCCGTAGCGCTGACGGAGCATCCGCAGCGGCACCTTACCGGGCCTGAAGCCCGGAAGCCGGGCCGAGCGCGCATAATTTTGAAGACGTTTCTCGATCTCCTGCTCGATCTCCTCAGCCGGGAGCTCGACCTTCAATCGCCGCGTGAGACCGTCCCCGGCCTCGACCGATACTTGCATTGCTGTCCTCCGACCAGACGCCTAGGGGCGCCGATTAAACCGTCAAAATTATCACTAAAGGACGTTCGGCACCAAGCCCAGAGTCAGTCGTGCGGCTCAGGCGCTCGCGCGGCCTCAGGGCCACACGCGCGGCTTTATGGCTCAGGGCAGCCTTGGTCAGGCGCCGCCTCGGACTCGACGACACGCAGGGCCGGCTTGATCCGCAACCGCTTCGCCGCCGCGTACTCCTCATCGCTCATCTGGCTACCGACGATGTTGCGAAGCAGCTCGGCATCCTTGTCGCCGCGCTCGATCGCCAGCGAGAGCCAATAGTGCGCCTGGGCGAGATCGATCGGGACCCCGCGGCCCTCGGCGTAGATCAGGCCCAGCGCGTAGAAGGCATCAACCTCGCCGCGCGTCGCTGCCTCGCGCACCCGTTCGACCAAGAGCGGATCGTTTCGCAGCAGCACCAAGTCCTTGAGATAGTTGTCGCCCATCGATTCACCCCTGTTTATGCCAACGCCTAGCAGCGAGGCCGCTCAGCCGATTCAGGGACGGGCCCAGCGACGGGCCCACAGCGACGGTCCCAGAGACGCACTCGGGCTCGGTCGGGCTCAGGCCGCTCGGCGAGCGGCGCCTGAAACCGGGGCTAGCCCTTCGCCCACTCCTCGAAGTGGTCCGTGCTCTTCTCCTCGCCGTCGGCATAGCCGGCCTCATAGGCCTCGGTGAGGCGCTGCTCTTCGCGCTTCGGGTTCTGCAGGAAGCCGCACTGCCAGCCCTGGATATACTCGTCATCGACCCCGAGCTGCTCCATCTTGGTGACAGCGTCGTAGTAAAACTGGTTCATCGTCCACTCTCCGGTCAGCGATTAAGACGCGGTTTGAATCGTTGGGTTGGCGGGTTCCACTAGCGGAGCCGCCGCATCATCGAAGCCCATGCCGGGAGCGCCTTAGGAGCGGTTTCCGTCAGCGCCACGCACGCAGGATCGCCACGGCGCGCATTCCCCGAATCCGGCTTAACGAATAAGAATACCGCTTCTTTCTAATGCGCACCAGCACCCTCGGCTTTCGCCGGCGGCCGCGCCCGCCCGAGCAGCCCGATCGCTTGCGATCGGCCCGGACATGACCCAACCTCTGGGCACATCGGAATCCGAAGGAGATTGTCGCATCATGCGCCCCGCCCAGCTGCTACGTGTCCTCGAGCGCGAGCTCGCCAGTGCCGCCGAGGGGCATCACACGCCCGTGATGCTGTGGGGGCCGCCCGGGGTCGGCAAGTCGCAGATGATCGCGCTCGTTGCCGAGCGTCAACAGGTGCCGGTGATCGACATCCGCCTCTCGCAGATGGAGCCGAGCGACCTGCGCGGCATTCCGTTCCGTGTTGGTCAGCACGTTGAGTGGGCAACGCCCGCGATCCTACCTGACCCAGAACGCCACGGGCCCGCCGGCGTGCTCTTCCTCGATGAGATCACCTCGGCACCGCCCGCGGTCTCAGCGGCGGCCTATCAGCTCATCCTCGACCGACGGCTCGGTGAGTATGAGGTGCCCGGGCACTGGGCGATCTTCGCCGCTGGAAACCGCCAAGGCGACCGCGGGGTCACCTACAGCATGCCGGCACCGCTGGCGAACCGGTTCTCGCACTTCGAGGTCGACACGCACCTCGACGACTGGGTGGCTTGGGCCTACGCGAACGGGATCGATGAGCGCGTGATCGCCTTCCTGCGTTTCCGTCCCGAGCTCCTGTTCGATTTCGACCCGGCACACAATCCGGTCGCCTTCCCGTCACCGCGCTCCTGGGAGTTCGCGCACCGCGCCTTGCAAAAATTCCAAGACGAGCCTCAGCTGCTGCAAGGGACGCTTCAAGCCTGCGTTGGACCGGCGGCCGGGATCGAGCTCGCCGCCTTCATCGCCAGCATCGACCAGATGCCCGATCTGGACGCGATCTGTCGCGGCGAGGCGGTGCCCGTTCCAACCGAGATCGACCTGCAATATGCCATTGCGGCCGCCCTGGTCGGTAAGGCGATCCGCGCCAGCGGAGGGCCCGAGGAGCAGACGATCATCGGCAATATCCTCGTCTACGCCGGACGCTTTCCCCAGCGCGAGATGGGTGTCATGCTGGTGTCAGACCTCCATCGCGCGATCGGCAACCCACTCTTCGAGGTGCCGGCCTTCGCCGACTGGGCCAATGCGATCGCCGACGTCATGCTCTATAACTGATCCTGCAAGGCAGCGAGACTGATGGCCGCTGATTTTATCGGAGACATCCATACCCACCGCCAAGGTGAGTGCCCCGCCGACGCCGGCCAGCCGCCACTCGACGCCGTCGATCTCGCCGCCATCGACACCAAGCTCGCGGCGGCGCGCACACGACTGATCCTCGACAAGCCCTTCCTCGGTGCCCTGGTCCTGCGGCTGCCGATGCGGGCGGCGCACGCCGATTGGTGCCCAACCACGGCGACGGACGCGCGTGCCTTCTACTACAACCCGGCCTACATCGACGCGCTGACCCTCGATGAGACCCAGTTCATGCTGGCCCACGAGGCCTTGCACTGCGCGCTCTCGCACTTCGCCCGCCGGCAGCACCGGATCAAGCATCGGTGGGACCTGGCCTGCGACTATGCGATCAACCCGCTGCTGATCGACGACGGTCTCACACCACCCCCGAATGCGCTCTTCATGCCGATGTATCGCGGCATGACGGCCGAAGAGATCTATCCGTTGATCGAGGACAACGATCAGTCGGAGACGCTCGACACCCATGCCTACGACCGCGAGAGCGACGGCGGACGCGGCCAGCAGGACGGGATGGATGAGCACGACCTTCAGCAACAGCAGTCGCGCACGCCCTCGGGGCAGAGCCCAGCTGATCGGGCCCAGCGTGGACAGCCCCAGGATGCAGAGGCCCAGCGTGGCCCCGACGCAGCAGCGCAACCGCGGACCGACGACGGCCGAGCCGGCGCACCTGGCGATCGACCCGAGCCCGAGTCCAAGCCAGAAGAGACCCAGCGGCCAGCGCCCGAGCGCGCGCCTGCGCCGCTGACGCCGGACGAGCAAGAGACGCTGCAGGTGCAGTGGCAGCAGCGCATGGCCGGCGCCGCGCAGCAGGCGATGCAGGCCGGCCGACTCGGCGGCGAGCTCAAGCGTCTGATCGATCACCTGCTGCAACCGCAGCTCCCCTGGCGCATGCTCCTTGCGCGCCACATGAACGCGCTCTCGCGCCACGACTACAGCTGGTCGCGACCGTCGCGACGCGAAGGCGCCCACATCCTGCCGAGCCTCCGCAGCCAGCGCGTCGACCTGGTTGTCGCGGTCGATACCTCGGGCTCGATCAAGGACAGCGAGGTGCAAGAATTCATCGATGAGATCGACGCGCTCAAGGCCCAAGTGCAGGCCCAGGTCACACTCTTGCCCTGCGACGCGGCACTCTGTCCGGGCGCACCATTCCGTTATGAGCCCTGGGAGCGCTTCGAGCGACCCGATGCCATCGCCGGCGGCGGCGGCACCAACTTCGAGCCGGTCTTCCATTGGGTCGAGGAGCAAGGCATCAGCCCCGACCTGTTGGTCTACTTCACCGACGCCAACGGACGATTCCCGGCACGAGAGCCCAACTTTCCGGTCATCTGGCTGGTCAAAGGACGATCCCCGGTACCCTGGGGGCAACGCATCCAGCTGAATTGACTCAAGATGGCTAAACCACGCCCATCGCCCGCATGCCCCTCACGCAAGCGCTGGCGCCAACGTATCTCGCGGCAAGCGGCCGCCCTCTGCACCGTTCTCATCGCACTCACGCTCGCAATCAGCACGCCGAGCGCGGACCCCTTCGCACTGCCCGATTTCGGCAGCTCCGCCGACACCCTCATGTCCCGCGCCGAGGAGCGCGATCTCGGGCAAGAGTTCATGAAGTGGGTGCGCAAGGCGCTGCCGATCTCCGATGATCCGGTCCTGACCGATTATCTGCAGAGCCTAGGCCAGCAGCTGGTCAAGTCGAGCGGCCACCCGGGCCACTACGCGTTCTTCTTGGTCGAGGAGCCAGTGGTCAACGCCTTCGCCGGCCCCGATGGTCATATTGGCATCTTCGCGGGACTGATCCTTGCCGCCCAGACCGAGGGCGAGCTGGCTGCCGTGGTCGCCCACGAGCTTGCCCACGTCAGCCAGGATCATCTGATGCGCAGCTTCGAGGCGCAGAAGCAGATGGCGCTTCCGGCGACGGCCCTGCTGCTGGCCGCCGCTGTGCTCGGCGCCACCGTCGACGCCAACATCGGCGCCGCCGGCCTCATGGGCATTCAAGGCGCGGCCGCACAACGGCAGATCAACTTCACCCGAGCCAATGAAGAGGAGGCCGACCGGATCGGCATCGACACGCTCGCCCGCGCGGGCCACAACCCGTATGCGATGCCGGGATTCTTCCAGCGCCTCGCACAGACCAACCGGGTCTCTGAGAGCTCCGCGCCCGAATTCCTGCGCACGCATCCGGTGACGACGAGCCGTATCGCCGACGGGCTGAACCGTGCGCGCCAGCACGGCGTGCGCCAGCGCCCCGATAGCTTGCGCTTCCATTTGGCGCGAGCCAACCTGCGACAACGCGGCGAATCCAACCCGGCACGGGCCGTCGAGCATTTCGAGCAGACGCTCAAGGATGGTCGTTATCGCGATGAAACCGCGCAACGCTATGGCTATGCACTGGCTCTGACGCGGGCTGGTCGCTTCGACGCCGCCCGCGCTCAGCTCGCGCCCCTGATGGAGTCGCATCCCAGCCAGACCGAGTTTCTGGTCCTGGGCGCTGAGATCGACCGACGGTCTGGACAGCCGCAGCGAGCCGTTCGAGACCTCAAGGGACCGGTCGGGCTCTCGCCGGGGAACTGGCCGCTCAACCAGGCCTACGCGGAGGCCCTGATGGCCGATTCGAAGCCCGCCGACGCCCTTGCCGCGCTCGAGCGGTTTGTGGCGCTGCGGCCCGATATCGCACCGATCTACGAGCTGATGGCGGACGCGGCCGGCAAGTCGGGGCAGCCCGCCCTGAACTATCGTTACCGGGCCGAGTACCTCTACCGGATCAACGAGCTCGAGCCGGCAATCCGACAACTCGAGATGGCGCTGCGGCTCAAAGACATTGACTTCCATCTCGCCTCAAAACTGCAGGTCCGTCTCGACGAGCTGAAGGCCATCGAGCAGGCGCGAGAGCGGCGTCAATGAGCTTGGATTTCCGACCAACGGGGCCAACCTCCCGTGCGAGGCGGGAGAAGCGAACCCGGTCGCGAAGGCGGTTTTCAGTGTCCTACGGATGCGCTAAGCTACTTCCACCGTCGATAAGGATGCTGCTGCAACCTTCAGCAATCCTTGGTGTCGGAAGCAGCGGCCGTTGGCCAGCGTCGTCGCCGCGACGAAAGGTTGGCAGCGCCAACAGGAGGCCTCGATGACTGCTTTACCCGGCGTTGGTCTCCGTCGCACGATCGCTCGCCACTGGCGTGACGGCCGCGTGCTCGTGCGCTCGCTCGCAATCTGGGGCGTTGGCCCCAGCACCTGAGTGCCGACGGTCCTTTGATTCGGGCGAAGTCGCTGCCTCGGCTGAACGGCCGTCCGTGGTCTTCGCCTTCCATGCCCCAAAGGCCCCAACCCGTGTTCGATAGAGGAGATGTTCCATGATCGACGCAAAACGTAGAACCCTACTGAAGGGCTCCCTCGGCGTGAGCGCCATCGGCGTCGCCGTCGGTGCCGGTCTTCTGACCCCGAGCGCCGTGCTCGCGAACTGGCCGAAGGCCGCTTTCACGGCCACCGACACCAACACCGCGCTCACCGATCTGCTCGGTAGCGATGCCACTGAGAACAGCGATCAGGTCACGGTGAAGGCCCCGGACATCGCCGAGAATGGCGCCGTGGTTCCGGTCACCGTCGAGACCGACGTCGCGGGTGCCAAGTCGATCTCGATCATGGCCGCTGGTAACGGCACGCCGCTCATCGCCTCGTTCGAGCTCGGTGCCGATGCCGTGCCCTTTGTCTCGACCCGGATCAAGATGGCAAAGACCGCCGACGTGATCGCGGTGGTGCAGACCGAGAGCGGCCTGCTCAGTGCGGCAAAGCCGGTGAAGGTCACCATCGGCGGCTGCGGTGGCTGATGCCGACACACCCTGGCTTCAATCACCGGACTAACGAATCGAGGTACGACAATGGCTAGCAATATCAAGATCCGCGCCAAGGAGAGCAACGGCGAGACCACCGTCAAGTCGCTGATGAGCCACGAGATGGAGACAGGGCTACGCAAGGACAAGGCGACCGGCGAGCCGATCCCGGCGCACTTCATCCAAGAGGTCACGGCGAAGTGGAACGATCAGGTCGTGATGACCGCCCTGTGGAGCGGCGGCGTCTCGAAGAACCCTTACCTGTCGTTCAAGTTCAAGGGCGGCGCGAAGGGTGACACGGTCGAGATCACCTGGGTCGACAACCAGGGTCAGACCGAGACCGGCAGCGCCGAGATCAGCTGATCATCGGTTAGGTCGCCGACCAAGAGCCCCGTCCCACGACGGGGCTTTTCATTTCGGCGTTGAGGTTTGACGCAAGCGCCGCGCGATCTCGATCGCCGACGCATCCTTCAGTCCGCCCCGGTACACCTTCAAGCCGCCTGCTGGCCGGCGACGAAAACGCCGATAGCTCCACAGGTACTGCTCGGGGCAGACGGCGATACACTGCTCGATGCCCTGGTTTAGGGCGCTCGCGGCGGTCAAGTCGTCCGCGCTATCGATCCCCTCCGGCGCCTCCAAGCAATGGATCCGAAAGCCCGCTGCACGCGGTAGCCGCTCGGCGATCATAAAGATCACCCGCGCACCACTGCGCCGTGCCAGACGGTTCACAAGGAGCATCGTGTAGGCGGGCACGCCAAAGAGCGGTGCGAAGACCGCACCCTTGTCCTCTCGCGGCTCTTGATCTGGCAGGATACCCACATACTCACCGCGCTCCAGCGCACTGAGCAGCAGGCGGATCCCACGCGCGGTGATCGGCGCCAGGGTGGCCCCAGCGCGCCGCCGTGCGTCGACGATCAGCTCGTCGAGTAACCGTTGCGGCTTGTAGAAGATCGCCGTCGGCCCGCACGAGGAGAGGTAGAGCCCCGCGAGCTCCCAGGCGCCGATATGCGGCGAAAGCACGATCAGCCCTTGCCCCGGCTCGCGCTCTAACAGCTCCGCGCCCCGCACCTCCTGCACCAGGTCGAGGGCCTCTTGCGGTGGGCGCAGCCACAGCAGCGCTGTCTCGAATAGGGTCTTGCCGAGCGCTCGCAGACTGCGATTGCGCAGGCGCACCAGCTGCCTCGCCGGCTCCTGGGGCGCATAGAGACCGATATTGATCAGCGCATTGCGCCGCTGACGGTTTGGGATCGTTGCGATGCCCCAACCCACCACCGCACCAGCTCGATGCAGCACCGGAAGTGGAAGACGCGCGAGCCACCTCACCAGCGCTCGCGCGGCACGCTCGCGCCATTGCAGCCGCGGCCCCGCCGGCTGAGACCTGGCCGGGGGAGCGGCTGAGGCTGAGTGCCTCGGTCGCTGACTCGAACTCACCATGGCTTGCACATCACCGAATCGACGCTGGGTGGTTTATCGTAACCCGGCAGCCCTTGCGAGGCTGCCGATCGATATCAACAAGACGACCACCAAAGAGGTTCCCGAACATGAGTGAGCGGCTACCTACCGCGCTATCGCCAGAGCAGGCCTACCGTTTGTTGCAAGACGATCCCCAGGCACTGCTGGTCGACATTCGCTCGACCATGGAATTCCTATTCGTCGGTCATCCATCGGGCGCCGTTCACGTGCCCTGGATCGACGAGCCCGACTGGACCGTGAACCCAGACTTCCTGACCGAGATCCGCAAGCGCCTGCTCGGGGGGGCTGTCTGTACGACGAAGGATGCCTGCGCCCCCGTGGTCCTGATCTGCCGCAGCGGCAAGCGATCACTCGAGGCTGGCAAGGCCTTGCTCGAGGCGGGTCTAACGCAGGTCTTTCACGTCGACGAGGGGTTCGAAGGCGAGCTCGACGAGCATCACCACCGCTCCACCACCGGTGGTTGGCGCTTTCGTGGATTGCCCTGGGAGCAGTGCTAGGGCGCGCTGCCCGTCGATCAGGGGTGGATCAGGCCCTGGCGCCGTCGGTCGATCGCACCGGGTCGAGCCGCACCTTGGTGCCATTGCGCCGCGGGGTCTCGGTTGGGCGCGCCGGTTGCTTGCTGGGCTCGAGGGAGCCGCCGCGCTCAACCAGATCGCGAAGGCTGATGTTGTTGAGGTAACCGTAGATGCGGTCGCTCAGGTCCATCCACAGATCATGGGTCAAGCAGGGGCCATCGCCCTTGCAATCATGCGCCCCGCCGCAGCGCGTGGTATCGACATTCTCGTCGACCGCGGTGATCACCTCGGCGATGTAGATGGCCGCGGGCTCGCGCGCGAGATTGTAGCCACCACCGGGGCCGCGAACGCTAAGCACCAGGCCGCGCTTACGCAGCTTGGCGAACAACTGCTCCAGATAAGACAAGGAGATCCCCTGCCGATGCGCGATATCCGCCAGTGCGATCGGGCCGCGCCCTTGGTGGATGGCCAAATCAAGCACCGCGGTCACCGCATACCGCCCTTTGGTTGTGAGTCTCACCTCGCACCCTCCTCGCAAGTGGTGTCATCTCGTTGCATCCTATGATAGCCGACGAATCCCATCAATTTTTATCCAGCGGCGCGGCCGGGTCGAGCACGCAGTCGTCGAGGTCATCGAGGTGCTCGAAGTGGCGCGTGATCCCATGCTCCTCGAGCGCGCGCGACATCGCCTCCATCCGCCGATCCATCATGTGGATGTGGTCGAGCATCCGGTTTACGGCATTGGCGACCGGGTCGGGCGCATCACGCGTCGCCCCATAGGCATCGAAACCCATGCGTTTGGCCATGTCCGCGCGGCGCCGCGCGGTTGCATCAGCAGCATGCTCGATCACACGCCCTGGCACACCAACTACGGTCCCACCCGCCGGAACCGGCTTCAGCACCACCGCATTCGAGCCGATCCGGGCGCCATCACCCACATGGATCGGCCCCAAGACCTTGGCGCCGGCACCGACCACCACGTCGCGCCCGAGGGTCGGATGGCGCTTGCCCTTCTGCCAACTGGTGCCGCCAAGGGTGACGCCATGATAGAGGGTGCAATCGTCACCGACGATCGCCGTCTCGCCAATCACCACGCCCATGCCGTGATCGATGAAGAAACGGCGCCCGAGCTGAGCCCCCGGATGGATCTCAATCCCGGTCAGCAACCGCGCCAGGTTCGACAGCACCCGCGCCAGCCACTTCAACCCACGGCGCCACAGCACGTGGGAGACGCGGTGCATCATCACCGCATGCAGCCCCGGATAGGTGGTCAAGACCTCGAAGGCATTGCGCGCGGCCGGATCACGCTCGAACACCGACTCGATATCTTCCCGCAGCCGACTGAACATCACCCCTTACCTCGATGACTGGTCGCTGGCGCGATCCGTCTCAGGATCGCTCGGCCGCCGAGCCCGCTGCGCCGCTGACAGGATGCCACGCAGGATATTGACCTCGATGCGATCGGGACGCGCGCGGTTGAACAGCCGGCGCAGCCGGCGGTGCAAGGTCTGCGACTGCCCCGGATCGGCGAAGCCGATGGCCGCGAGCGTCTGCTCCAAGTGGCGGTAGAAGCCCTCCATATCTTCAAACGCCGCCAGGGGCTCCCGCGCCTCGGCCAGCGCCGGCGGCGTCGGGCGCCCGGCCAAGGCCCTGCGTCGAAGCTCGTAGGCGAACAGCTGCGCCGCCGCCGCAATGTTCAACGAGCTGTAGTCCGGGTTGGCCGGAATGCGCGTCAGGAAGTGGCAGCGCGCGAGCTCGTCGTTACTGAGTCCCGATCGCTCTCGACCCAATAACAGCGCGACCTCTGCACGCGCCGCGTCGCCAAGCAGCTGTTCCGCGCAGGCGCTTGGATCGAGCTCGGGCCAGGCCAGCGAGCGCGCCCGCGCGCTCGAGCCGATGACCAGCTCGCAACCACGAAGCGCCTCATCGAGTGAGCTGCACACCTCCGCCTTTTCGAGCAGATCATCGGCGCCAGCCGCGCGCGCGAGCGCCTCGGCATTCAGCGGCTGCTGGGGCCGCACCAGCACCAAGCGCGAGAGCCCCATGGTCTTCATCGCGCGTGCGACGGCGCCGATGTTGGCGCTGAGGCTGGTCTCGACCAAGACGAAGCGCACGCGATCGAGCAGGGCCAGATCGACCGGATCGCCGTCGGTCGGACCGCCGTGGGTCGGCTTGAGGGGAGGATGGCTATCGCGAGCGTCCATTACATCAGTTCTTCAGAGATTTCTTACCTTGTCAATCTACTATCCCGGCCGCGGATGCATTATCGTTAGCGCCATGGACGCCATACTGAATATCGCGATACGCGCCGCCCGCAAGGCGGGCAAGATTGCCGTTCGCTCCTACGAGCGCGGAGGAGACCTACGCGTCAGCGAGAAGGGCCGAAACGACTTCGTCAGCGAGGTCGATCGCGCCTGCGAGGCGGCGATCATCGACGAGCTGCGTGGCAAGTTCCCCAGCCACGCCATCCTCGCGGAGGAAAGCGGCTCAAGCAAGGGCCGCGATGGCGGCGACGACTATCAGTGGATCATCGATCCACTCGATGGCACCACCAATTATCTGCACGGATTCCCGCAGTGGTCGATCTCGATCGGTCTGCGCTACCGCGGCCTGATGGAGCAGGCGGTGGTCTACGACCCGCTGCGTGAAGAGCTGTTCACCGCCAGCCGCGGCAGCGGCGCCATGCTCAACGACCGACGCATCCGCGTCAGCGATCGGCGCGGGCTCGAAGGCGCGCTCATCGGCACCGGCATCCCCTTCCGTGATCAGTCGCAGCTCACCACCTATCTCAGCATGATGGCGGTGATGATCCGTGACACCGCCGGCATTCGTCGACCGGGCTCGGCGGCACTGGACTTCGCCTATGTGGCCGCCGGTCGGCTCGATGGCTTCTGGGAGCTCGGGCTCTCCCCGTGGGACTTCGCCGCCGGGGCGCTGCTCGTCGCCGAGGCCGGCGGAACGGTCACCGACCTCGCCGGCGGCGATCGTTTCTTCGAGACCTGCAACCTGGTCGCAGGCGGGCTGAAGGTCCATCGCGCCATGATCGAGCGCCTCAAGCCCTTCCGCCAGGGCAATCTAACGGCCTAGCGGGGGCTGATCATCGAGACCGCCGGCCAGGACCCTGAGACCATCACCGGCCATCAGACCATCACCGCCGCGGTCTGCGGCTCTGGCGGCAGCGGAGCGGTTACCGCTGGACTGATCCTGCTGGCCGCGGTTCGTCACAGTGGCCTCTATGGGCTGCTGATGCGCTCGACGGGACCACAGGTACGGGGCGGGGAATCGGTCTCGATCCTGCGCTTCGGCGCGCGGCCGATCGGCTGTATCGGTGACCAGGTCGATCTGCTGGCGGCGCTGGATTGGCGCAACATCGAGCGCTTCGTCGACGAGCTTCCCCTGGCTGCTGACGCGCGCATCCTGTGTGATCCCGCCCATGACCCGATACCGGCGCTCCTTCAGGCAGATCACCTTCATCAGCAGCGGATCGGATTCGGCACGCTTGCCGCCGAGCGCGAGGATGGGCGAGCCAACATGGTCGCGGTCGGCGCCCTTGGAGCCCAGGCTGGACTGACCCTCGACACCTTGATGGTCGGCGCTCAGGAAATCTTGGCCGCCAAGGGCGACGACCTGGTGGCCGCCGCACAGGCCTGCATCAGGCTCGGCTACCAAGTCTCGCTCCAAGAGGCTGAGGTCGCACCCCGGCCGGATACGGTCGCCCGAGCCGCTCGGCCACCACGTTGGCAGCTCAGCGGCAACGTCGCCGCCGGGCTCGGCGCCCTCCGAGCCGGAGTCGGCTTCGTCGCCGCCTACCCCATCACACCGGCGAGCGAGATGCTCGAGTGGCTGGCGCCGCGCATCACGCGCTGTGGTGGGAGCCTGATCCAAGCCGAAGACGAGTTGGCCGCGGTCAACATGCTGATCGGCGCCAGCTTTGGTGGCACACCCGCCCTGACAGCAACCTCAGGCCCCGGGATGAGCCTGATGGCCGAGGGCATTGGACTGGCGGTCGCAAGCGAGACCCCAATCGTCGTCGTCGATGTCGCGCGCGGGGGCCCCAGTACCGGACTGCCAACCAAAGGCGAGCAGGCGGACCTTGATCAAGCCCTCTATGGACTGCACGGCGACGCCCCACATCTCGTGCTGGCGCCGACCTCGATCGCCGATTGTGCCCAGAGCGTCGAATGGGCGAGTCGCCTCGCCGAGCATCTGCAGACCGCTGCGATCGTCCTCTCGGACCAGTTCCTCGGACAGGCACAGGCGATCATCGATGAGCCCTCACGCTGCCCGCCGGTCCCTGGTCGCAAGCGCGCGGAGCCGGCGGCCGAGGCAGGCGAGCCGCATCGCAACGCCAGTGGCGAGCGCTACGGCCCCAGCCGCGACCATATCTCGGCGATGCCGATCCCGGGCGCGCGCGGCCTGGCCTATGTCGCCGAGGGACTCGAGCATGATCGCCACGGGTGTCCCTCCAGCCGCGCCAGCGATCACGCGGAACAGCTCGCCAAGCGTCGCGACAAGCTGCTCAGCTACGACTTCGGCTCGACCTGGCTCGAGCTCGATCGAGGTGAGCAGGCCGAACCGATGGCGATCAGCCTGCTGACCTGGGGCTCAAGCTGGGGTGCCGTGCGCGAGGCCGCCGACACGCTGCGCCGCGCAGGTCTTCCGGTGCAAGCACTGGCGCTGCGGCTGCTGGCGCCGCTACAGCGCACGCGTCTGCGCGCGGTACTTGGCGAGAGCCAGGTCTTGGTGATCGAGCTCAACCAGTCGGCGCAGCTCTTTCGGTATCTGCACGCCGAGCGTGCCCTGCCGGCGTCGGCTCGTTCGCTCGCGCGACCCGGGCCGCTGCCGCTGCGCCCGGCAGAGATCATCAACGCGCTCAAGCGCTCGCTCGAGGGCTGAGGCGCAGCACAGGCGATCATCGAGCCGCCCGACAGGCGGCGCCCATCAGGGCTCGCCAACGGGCGTCCTCAATCGGCGCCCCCATCGACAGCCAAGGCACCTTGCCAGAGGCATTGCATGGCCACAAACACGATTCCGAGCCTCCACGCCCGCGATTTCCAGTCCGCGGTCAAGCCGATCTGGTGCCCGGGCTGCGGTCATTTTGGTGTGCTGTCGGCACTGACCAAGGCCTTCGCGTATCTGGAGCGGCCGGCCGATGAGATCGCCGTCGTCTCCGGGATCGGCTGCTCGTCGCGACTCCCCGCGTACCTCTCCTGCTACGGATTCCACGGCCTGCACGGGCGCGCCCTGCCGCTCGCCACGGGACTGAAGCTGGCGCGTCCCGACCTCTGTGTTATCGCGGCGGGAGGTGACGGTGATGGGTTCTCGATCGGCACCAATCATTTCGTCCATGCCTGTCGGCGCAACCTCGATGTGACCTATCTGGTCATGGACAACAAGGTCTACGGCATGACCAAGGGCCAGGCCTCGCCGACGACAGCCGCCGACTGGACCGGGGGCGGGCTCACGCCTTGGGGCACCGGGCTGGCGCCCTTGCAGCCGGCGGCCATCGCCGCGGCCGCTGGAGCAGGGTTCATCGCGCGCGGATTCAGCGGCGACCCCCACGGCCTCAGCGAGCTGATGGTGCGCGCGATCCTGCATCCCGGCTTCGCCTTCGTGCACATCCTGAGCCCATGTCGTACCTTCCGTGCCGAGGATCAGGCGCAATGGAAACGAACGCTTCACCCCATCCGTCCTGCGGCGAGCGAAGACTGTTCCGGGGCGCCACCGAGCCTGCTTGGGAGCGATGACGACGCGCTCGGCGTCCTGCATGAGCGCGTTGGATCACCGCCGAACACCCCGCGCGATGTCCCAGGCTCTGCCAAGGGCCCGCTGCGCCATGACGCCCTCGCCGAGATTGAGGCGGAGCTTCAGTATGCATAGAACGCCGATCGATCCCGGCGAGCCGCCGCGCAGTGCCGAGCAGCTGCTCGCCCATGCGCTCGAGCTGACGCATGACTCCATCGACCGCTATCGCCAGCTGCAGGTCGCCTTGGAGGTCCACCATCACCTCGATGCCGCGTCGCTCTTAGGGCGCATCGTTGCGCTGAGCCTCGAGCACGCGACGCGGATGGGCGCACAACGAGGCGCCGAGGATCTACCGAAGATCGCCCCCTGGCATCTTCGATGGCGCTGCCCAAGTCTGATCAGCCACCAGCCAGAGGCCGCGGTTCGCACCGGTTGTGAGCACCACCTCAGCCCACGACAGGTGCTTGAGCTTGCCCTGATGCACGAGCGCTGCGCCCAGCGCTTCTACCTCAGCGCCGCCGCGGAGGCCGTCTCATCCGAGGCAAGGCAGATGCTCGAGACCATCGCTCGACTGCAGGCACACCAGATCCGCGCACTCGAGGCCCTCGTGGCTGAAGCCGCCTCGACCCCGAGCTCAAGCACCGCGGATCTCGACCCACCCGAGCGACCGGAATAGCGGTCCCTGCCGACGCCAGCCGCTTGACGACAACAGCAACCAGCGCCTAGCCTTCTTCCCGAACCGGGTGGTCGCTTGGTCCCGGCATCGTCGATCAGGTCAGCAGAGAGATGAGCATCATCGTCGTCGTCGGCAACAAGGGCGGGACCGGCAAGACGACGCTGGCCGTCAATGTCGCGGCCGGCCTATCCCGGCAAGGGTCGGTGGTCGTGATCGATGCCGATCCCCAGCAATCCGCTTATCAATGGCGACTGATCGGCGGCGACCGCAGCCCGCTTCCGGCCGTCATCGCTGCTGCTCATGGCCTCGAGCAAACGATCACGGCCCTGCGCGAGACGCATCAGTCTGTGGTCGTCGACTGCCCGCCCTCGATCAAGTCGCCTCAGACCGAGATCGCACTTCGGCTCGCCGATCAGGCCTTGATCCCGGTTCAGCCTTCACCGATGGACCTATGGGCCACCACGCAGATCGCCCGCACCCTCGAGCGATTGCGCCCGACCAACCCGACCCTGAGCGCATGGCTCGTGATGAGCCAGATCGAGCCTCGCACCACGTTGTCGCGACTGATGCCCGAGGCCGCCGCCGAGCTCGAGCTGCCGCTCGCTCGCACGGCGTTGCGCCGTCGCTCCATTCACCGCCACTGCGTGCTCGAGGGCAGAAGCGTGTTTCAAGCCGGACGACGCGGCGCCGAGGCGGCGGCCGAGATCGATTCCCTGATTGCCGAGGTCCTTGCCGATGAACGATAGATCCCGCACCGAGCGCCGTCTGCTCGCGACGATTCGCCATGCCAAGAACACGGACACCTCGGCCTCCCTATCCGATCGTGAGCCGGCTGCGGACCCAACCGGGACCCCGGCTGTGAGCCCAGCCGCAAGCCCAGACCCCAGCGCCACCAAACGCCCCGCCGTGCCCTCCG
>CAZTYV010000019.1:0-9507 GCA_964617675.1 uncultured Halochromatium sp. | reverse complement strand
AGCCCAGCCGCAAGCCCAGACCCCAGCGCCACCAAACGCCCCGCCGTGCCCTCCGCACGCCGGCGCGGCCCCCAAGTGGCACCCGCCGCTCGCTCCGAGAAACCGCGGCACGAGGCCCGAATGGACGGCTATCAGAGCCTAGGCCGTGTCTGGCCCGACTGAGGAAGCACGCCCCCCCGGAAAGACCCTAACTAGGGATTTTACTTATTCGGGAATTCCCGTATACTCTGGCCATCTTCCGATGACCCGCTCGCGCGCTGCGCGGGCGAGTTCTCCGCCTTTCGATCGATGACCAGAGGTCGGCGATGATGTCTTCCAGACACCCCCTTCTCGTCCTGGCTACCAGTCTGCTGCTCGGGATCTCCGCCCAAGTGATGGCAGCACAGCCCGGTCAGGTCCTGACCGGCGTAGCCTCCTACTACCACGACAGCCTGCACGGCAATCAAACCGCCAGCGGCAAGCGCTACAACAAGAACGCGCTGAGCGCCGCGCACAAGTCGCTTCCCTTCGGCACCCGCGTGCGCGTGACCGAGGTCAACAGCGGACGCAGCGTGGTGCTCGAGGTCAATGATCGTGGCCCCTTCGTCAAGGGTCGCATCATCGATCTGTCTCGACGCGCGGCCAAGGAGCTTGGCATCATCAGCAAGGGTATCGCGAAGGTAAAGGTCGAGGTGCTCCGAGTCCCGATCTAGGACCAGATCTCGATCAAACTCTCAGTCCACATCGGGCCCGAATCCGTGCGAAGCTAGGCCTAACCCGAGCGCGGCTCTGGCTCGGTGTTCTGGGCTTGGTCCTGGCTCGGTTCTGGGCTCGGTCCCGGGCGTGGTCCTGGATGGCGCCATTCAGGCTCGTCTCTTACTACCGCTCGCCGCGCGCGCTCCTTCTCTCCCGATTCTCAACGCTCTCCAGTCGCGCTCGAGACACTGACCACGGTCTCAGCGTGGCTCGAGCGTCTCGTCAAGGAGAAGCAGGTCAAGGCCTGACCTGCTCGGATGCCCTGCACCGGCGTGCGCTTGGCCCGTCTTTCCCGCCCGCAGCCGCGGCCTCTTCGATGCTGCCTCGCTCCCCCGGTAGCCAAACCCCTGCATTGCCCGGTTACAATCGCCAGCCTACTCCGGGCGTCATGCTCAGCACCCTGCCTGAGCAGCGGCAACCCTACATCGAGCCAGTGCCGAGAAGGTCGTCGGGGCTTGCGCATTGGCATCGACGGACCAAGGCCTGATGGTCCATCGTCACCGGATCAGCGGTTGTTTCAGCCGCTTGCCGACCTGATCTCCAGCCAAGTTTCTAACGTCCACGAGTGAGGATGATACCCATGCGCACGACCCTCTCGATCAGCCTTGCAGCCTTGATCAGCGCGGGCCCCGGGCTCGCCGTCGCCGACAGCACGGCAGGCGCCAGCGACGAGGCCAAGGCCCTGATCAAGCAGTATGCCACCAGCCTCCAGTCCGAGCTGGTCGGCGCGATCAAATCCGGCGGCCCCATCAACGCGGTCGGCGTTTGCCAGGACAAGGCCCCGGCGATCGCTACCAGCCTGTCGGAGACCTCGGACTGGGAGATTGGTCGCACCAGCCTGAAGACCCGCAACGCCAACAATGCGCCCGACGCTTGGGAGCAACAGGTGCTCGAGCAGTTCGAATCCCTTAAGGCCGCTGGCAATCCCGTCGCCGAGATGGCGTACGCTGAGGTGGTCGAGGTCGATGGCCAAAAGGTCTACCGCTTTATGAAGGCGATCCCGACGCAAGAGGTCTGCCTGACCTGTCACGGAAGTGAGATCGATCCCGAGCTCGCCCAGGCCATCGACGAAGCCTATCCAGAGGACCAGGCGCGCGGCTACTCGGCAGGCGATATTCGCGGCGCCTTCACCCTGAGTAAGCCACTCTAGTCGACCAAGCAGACTCGACCACGAGGCGCCCCAATGCATCAGGCCCTCTCGAGCGCGGTCGGGACTGAGACCTCAAGCGTCTCGGCACAGCCTTGCCATGAGCGAGCCTCGGTATGAGCTGATCTTCGCCGGCCAGCTCCTGGCCGGCGCCGGTCGTGAGCAAGCGCGTCTCGCGCTACAAGAGCGCTTCGGACTGAGCGCCGCCCAGCTCGAGCGCCTGTTCAGCGGCAAGCCCGTTCGGGTGAAACGCGGCCTCACACAGACCGAGGCCGAGCGCTATCGGCACGCCTTCCAAGAGGCCGGGGCCCTCGTGACGGTCAAAGCGCTCGCCGAAGAGCCCCGGGCCGCGGCCGCGGCCACATCCCTGGCAGCATCCGAACCAGTGGCCGAGACGGGCCCGGCGGCGAGCGCTCCGCCCGACCCGTCGCCACAACAATCGCTAGACCAATCGCTAGGCCAATCGCTCGAGCAGTTGCCCGCGCCAGCCCTAGAGGGAGCAGCGGAGGACATCGAGGAGCCAGCACTCGACCCGCCAGCCGAGCCAACACTCGAGCCAACACTCGAGCCAACACTCGACGCAGGGTTCGACGCACCAGCGGCCCAGACCGCCGAGCAAGGGCCCGCGTCCCCGGCAGCGGCGCCACCACCCCTGAGTCCGCCCATGGAGCCAGAGGTCGAGCCCGAGCCCGACCCCGAGCAGCATGAGACACTGACACTGCTCCCACCAGGGGCCCCGATCGGTGAACGACGCGAGCAGCCCGAGCAGCCGCCACCAGATACCGGCCATCTGCGACTCTCATCCGAGGACGCAACAACGCTCGAAGATTGCGCGCCACCGGCGCCAGCGCCGCCGCCCCTCGACCTCAGCGGCTTGACCCTAGCGCCGCTCGACGACGAGCCGCCGGCCCCCAAACAAGCGTCGCACCGGCGCAGCCCCTGAATCGGAGCTCGTTGACCCAATCACCTTGGCAGCGACGATCTGCGCAGACTAAACAACCGCTCCACCCCCGAACTGATCCTTTTCCAGGAAGCCCACCATGGCCGACCACGCTCACATTGTCATCGGCGGCGGTATCAGCGGACTGAGCGCCGCCCATTACGCCCTGAACGCTGGTGTCGAGACCCTCGTCCTCGAAGCCGATGAACGCGCCGGCGGCTGCATCAACAGCTGCAGCTTCGACGAACTGAATGACTACTGGGTCGAGGCGGGAGGGCATACCTGCTTCAACAGCTACGGCAATCTGCTCGCGATCATGGAGCAGCTCGACCTCTTGGAGCTCACCACGCCAAGAACCAAGCGCAGCTACAAGCTCTGGGCTGCGGGCAAGCGACGCGGCATCCTCTCGGCCCTTCACCCGCTGGAGCTCGCCATCTCGCTGCCCGGCCTGTTTCGTATCGAGAAGGCCGGCAAGACCGTGGCCCAATACTATGGCCGCATCATGGGACGGAAGAACTATCGCGACCTACTTGGGCCCGCCTTGCGCTCGGTCGTTTGCCAAGAGGCCGACCAGTTTCCCGCCGAGGCCATGTTTCGAAAGAAGCCACGCCGCAAGGACGTCTTGCGAGCATTCACCATGCCGGGCGGCATCGCCGACATCCCGCGAGCGATTGCCTCGCAACCCGGGTTTCAGCTGCGCCCTGGCGCTCAGGTCGAGGCCTTGGTCAGTGATGGCCCGGGCTACCGGCTGATGCTCGGCGACGGCACCAGCCTCAGTTGCGAGCAGCTCACCCTCGCGGTCCCACCCGACGTCGCTCGTCGGCTGCTCAGCCCGGTGGCACCCACCGCCGCCGCGGCCATCGAGGGCATCGGTGTCGCCGAGATCGACAGTTTGGTGATGGCTTTCGAGCGCTCGCGACTGAGCATCGAGGAGATTGCCGGCCTGATCAGCGTCGACGACGCCTTCTTCTCGGCCGTCTCGCGTGACTTCTTACCGGACGACCGCTATCGAGGCTTTGCCTTTCATTTCCCTGGGGGACGGCTGAGTGAGACCGAGCGCGAACAGGTCGCCTGTCGTGCCATCGACGCCAAACCCGCGGACATGAGCGCCAAGGCCCATGTGCGTAACCGTCTCCCGAGCCTGGGCGCGAATCATCTCGCGCAGATCGGTGCTCTCGACGCGGCATTGGCCGGAACCGGCATCGCCGTCACCGGTAACTGGTTCCTCGGTGTCTCGATCGAAGATTGCGTCACTCGCTCCAGAAGCGAGCACAAACGGCTGTTCGCCGCGTGACCCGCGAGCGCGGGCGGATGAGTGTGGACCCCAATCCAGTCGCGCCGATGCAGGCCGTGCCGCCGATCCTCGCCTACACCTTGCCGCATGCCGATGCACTCAATACCCGGCTAGCGGCGGCCTTTAGCCGCCTGAGCGAGAAGGATTTCGAGCGCCGCTCGCACTTCATTGGCGGGCGGTTCGAGAACCTCTACCTCAGCGCCGAGCGGCTGCCCGGTCTGGCCGAGGTCCTGGCCTTCGCCCAGAACCAGGCACGGCGCCTGCTGAGCAGTGGCCAAGCGAGCTGGCTCGACGCGCCCATCGGCGTCGATCAGCCGCTACGCATCGGTTTCTGGATCAATGCCATGCAGCCCGGTCAATCGACGAGCCGGCACGCCCATCAAGAGTGCGATGAGCTGATCTCGGGGGTCTACTATGTCGCAGCGCCGGCCGGCGCCGGCGACATCCTCTTCCACGAGCCACCTTTCGAGACCCGAGTCCGACCCGAGTCCGGGATGATGCTGCTGTTCGCACCCTCGCTCGAGCACTCGGTCGAGACCAACCACAGCCGGCTGCAACGCCTATCGGTTGCCTTCAATATCGGCCCCGATCTGCGCTAGCCTCAGCGCCCGGGCTCGAGCTGGATCAGTCGCTCCATCTCGGCGATCTGGATGCGGCGGCCATCGTGAGTGACAAAGCTACGTTGGCGGATATCGCCGCGACGTGCCTCATAACGCTCGACCTTGCCGCTGTAGACGTTCACCACTTGGAGCTGAACGATCTCGCGCTCGCGCTGCCAACCCTGGAACAGATAGAACCCCGTGCCGACCAGCATCAGGACCACCAAGCCGTAAGCCGCGAGCTTGACGGCGCCCCGCGGCATCAAGCCCGCCGACTCCTGGACACCGCGGGGCGAGCCAGCCTCGGATCGCGGCACGGCGTCGCCCTGGGGACGTGATCGGCTGCGAATGACGAGCCAAGCCACCCAGATCACGGTGGCGGTCAGGAGAAACTTTGTCAGCATGATTCGACTACGCTACCACGAGTATCGACGCCGGCCTAACCTTGGCGGCGATGAGCGTCGACGGCAAGGAGACCACGGCCGGCCCCGACTGCCGACGGCTTGTCCAGCCAAGACCGGAGGACTTAACATCCGCCGCGGAGGGACAAACGCCCGGGCGGTGCTGCGGGCGCTCGCGCCAAGACGCGGTCTGCTGCGCCTGCGCCTACGCCTGCGCCTGGCCCCGATGATGGGCGCCATCCTGGTGCCGATGATGGCCCTGGCGCTCGGCGGCTGCGACGAACCGCCGAGCCCGACCCTGAACCTGTACCGTGCCGTGCACACGGGCGACCTCGACCAGATCAAGCGCCACCTGTTCTGGAAAACGGAGATCAACCAGGCCGGCCCCGACGGCGACTACCCACTGCACGTCGCGGTGCGTCAGGGGCGTGTCGTCATCGCCCGCGAGCTGATCGACCATGGCGCCCAGCTGGATGCGCGTGACGCGCTTGGCCGCACACCGCTGCACGTCGCGCTGGCGAACGGCAAGGTGCAGGCGGCCGAGCTGCTACTGCAGCGTGGTGCCGACGATGATCTGCAACGGTTGCTCTTCGAGCTCGTCGCCGAGCAAGCGCTCGATCGCGATACCATCGAGCTGCTCGTGGGCCGCGGGGTCGACCTCAACGCTCGCGATGACGAGGGCCAAGCACCGCTGCACCGAGCCGTGGCGACCGGCAACCTGAAGCTTGCCAAACAGCTGATCAATGCCGGCGCCGACGTCAACCTGACCGATAGCCGCGGACGCACAGCGCTGGAGATCGCCGATGCCCATGCCAATGACGAGCCGACGATGGTGACCCTGCTCGAGCAATACGGCGCCAAGCGCGCGCTCGGGGCAAGCGATCGAGGCTCGCGCGGCGCTCAGCCGTCCAGGCCCTAAAATCCGCCATGTCGATTCCCGCTGAGACGACCAGGAGCAGAGCATGACCGAGAAGGTCGAAGACCTCACCGTGACCTATACCGAAGGAGACCTCGAGACCACCAAGGAGCTCGACAAGGTGATCCTGTCCAAAGGCAGCTGGGCCACGGTCCTCTTCCGCTATCAGGACTGGGATCGCGCGAAAGAGACCTATGGCCCTGAGCGCTACACGATTCGCCGCTACCAGAAACGCGGTGGTGAGTATCGGCAGCAGTCGAAGTTCAACATCTCGAGCCGCGCCCAGGCGCAGGCGCTGGTGGATGCGCTGCAGGGGTGGCTCGCCGACGAGGCCCAGGCCGCTGGGCCCGAAGCCGATGGCCGCAGCGAGGTCAGCCAGCGATGAATGCGTACAACGACAAGGTCGCCGTCATCACCGGTGCGAGCCGCGGGCTCGGTGCCGGTCTCGCGCAGCGATTCTTGGCGCGTGGCTTACGGGTCGCGGCCTGTGCACGCTCCCAACCGCAGCTCGAGGGTGACGGCTCGGCGCTGCTGAGCATGGCAGCTGACGTCAGCAAGGCCGATGCCATCGAGACCTTTTGTGCTGCGACCCTCGAGCGCTTCGGCCGAATCGATCTCTGGATCAACAATGCCGGCCTGCTCGCCCCTATTGGGCCCTTGCGCGAGAACGACCCTGCCGAGCTCGCCCGTCACATCGAGGTCAATGTGCTTGGGGTGTTCTATGGCAGTCGCGCCTTCATCCGCCATCTCCACGATCGCGGCGGCGACGGGGTCTTGTTGAATATCAGCTCAGGCGCCGCGCGCAACGCCTACGCCGGCTGGTCGGCCTACTGCGCCGGCAAGGCGGCGGTGGACCGCATGAGTGAGGCGATCGCACTTGAGGAGCGCGACAGCGGGCTGCGCGTGCACGCGGTTGCGCCCGGCATCATCGACACCGACATGCAAGCGATGATCCGCAGCTGCACCCCAGATCAGTTCCCAAGGGTGCAGAAGTTTCTCGATCTCAAGGCCAGCGAGGGCTTCAGCTCGCCGGCATTCATCGCCGAGCGACTGCTCGAGCTGGCCTTCGAGCCGAGCGCGGCCGAACAGCCGGTCGCCATCAGCCTGCCCCCCGAAAAACGCTGAGCCAGCCGCTTCGGGGCGCTTGGTCTCGACACGGATGTGGCCTACACTGGCGACGAATCGCGGCGCCTCGCGAGACCCACGCCTAGCCGTCATCCATCAGGGCATTTACGTGGTTGCATCAACCGACAGCACCGAATCGGGCGCTGAGCAACGCCACGCCTCGGCGCCGCTCAAGGTCCTGGTCATCGACGATGCGCTCGACATGCGCGTCTATCTCCGGGCGCTGTTGAAGAAGTGGGGATACGAGCCCGTGCTGGCATCGAACGGCGCCGATGGGCTGGCCATCATCGCCGAGCAAGAGATCCGCCTGGTGCTGCTCGATTGGATGATGGAGGGGATGTCCGGCCCCGAGGTCTGTGCCGAGCTTCGCAGGACTGATGTCGGCCACTACGTCTACACCATCATGCTCACCGGGCGCAGCGACAACACCGATCTCGTCTACGGACTCGATGCCGGTGCCGACGACTTCGTGCGCAAGCCATTCGATGCTCAGGTGCTCAGGGCGCGGCTAAAGGTCGGGATACGCATCCTCGGCCTCGAAGACCGCCTCAGTGAACAGAACCGCCATCTCAAGCAGCAGCGCGACGCCCTGAATCAGGCCTACGAGCAGATCCAGAACGACCTCGCCGCCGCCGCGCGGATTCAGCGCGACTCTCTACCGACCTCGAGCGCGCTGATCAGCCCACTCACCGCCGCCTGGCTGTTCCTGCCTGCCGCCCACGTCTCGGGTGATAGCTTCAACTTCGTACCCTTGTCGGAGCGGCTCAGCGGCTTCTACCTGCTCGATGTCTCCGGCCATGGTATCCCGGCCGCGCTGATGTCGACCGGCGTCAGCCACTCGCTGGTGCCGCTCAGTGGCATCGTCGGACTGCCCGAAGACTATCTCGATCCGGCCCAGCTGCTGGCCAAGCTCAATCGCGATCTCTGCCGGCCGGACGGCGAGATGACCAACTACGCCACCATGGTCTACGGGGTCATCGACCGCTTTACTGGCGAGGGGCAGCTCGCCATCGCGGGCCACCCGGCGCCGATGATCCTGCGCCGCGGCGGCGGCATCGATTCGCTCGAGGTCCGAGGTTTACCCGTCGGCATGTTCGATAGCGCGAGCTATGAGGCGCAGCACTTTCAGCTCGATGCGGGAGACCGAATCGTGCTCTACTCGGACGGGATCACCGAATGTTTCGATGCCAGCGGCGAGGCCTTCGAGCTCGACCGGTTCCAACAGGCGATGCTCGAGCTGCCCGCGGCCAGTACGACCTCGACCCTCGCGCGGCTCGAAGAACGCGTGCGCGCCTGGCGCGGAAACGCTGCCTTCGATGATGACATCTCGGTCTTTATGATCGAGCGGCCAAACTGACCCCAGGACTCGAGACCGCGCGTCCGAATAGCGCCTTCATCGCCATGCCTAACCCCGCGCTCAGGCTCGAATTCGCTAGCGATCCGCATGACTTGGCCTGGCACGAGCAGGTGCAAGATGTCTTTGCGGGTATCGCCCTGGAGACCGGCATCCAAGGACCCGACGCCGTGCTGCTGCCGACGGCGGTCGTCGAGGCGATCAACAACATCATCGAGCATGCCTACCAAAGCGCGGTCGGCCAGCCCATCCGAGTCGACGTCGGGCGCGACGCCGAGGTGCTCTCGGTCTTGTTGCGCGACCGCGGGGCACCGATGCCGCTACCCTTACCGAGCGGTACGCTCCCAGCGGCCTCGGCCGAGGGCGGGCGCGGCTGGCGCATCATTCGCGCCGTGTTTCCAGAGGTACACTACGAGCGGATCGCCGGCGAGAACCGGCTGCGGCTGGTCAGGCCCCTCGGTGGCCCCACGGTGGCCATCCGCAACCGCACGGCACGATTGGAGCCGACCTCAACTCAGGCCATTGAACCCAAAAGTACAGAGAATCCGGAATGAACGTACAGCATCAACAGACCAACGGCGTCGACGTCGTCAGGCTCCCACAGCGGTTGATCATGGCCAATGCAACCGAGACCCGCAGTGAATTGAAGGGCATTCTCGAACAGGGTCGCGGGCAGATGGTGATCGACCTGTCGTCGACCGATTACATGGACTCCAGCGGTCTCGCCGCCATCGTCTCGGCGCTTCAGGCCGCCCGAACCAAGGGTGGAGACGTCTACCTTGCCCGCATGAACGACACACTGCGCGCCCTATTCGAGCTGACGCAGCTGCACAAGATCTGTCAGATCTTCGACGACACCGAGAGCGCCGTTGCAGCCTTTGGTTAGCCTCGAGCGAGCGACGGACGCGGTCTCTGCGCCGAGAATCGGTGGTCCCGGTCGGAGGTCACCATGCACGGCCTGATCAGCGTCACAGCCCTATGAACGCGCGTGAGCAA
>CAZTYV010000018.1:0-31421 GCA_964617675.1 uncultured Halochromatium sp. | reverse complement strand
CCGCCCAGACGACGAGCTCGCGCTCGCGCAGCGCAACGGCACCCTGTATCGGAACTTCCAGGGCTATTCGACCCATGCCGACTGCGACCTGATCGGCATCGGCGTGACCTCGATCGGTAAGGTCGGCGCGACCTATGGCCAGAACCGTCGGGAGCTCGACGAGTATTACGCGGATATCGACGGCGGCCACCTGCCCGTGTTCCGCGGCATCGAGCTGAGTCGCGATGACGAGATCCGACGCGATGTGATCACTCGGCTGATCTGTCACTTCAAGCTCGACTTCAGCGAGGTCGAGCGCGCCTGGGACCTGAATTTTCAGGGCTACTTTGGCCGTGATCTGGCCAAGCTCGAGGGCATGCAGGCCGACGAGCTGCTCGAGATCGACGCCAGCGGTATCCGGGTGCTGCCCAAGGGTCGCCTGCTGATCCGCAACATCTGCATGGCCTTCGACGCCTATATGGAGGCCAAGCAGGGGCAGGGCGGGTTCTCGAAGGTGATCTAATCCTTGAGCGTCTGGCGTGTGTCCCGAGGCCCGGGTCAGCGAATGAGACCGGCAAGCGAGGGTGACGAGGGCGCACTGCGTTGGCGCGGCCGGTGGGTGTGGACGAGTGCGGTCGCGAGCGGGCGGCGGGAACCGAGAGGCGGCGCATGAGCGAGGGTCTATCGACGTTGTTTCGGCGTGCTGCCGCACGCTGGGCCGAGGCGCCGGCGGTGCTGGCCGAGCCACTCTGGAGCTATGCGCAGTTGGATCGAGCCTCGGACGCGGTCGCCGCTGGATTGGCCGCGCACGGGGTTGATCCAGGCGAGCGCGTCGCCTTGCTCTGTCCGAACGGGGCCGAGTTCGCCGCTGCCTATCTCGGAATTCTTAAGGCTGGCGCGATCGTCGTGCCGATCAATCTGCTCTTGCATCCGAGCGCGGCCGCCTTTCAGCTGCGTGATTGCGGTTGTCAGGCGCTGATCGCGCATGCGGGTCTGGCCGAGATGGCCCGTGCAGCCCTTGCCGAGGCGCCCGGGGTGCGGCTGCGGATTGGACTTGGTGGCGATCTTGGTCCGCTCGGGCATGCGCCTGATGTCTCGCCGGCCTCGCTTGCGGGGGGACATCGAAAGGGCCTGCCTAGGGATGACCCAAATTCGGTGATCTGGCTGCTAGAGACGCTGTCGACGGGACCAGAAGAGCCCCCTCCAGGCGTCGAGCGCTCGGCGCGGGACGATGCGGTGATCCTATATACGTCGGGCACGACCGGACGGCCTAAGGGCGCGGTGCTGACCCATGGCAATCTGGCGGCGAACGTCCAGGCGGTGGTTGAGGCGCTGGCGCTGCAACCGGAGCGCGATCGGTTCTTGGTCGTCCTGCCGATGTTCCATGCCTTTGCCGCAACCGTGGGTCTGCTGACGCCCTTGCTGACCGGGGCGGCCCTGATCCCGGTGCCGCGCTTCGACCCTGAGCTCATCATGCAGGGGATCGCCCGCCACCGGGCGACCATCTTCCTCGGGGTGCCGAGCCTCTACGCGCTCCTGCTGCGCCTGCCCGATGACCAGGTGGCGCATTGGGCGAGCGTTCGGCTCTGTATCTCGGGTGGGGCCGCGATGCCGCCATCGGTGATGGAGCGGTTTGAGGAGCGCTACGGCGTGCCGATCCTCGAGGGTGATGGCCCCACCGAATGCGGGCCCGTCACCGCTGTGAATCCGCCGTCGGGTCCGCGCAAGCCGTCGTCGATCGGCCCGCCGATCCCTGGCGTCGAGATGCGAATCTGCGATCCGGCAGGCCGCGAGCTGCCCAACGGCGAGCACGGCGAGGTCTGTGTTCGTGGCCCCAGCGTGATGCGCGGCTACTGGAATCTGCCAGAGGCGACCGCGGAGAGCTTCTTCGGCGAGTGGTTCCGCACCGGCGACCTCGGTTGGCGTGACGACGACGGCTGGTTCTATCTAGTCGATCGGATCAAGGACCTGATCATCACCAACGGTATGAACGTCTATCCGCGCATCGTCGAAGAGGCGCTGATGCGTCATCCGAGCGTGGTCGAGGCCGCGGTGGTCGGCGAGCCGCATGCAGCCCATGGTGAGATCGTGATTGCCCATGTCGTCGTCCGGCCCGAGCAGCCGGTCGATGCGGGCACGCTCAAGGCCTGGTGCCGAGAACGTTTAGGACGCCATGAGCAGCCGCGCCGGATCGAGCTCCGCGCTGCGCTGCCGAAGAATGCGGCCGGCAAGGTCCTGAAACGCGAGCTGCGCACCGCCGGCGAGCGCGAGCGCGGCGTGGGCACCTCCAGCCCGAGTCCAGACTGCACCTGATGATCGATCTCTCCGTCTATCTGGTCACAGATATCCAATGCTGCGCGCGCGCCGGTCTCGTCGAGACGGTCGCGGCGGCCCTGCGCGGTGGTGTCAAGGCGGTACAGCTGCGCGACAAGCAGGCCTCTAATGCCGAGCTGATCGAGCAGGGCCGGGCACTGAAGGCGTTGTTGGCGGGCACTGGGGTCCCGCTCATCGTGAATGATCGGCTCGAGGTCGCGGTGGCGATCGATGCCGATGGCCTCCATCTCGGCCAGTCAGATGCAAGCCCGAGCGACGCGCGCGAGCTCCTCGGCGCCGAGGCCATCCTCGGGCTGTCGGTGCAAACGGCAGAGCAGCTCTCGTCCCCAGAGGTGAGCCTGGTCGACTACCTGGGTGTTGGGCCGGTCTTCGCCACCGCGACCAAGCCCGATCATTCGCCGCCGCTCGGCTTCGATGGGCTCGCCGCGCTCTGTGCGGCTGCCCCGTTGCCCGTGGTCGCGATCGGTGGCCTGAGTGCAGAGCACGCGGGACCGGTTTGGCGCGCCGGCGGGATCGGCATGGCCGTGGTCTCGGCGATCTGCGCCGCCGCCGACCCCGAGCAGGCGACCCGCGAGATTGCGCGGGCCTGGGACGATGCGCGCGCTCGGGGTCTCGGGCTCGACGCCGACAAGCCGCCTGGGTCAGAGGCGCCCGCGACAGGGGAGGCCGGATGAGCGTCGTCAAGCATGTCCTGGCGATCGCCGGCTCCGATCCATCGGGTGGGGCCGGCATCCAGGCCGATATCAAAGCGATCTCGGCCAACGGCGCCTATGCCATGGCGGTCATTACTGCACTGACCGCGCAGAATACCCTTGGGGTTCGCGACGTGCAGCTGGTGTCGCCGGCCTTCGTGGCGGCTCAGATCGATGCCGTGTTCGATGACATCCGCGTCGACGCCGTGAAGATCGGCATGCTCGGCTCGCCCGAGATCACGCTGGCCGTGGCCGAGGCGCTCACGCGCCATGGAGCGCCACGGATCGTGCTCGACCCGGTGATGGTCGCGAAAGGTGGTGATCGGCTGCTTTCCGATGCGGGCGTGCAGGCGTTGGTCGAGCGGTTGTTGCCACTGGCAACGGTGATCACACCCAATCTCCCGGAGGCGGCGGCGCTCCTCGATGAGCCCGAGCTGACCCATGCGGCAGACATGCCGGCGCTGGCCGAGCGGCTGCTGGCCCTCGGGCCCGCCCAGGTGCTGCTCAAGGGGGGGCATCTGGACGGGCAAGGGAGCCCCGACTACCTGCAGACCTCGGCCGGCGGGCATTGGCTCGAAGGCGAGCGCATCCCGACCAAGAACACCCATGGCACCGGCTGCACGCTCTCCTCGGCCCTGGCCGCTCAGCTTGCGATGGGGGAGACGCCGCTCGCCGCCGCGCGCGCCGCGAAGCGCTACGTCGCCGGTGCGATCGCCCACGCGGACGCCCTCGACGTCGGTCAGGGGCAGGGACCGACACACCACTTCCATGCCCTTTGGCGTCATACCCAAGGGTAGAAGGATGTCATCCGCACGGGCCGATCGAAGGGTCGCGGCGGCGACCAATCTGCAACAGGGGGCAACAGCGATGAACGACCAAGACAACGAGCAGTGCCGCGCGGCAGAGCTTCGGAGGCGCGCCCTCGAGCTGCGCCTGGCGGGCCACGGCTATCGGCAGATCGCCGACAAGCTCTCGGTGCCCGAGGCGAGCGCCTGGAAGATGGTGGGTGTCGAGCTGCAGAGCTCACAAGCGGTCAGTCACGACCTGATCCGCCGCTATCGCGACGAACAGCTCGAGCGTCTTGATGCGGCGCTGCGCGCCATTTGGCCAGCCGTCGAGGCCGGTCAGCTCGACGCGATCGACTGCTTCTTGCGCATCGAGCACCGCCGCAGCTGTCTGCTTGGGCTCGATAGTGCAATGCTTGGAGGCGCAGCCGACAGCCGCCCGGGCTCGCCACCGCCGCTCAAGATCGCTGATATGGGGTAGCTGGATAAGGCGCAAGCCGGCCGCTTACCACATGAAAACGGCCGAGGCGTTTCACAACGCCTCGGCCGTTTTTCGACCGGCCGGGAAGCGTTCCCTAACGGCTACTGCTGACTGAGTAACGTCTGCGACGTAGGCCGATCTGGGTCGTCGTCGGTCAAAGCCCAGATGACGCCTGCGCCGGCAGCGCCGAGCAGCCCGAGCACGCCGTAATCGATTTTAGGCGGGTCACCCATCGCAGAGGTTGCGCCCTGCTCAATGCCCGTCGCCATGTCCTGGCTTTCGGCGGCAGCGGTTTCGATCGGAACCCCGGACTGATTCTGACCGGCGGCGGTCTTCGCCGCTTTCTCGGCGCAAGCGCTCTCGGTGCCGATGGTCAGCAGCTCGGAATCCTCGAGCTGATACTGGCAACCATCGGTGAACTGCAGCAACGCACTGCCTCCATCAAGCACGAGCACGCGGTCTTGCACGCGCAGCGGCATGCCCTCGCGAGCGTCCACGTAACGGGTACCCTGGCTGATCATCGCCGCGCCATCGATGCGCATGATCTGGCCGACTGGTTCAGCCTCTGGTGCACCGACCGCGTTGCTTCCGATCGCGAGACCGATGCTGGCGGCGAGACAGGTTGTTGCGGTTAAGCGTTTCATGCGGGTTTCCTTATCGCAGCGATTACAGGAGCGGGTCAAAATGGATCGTTGGCGGCATCCGATCGTTAACGCCAGTTAAGCAGCCACCAAGGTCGGTGTCAAACCGATAACGCACTGTCGATGTCACCAGCCGCCGTGCGCTTCGCTTAGGGCTCGCGCTCGGCAGCGGGTGTGGCCGCAGGCTGATCTGGCTGCGAGCCTTCGCCGCTTGGCGCGCGATCCTCGGCGGGGGCCATGGACGGATCGGTTGGGGGCGCGGATCCCAGTGTATCGACTGAGCGTCCATTATCTCCCTCGCCGTCGTCCTGAGTCGCATCGACCGATGGCGACGGCCGTGCGCTTGAGCGCAGCAAGGCGTCGGCGCGCGCGGCCGCATCCAGTGCGGTTGTGCGAGCGATCTGAAGATCGTCGTACCAGAGGAGACCGTCGATCCCGAGCTCAAAGCTGCGCTGCCCCGCGGAGATCAAACGAAGCTGCTGATAGCCACAAGCCTCGGGGACCTCGAAGTCGAATGAAAAGGTGGTCCACTCCGTGCCACCAACGAAGCGGGCGCTTTCGCCCAGCAGGTCCCGATTTGGCAGCAGGCAAACGACCTGCCATCTCAGGCCGCCTTGGGTCCGGAGATCGTCGCTACGCACGCGCCCTGACAGCCGGTAGGTCCCAGCATCGAGGTACAGCGGCTGCCAGAGCTGGGCGAAGCGGCCGTCGAACGCCCGAAAGCTCAGCCTCAGCGCGCGTTGGCCCCCGGCCTCGTTGGTTGGCAGGGTGCTGATCTCGGCGCGTCGGCTGGAGCGGGCGTGCCAGTCGAATCCCTGACTGGTCAGCGGCTCCTCGAAACCGCCGTTGTAGAGCAGCCCGAGTGCGCGGCGTCGGTCCGCATCGAGCTCGTTGACCCACACCAGATAGGCCTCGCTGATCTGGCCCTCCTTGATGAGCCGCTCGCGGAAGGCGGAGCGCTCGGCGGCGGTGATGGGTTGGCTTGAGGACTGGCGCCTGAGATTGTAGAGGAAGCGAAGCGTTTCGGATTGTGACGCGCGCTGGGAGGCAAAGGCGAAGAAGCCATCCCACCAGATTGGAGGCCTGATCGCAAAGGGCCTGAGGAGATCGCGCTGTTGCGGGTTCTCAGCAATCTGCAGCAGTGCAGGGAAGATCTGTCCACGCTCCGAGGTATCGGATTCCATGACGGTCGAGAGATGGATCAGCGCCTGCTCCGGTCGCTCACGCTGGTCCCAATAGAGAGCGATCTGCTTCTGCACGAACGGGTCTACCGGTTCCAGCCCGTTGGCGATCTCGATGAGCGCGTCAGCCCGATTGACCTCGCCGCGCTCTTGCAGCTGGCCCGCCAGCACGATCAGCGGCAATGCGTTGGTGGGGTTGGCCTCATAGGCGCGCCCGAGCAATCGCTGCGTCGCGTCTGGGTCATCGGCGATGCGGGTGAGTGCGTGCTCAAAGAGGGCTAGCGGGTGCTGCGGCGCCCAGGCGAGCACGCGGTCGATCGACGCTCTGTCACCGGGGACGAGCTGATCGGCATAGTGGCGCGCCAGCCCCAGGGTCACCACGCGCCAGGCGATCACAACCGCAATCGCCACCAACAGAACCCGCCAGAGGAGCCGCATGCGTCCAGTCTCCATTGCTATCACTTCAAGTCGTAGAACAGTCCGTTGATGAAGTGGCGTCCGCCTTGCTCGACCAGCGCGATCCGGATACTGCCGCTCAGTCGGCGCCAGCCCGAGCTGCGGTCGTGAACCGAGACCGAGACCTGCCCTTGCCCGGTGATCCGCCCGCCCCCGTCGCGGCTCCAGCGAATCCGTCGGATGCTCATCGATTGCTCGAGGCTGTCGCGAAACAGGTCCTGATATTGGCGCTGGATCAGCGCACGCCCGTTGCCGTCGGTGGTCCTGGCGTTGCTGGTGAAGAGCGCGGCGAAGGCGGCGGCGCTCCCGCCTCGGTAGGCATGCTCGAGGCGCTCGACCATCTGTGTTCCGGCCATGGCGGCCTGCTGCGGGCCCGTCGCGGGCTCAGCCGGGGATGGCGCCGGTGGGGCTGCGGGTCTGGGCGGGCGCTGTTGCTCAGCACCGGGTGCTCGCGACGGCTCCGGTGCATCCCGGGCGACGGATGACGGTCTGGGTGATGGCTCCGGTTTGGGCGCTGGCGGCTGCTTGGGAGGCCGTGTGTCGGCAAGCGCCGCCTGGACCACCGCCTCTATCCGCCGCTCGACCGATAGCTCGGTGTCTATCGCGTGTCGAGCCTCAACGGGTTGTTCCTTGTTGATGAGTGATCCAGAGGGCACCTCGGCGACCTCTGCTGCCTTGGTCGGCTCGAGAGTCGCAGCCGGAACGACTGGGTCGAGTGGCCCCACAGCGTCGTGAAGCCCAGGGGTGCGTTCTGCAGCTCGAGTCTCGGTGATCGGCCCCGCTTCGCCATCCCTCGCGGTGGGCACGCGTAGGCTCGGCAGGGGACTGTTTGACACATTGATCGGGCTGGCTGTCTCTTCTGGCCAAGCCACGCTTGCTTTCAGGCCCTGTGGCCGAGCATCGATAGACGCGTGCTCCGAGGCAGTGACGCTGGGGGCCACCGGTTGCAACCGGGATGCTGTTGACGACGTCTGCTCCGACGTCTGCTCTGGGCTCGGGCCTGAGCCGAGACCCCGGAGGTACTGAGGCAGGGCGTGCTGCGCCTCGACCTCGGCGGCAGGCTGGGTGAGTCGCAGGGTTGGATGCTCGGGCTCGCGAGTCGCCAGATAGACCCCGCCGAGTGCCCCGACCGCGAGCAGAGCGCTCGATAGCCAGGGGCGTTTGAGCGGGTTGCCCACACGGGCGGCTCGGTGCTTCCCCCGGGCAGTGGCGGCGGCGCTCGACTGCGGCCGAAAGTATCGGGGTCGGTTGCCTCGCCGCGCTGACCGAGCGCGCCTTGGAAGCCCCTGGTCGTAGGCGGCACGCGAGCTCGGGTCTCGGAGTACCCGGTAGGCGGTGTTGAGGCGAGTGGAGTAGGCCAGGTCGACCTCATCGACCTCTTCCAACCGATCCGGATGGAACATCCGGATCAGGAGCTGATAGTTGGAGCGGATCTCGGCGGCTGAGCTGCCGCGGCTGACCCCGAGGCAGCGATAGTGGTCGGCCGCTGGGTTGAGCAAGGCATGGCGAACGAAGAACCGCGCTGCCGCATCGAGCTCCTCGGCGTCGGTCGAGAGTGATCGCGCCGTCTCCTCGATCCTTGCAGCCGAGAGCGCGCTGCTGAGCTCGGCGAGCAGCTTCGGAAGCTCAGGCGGTAGCGGCTGCTCGATGTCGGCCAAATGGCCGTAGTCGATGGGCCTGCGGTAGTAGTCGAGCGCGAGCTCGACTAGAGGGGGGACCATGAGGGCTCCGGCTCAGGCAGGTTCTTGTTGCGGCAGGGTCGGGTGGTCGCCCTTGCCGCCGTAGCTGTAGAGGTAATTGTAGCTGTAACCGTAACCGTAACCGTAACCGTAACCGTAACCGTAACCCTGGCCCGGACGTCCGACCTTGGTGAGGACTGCTCCCATGATGCGCGCGCTCGCCTGACGCAGGCGGCGAATGGCGCCGTCGAGATCCCGGGTCCTTGTGGTCCCGGGCTCCACGATGAAGATCGTCGCCTTGGCCAGATTTGCCAGCAGCAGGGCGTCCGCGAGCCCGATCACCGGTGGGCCGTCAATGATGACGCGGTCGAAGCGCTCGGCCGAGTGACTCAGCAGGTCGACCATCTTCGCGGTCGAGAGCAGCTCCACCGGATTGGGCGGGAGCGGGCCGCTGGTAATGGTGAAGAGCCGCAGCACCTGGGTCGGTTGAGCGATCTCGGCGGGGGGCACATCGCCAGCGAGATGGTTCGTGAGCCCGATAGAATTCGGGAGCCCGAAGGCGCGATGCAGTGACGGGTTGCGCAGGTCGCCGTCGATGAGCAGGACCTTGTCCCCGGCCTGAGCGAAGGCGATCGCGGTACTGACCGCGGTCGTGGTCTTGCCTTCACCGGGGCCGGGGCTGGTGAAGTGCATGATCCTGGGAGCGCCCTCTGCGGTGGAGAACAGCAGCGAGGTGCGCAAGGAGCGGACGGCCTCGGCGACCGGACTCTTCGGGTCCTTGAAGGCGATGAGCGGCAGCTCCGCCTCGGCCAGTCCGGAATCACGCGCCGACGCGTGTGGGATCAGGCTCAACACGGGCGCCCCGACGCGCCGCTCCACATCATCGGCTGATTTCACGGTGTCATCCAGGCTGTTGAGCAGGAATGCCAGGCCCCCGCCGAGGAACAGCCCGAGCACCAGTGCGATCGCGAGATTCTTCTGCAGGTTCGGTTTGAATGGGCGCAAGGGCGACGTTGCTGCATCCACCACCGAGATGTTGTTCTCGCCAACCCCCGCGGCGACCCCGACCTCCTTCATCCGCTGCAAGAGGCCGTCGTAGAGCTCACGGTTGGTCTCGACCTCGCGCTTGAGGGTCTCGTAGTCAGTGGTGCGGTCCTGTAGCTGCAGCGCCTCGTCCTTGGTCTCTTGGATGCGTTGGCGCAGTTTCGCCTCTTCGCGAATCCGTGCCTGGAAGGTCGCGCGCACGCTCTCGCGGACGGACGAGGTCTCACGCGCAAGCTCGGCGTCGATCTCGGCGATCTGCCGCTGGAGCTGTTGCATGGCGGGGTAGCCGGGTTTGAAGACCTCGAGCTGTTCCTGATACTCGGCCTGAAGGGTACTCCGGCGCTGTTTCAGCGATCGGATCAGCTCGCTCTCCTGCAGTCCCGGAGCCCCGCCGGGCTCGGCCTCAAGCAGCTCTTGGTATTCGGACTCGGCGGCGAAGCGCGCTGCCTCGGCCTGCACTAGGTTCGAGTTCATCTCGCGCAGCTGGTTGCGCAGGATCTCGAGCCGATCCTCGAAGTTCACGATCTGGCGCTCGCGGGCGTAGGCGACGAAGCGTTTCTCCGACTCCTCTAAGGTCGCTCGGGCCTGTGTGAGCTGTTCTTGAAGAAACTGCTTGGCGTATGAGGATGCGTCGTAGCGCCGCTCAAGGTTCAGATTGATGTAGTTGGTCGCGATCGCGTTGGCAATGGCCGAGGCCTCGCTCGGGTAGGGGCTCTCGTACTCAATCCTCACCAGGCGCGAGTTGCGCACCGGAGCGATCGTCAGGTTCGCCAACAGCAGGTTTTCTTCCGACTTTCGCCGGGCCTGCTCGCGATCGGCGGGCGGCAGGCTCTCGGTCTCGGTCTCCTTGGCCGCGAAGGTCGCGATGATGCCCTTGATCGACTGTTTCATGTCGTCCAGGAACGAGGGCGCTTGCGCCGCCTTGCTGTCATCAATGGCTCGCAGCCCGACCTGATCGATCACCCGGCGCGCCAGACTTCGGCTCTTCAGGAGCTCATATTGGGTTGTGTAGAACTCCGGATCGCGCATCGCACCGCTGCCCTCGGCGCTCACGTCGCCGTACTCGACGATGCGATTGCTGGTGCGATCGATCTGGATCAGGGTCGAGGCCTTGTAGATCGGCGTCGTGTTAAAGGTTGCGATGAGCGCGAGACCAAGCGACAGGGTCACCACCAGGGCGATGGTCCACTTGTAGCGAAGCAGGATGTGCCAGTACTCGCGCAGGTCGATGGCGTCGTCATCGACGACCTGCTCGGCGCCCAGGGTGGCCCCCGGTACGTAATGCTGCGGGAGACGCGCCTCAGAGGTCTCCTGTAGCGCGCGTGGCGCACTGCCGGGCGGAGGTAATTGGGCGGCTTCGGTCATGCGTGGTCGTGCTAGATGAGTGCGCCTCGCGCGCGGGAAAAAAGAGGACCTCGGAGGCAACCTACAGGGCTGGAAAGGCGTCTTGCTCGACGGCGGCTCGGCAAGATCGCCACGTCGATGCGGCGCGAATCAACAGCGTTGAGTCGATGCGCTGCCTGGCGCGCGCTCCGCGAGTCGTCCTGATGTTGGGCTCAGCCTAGAGCGGGATCGCGGTGAAACGAACGAAGCCGCGAACTGTGTCCCAGATGTTGCGTCGAAAGACCTTGGAGCCGGATTCAGGCACCAAGATCTTGTCGTCGGCGACCAGCTGCGGGTCGCTCAGCTCACCGCGTTGAATCGCCTTGAGGTCAACAACATAGGCGTTGAGCTTTTTGTTCTCCCGCGTGCGAAAGACGATGACCTCTTCCTCGTCTGCGGTCGCCGAGACACCGCCCGCGAGCGCGACCGCCTGCATGAGTGTTGTCCGACCAGTCATCGGGAAGACCCCCGATTTTTTCACCTGCCCGCCAACGGTGATATTCATGTTGGCGTACTGCGAGACGAAGATGTCCACCTGCGGGTCTTGTAGGTAGTTGGCGCCCAGCGCGCCTTCGATGCGTCGCTCGGCCTCTTCGGTGGTGAGGCCGGCGACCGGAACAGGCCCGATCAATGGCATCACGATCGAACCTGACGGGTTTACGCGCTCCTCCGCCGAGAGATCATCGACCTGGAAGACGGTGACCTTGAGCACATCGCCAGGGCTGATGTAGTGGGTGAAGCCGCCGTTCGGACTGGGTGGTAAGCCGACAACGGCCGGAATCAGCTCGTCCTCGTCCGCCGCGGCGGAGCGCGTGCGCTGCTCGGCGCTGCCCGCTGGGCTCGCGGCCGCCGACGCGGGGGTTGCTGGCAAGGTCGAGCGCGGCGTCGATGCGCTCGAACACGCACCCAACCATGCCGCCGTCAAGGCCACTAGGAGTACCCCGGGATTGAGGCAGCTGCGTAACATCGGTGCGATCCGTTCTCTAGATGTGCCTGACCTACGATGATGCCCGCGCTCGTGCCGATTGACAAGCGCGCGCCGGGCCGGGACGATGCCGAGACAGACAGCAAGCACACCCCGGCATTAGGGCGACGCTGCCCATGGGTCGGTGCTTGGATCAGCAGACCCTGGCTCTTGAGTTGCCGGCAGGCGATCAACTCGGCGGGGCCAATCAACGGCCCGCCTCTAGGATGTTTCACCCCGAGCCCATACACCCCGAGCCCATACACCCCGAGCCCATACACCCCGAGCCCATAGAGGGACGCTCTCTCGGACGAGTCGATATGATCGATCTACATTGCCATATGCTGCCTGGCATCGACGACGGGGCCCCGGATCTGCCGACGGCACTCGCGATGGCCCGTATCGCGGTTGCAGATGGCATCGCGGTCACCGCCTGCACGCCACACATCTATCCGGGGCTGTACGAGAACGATGCGCAAGGGATCGCCCGAGCGGTGGATGCCTTGCGCTCAGCGCTCCAGCAAGAGGCCATTGGCCTCGAGCTGACCTATGGGGCTGATATCCAGATCGTGCCCGAGCTGTTGGTAGGCCTTCGCCGTGGCACGCATCCGACGCTGCATGGCTCCCGCTATTTCCTGTTCGAGCCGCCACACCATACGGTGCCGGTGCGCTTCCACGAGTCGATTCACGATACGGTGGCCGCCGGCTACGTGCCGGTGATCACGCATCCGGAGCGGCTGACCTGGCTCGACGAGGAGCACTACCCCTGGTTCGTTCAAGCCGCAAGGGCAGGTGCCTGGATTCAGGTGACCGCCGGTGCGCTGACGGGTCGATTTGGCCGACAGGCCCAGTACTGGGGTGAACGCATGCTCGATGATGGCATCGTGCACCTCCTGGCAACGGATTCGCATGACCCTCACCACCGCCCGCCGGTCCTATCCGAGGGGCGTATGGTCGCCGCGCGCTGGCTCGGTGAGGCCGAGGCAGAACGACTGGTCAGCGAGCGCCCGCAGGCAATCCTCGATGACCGTTCCCCTGCCGAGGTGCCCGCAGCCCCGAGGTTCGATCCTGCGATGGTGGAGACTCGCAAGGCCCCGGCGCAAAAGCGAGGCTGGTTAAGCAGGCTCTTTGGTGACGATTAACCCTTGGAGACCTGATTGATGGAAAAGACCAACAGGCGCAAGGCGGAGCATGCGCTGGTGAGCCCTGTCTTCTGGCTGCTGATCGCGGTACTCATCGTCACGCCCCTGTTCCGGGCAGGCGCAACGCCGCTTGCGGCGATGCTGTCCCAACTGCTCGCGATCGGCATCCTGTCGACGTCGCTCTGGTCGCCACAGCGTCTAGAGCTGAGGTCGTCCGAGTGGCTGGTGATCCTGCTCCTTTTGCTGTTCCCGTTGCTCTATCTGATCCCGCTGCCAACGGGGCTGGTCGAGGGCTTGGCGGGGCGCGAACGCTATGTCTCTGCTTTTGCGTTGTTGCCCATGGCGGACTTGAGTGCTTGGCGGCCTCTCTCTCTGGTGCCCTTCTCGACAGCGACGGCGGCTGTTGCGCTCTTGTTACCGGTGGCGGTGTTTGTCGCGACCCGGAGTCTGGATGCGGAGCGCGTTCGGCTCCTGATCAAGGTGATGCTTTCGATCACCGCCCTTCAGGCATTGCTCGCCTTGTTGCAGTTCGGTGTGGCTCAAGGTGGCCTGGACGTGGCCTGGGGGATCAAGGCAGGCACCGGCGGCTCGGGCACGGGGACCTACCCCAATCGAAACCATCTGGCAGGCCTGATCGAGATGATGCTGCCCTTGGCCTTGGCACTGTTGTTCTACAACCTGGGCCGGGCGGATGCTGGGGGAAGACAGGGCAAGCGAGCCTGGGGTAAGCGCGCGGCCTTTTGGGGCTCGAGGTCGGGAAACGCGACCCTGCTCTACGGCGCCCTGGCTCTGCTGCTGATCGTCGCGGCCGTCTTCACCCGCTCGCGGACCGGCATCTTCCTGGTGATGCTTGGCATCCTGGTCTCGACCATCGTCTTCGCGCGCCGTATCGGGGGCAGCAACGTCTTCGGCCCGGCTGGGACGATCATCTCGCTTGCGATCGCCGCGGGGATCGCGATCGGTCTTACGCCGGTGTTGGATCGCTTCTCGATCGGCAACATGCAAGAGGACGCGCGTTTTACGCTCTTTGAGCTGAGCTTCCAGGGCGCGGGGCAGTTCTTTCCGTTCGGCAGCGGCCCGGGCACCTACCCGGACGTCTTTCCATACCTGCAGCCGGTCGAGCTAGGGAATTTCTTCGTCAACCGCGCCCACAACGACTACCTGGAATGGTTTTTCGATGCCGGGTTGTTGGGGCTCGCCATCCTTGTCTTGGTGCTGGTGCTCTACCTTCGGCAATGGCTGCAGATTGCGTCTGTCGAGGATTGGTCGCGGGGGCGCTTCCTCCAGGTGGGGGCCGGGCTCGGGATGCTGATGGTCGCTTTCCATGAGCTTGTCGATTACAACCTGTACACGCCGGCCAATCAGGTGGCCTTCGCCGTGCTCGCCGGCATCTTTTTCATGCCACCAGAGCAGCTTGGCGCCAGTCACGGGGGACGTCGACGTCGGACCCGAACGACCCCTGATCTGGAGGTCGAGCCCGAGCGGCCTCCGGTCTCCGCGGGGCCGGCGACACCGCCGCCCAATCAGATCCCGAACCCGTTCCTCGACGGTTGATCCCGCGAGGCCTGAGCGCCGGTCCCGGGCTCGAGCAGGCTGGCGCGGCGATGCCATCGATCGGCGCCAGCGTCGTGCTTGTCGCCCGCTGAGGGCTCCAGTATCGTTCGCCGATGCGTCTGGAGAAGATCAAGCTGGCGGGCTTCAAATCCTTCGTGGACCCGACCACGGTGCCGTTTCCGAGCAATCGGGTCGGCGTGGTGGGTCCGAATGGCTGTGGCAAGTCGAACGTGATCGATGCGGTGCGCTGGGTCATGGGAGAGAGCTCGGCGAAGTTGCTGCGCGGCCAGTCGATGGCCGACGTGATCTTCAACGGCAGCAGCTCGCGCAAGCCGGTGGGGCTGGCGCAGATCGAGCTGGTCTTTGACAACAGCGACGGGCGCGCGGGCGGTGAGTTCGCCCGCTTCAACCAGATCGCGGTCAAGCGCCAGGTCTCGCGTGATGGCCAGTCGAGCTACTTCTTAAACGGCGCGCGCTGTCGGCGTCGTGACATCCAAGACCTCTTTCTCGGCACCGGGCTCGGACCGCGCAGCTACGCGATCATCGAGCAAGGCATGATCTCGCGCTTCATCGAGGCCAAGCCCGATGAGCTGCGGCTGTTCATCGAGGAGGCGGCCGGGATCTCGAAGTACAAGGAGCGTCGCCGCGAGACCGAGAATCGGATGCGACACACGCGCGAGAATCTGGAACGCCTCCAGGACCTGCGCGACGAGGTCGGCAAGCAGTTGCAGCATCTGGAGCGGCAGGCCGCCGCGGCCACCACCTACCGCGCCCTGAAGGAGGACGAGCGACGGCTGACCGATGAGCTGGCCGCGCTGCAGTGGCGTGAGCTCGATCTCGGGCTCGAGCGCCAAGACCGTGTGATCGGCGAGGCCGAGGTGCAGTTGGAGGCGGACCTCGCCTCGCTACGGCGGCTCGAGGCCGAGATCGAGGCGCTGCGTGGACGGCATGCGGAGGCGTCCGATGCCTTCAACGCTGTCCAAGGCCGCTGGTACAGCCTGGGCTCGGAGATTGCCCGCCTCGAGCAGGCACTGCAATTCGCCGCCGAGACACGGCAGCGTGAGGAGCGCGAGCTGGGTGCGGTTCGACGCGAGCTGCAAGAGGCGATTGAACAGCAGCAGCGCGATCAGGATCGCCAGCTCGCGCTGGACGCGGAGCTCGAGCGCGACGCTCCGCGGCTCGACGAGGGCCGCGAGCGCCTCGAGGACCTGCGCGAGCGCCTGATCGAGGCCGAGGACCAGCTGGAGACCTGGCAGCAGGCCTGGGATGCGATCCAGCTCGAGATCGCCGCGCCCGCGGCGGAGGCCCAGCATGAGCGCTCGACGCTGAACCACCTGGAGCAGCGCTTGGCTCAGGATGCCGAGCGCATCAAGCGTATCGACGATGAGCGCGGGCGTCTGGAGACGGCCGAGCTCGAGGCCCGCTTAGCGGCGCTCGACGAGCGCTCCGAGGGCCTCGATGAACGCCTGAGCCTTGCCGCTGACGCCCAGGCGCGAGCGGCGGCCGAGCTGCGCGACGCCGAGACCGCGCGCTCCGAGCTCGCCGCGCGCCTCGACGCGGCCCGCACCGAATTGCAGACCAGCCGCGGGCGGCTGGCGTCGCTCGAGGCCTTGCAAGATGCCGCCCTGGAGGCGCCGGATACCGATGTCGCGGCCTGGATCGACCGTTTCGATCTCACCGAGCTGCCGCGGCTGTTGGACCTGATCGAGGTCACGCCGGGCTGGGAGACCGCGGTCGAGGCGGTCTTGGGCAGCGCGTTGGCGGCCCTCTGCGTCGACGAGATGGACACCTTGGCCGAAGCGCTCGAGGCGGAGACCTTGATGCTGGCCGAGAGCCCGTCTGCGCAGGCCGATTGGATTGGGTCCGCGCCGGCGAGTCGCTCCGGTCTGGGTGCCCTGGTGCGCGGCCCGGCGGTCCTCGCTGATCTCCTGGCTCGGGTTGAGGTCGCCGACAGCCGAGCGCAGGCCTTGGCTCGGCGCTCGGCGCTTGAGGCCGGCGCCCGGATCGTCACGCCGGATGGCTTCATGGTCGGCCCGAGCTGGGCGGCCGTGACGCGCGGCGTCGGGCGGGCGGGGTCCGAGGTCGGCGGCAGTATCGCGCGCGCCGAGGAGATCAGGGCCTTGCAGGCCAGCGCCGAGGACCTTGATGAGGTCATCGCTGACCTTGGCGAAGAACATGAGGGGGTTGCGCTGCGGCGCACCGAGCTCGAACAGGCACGCGATGATGCGCATGCCGATCTCGCGCGCTTGAGTCGGGATCGAGCCGCACTGGATGCGGAGCAGGGTGCGGCACGCGCTCGCTTGGCTCATCTGCGAGAACGCCGCTCCTCGCTCGCCGATGAGCGGGCCGAGCTCGAGGCGCGCCGTGCCGAGATGGGAGAGGCCATGGAGACCGGCCGCGAGCGACTCCACGCGGCCCTAGAGCACAATGAGCAGCTCGCCGCTCGGCGCGACGCACTCGCGGCCGAGCGCGAGCCGCGACGCGCGCTAGTGGCCGAGCTTCGACGTGAAGAGGCGCTGCGACGCGATGAGGTCCAGCGCCTGGAGGTTGCCACCGAGACGAGCCGCGCCTCGCAGAGGGCGTTGCTGGCGAATCTTGAGCGCTCCGCGGAGCGTGTGGCCAGCCTTGAGACGCGACGCGACGCGCTGGCCGATGCGCTCAACCAGGCCGCAGAGCCGAGTCTCGAGCAGCAAGAGCGCCTCGAGGAGCGATTGGAGCAGCGCGTTGAGGTCGAACAGGCGCTCAACGACACGCGCTCGCGGATGGAGTCGCTCGATACCGAGATCCGCGCAGGCGAGCAGCGCCGACACGGGCTCGAGCAGTCGGTCGCGCATGCCCGCGATGCGCTCGATGCAGCGCGGCTGCAGCGTCAGGAGTGGCTGGTGCGGCGCCAGACCGTCGAGGAGCAGCTGCGCGCGCGCGAGGTTGCACCGCAGGCCGTTCTCGCGGCCATGGACCCAGGGCGTGGCGAAGGGGCCGATGCGCTCGCGCGCTCGGAACGGGACTTGGCCGCGATTCAGGCCCGCATTGCCCGCCTCGGCAACATCAACCTCGCGGCGATCGACGAGTTCCAGGAGCAGTCGGAGCGCATGCGCTATCTCGAGGAGCAGCACGCCGACATCAGCACCGCGCTTGAGACGCTTGAGGCGGCCATCCGCAAGATCGATCGCGAGACCCGCAGCCGATTCAAGGAGACCTTCGATCGGATCAATAGCGGGCTTCAGGAGCTGTTCCCGCGGGTCTTCGGCGGCGGCAGCGCCTATCTGGAGCTCACCGGCGAGGACCTGCTCGATACCGGCGTCTCGATCATGGCGCGCCCGCCGGGCAAGCGCAATGCGACCATCCACATGCTCTCGGGTGGCGAGAAGGCGCTGACGGCCGTGGCCCTGGTGTTCGCGATCTTCCAGCTCAATCCGGCGCCCTTCTGTATGCTCGACGAGGTCGATGCGCCGCTCGATGATGCCAATGTTGGGCGCTTCTGCGAGCTGGTGCGCTCGATGTCCAACCAGATCCAGTTCATCTTTATCACCCATAATAAGGTGACGATGGAATTGGCCGATCAACTGCTCGGCATCACCATGCACGAGCCCGGCTGCTCGCGACTGGTCTCGGTGGATGTCGAACAGGCCGCGCAGATGGTCGCCGCTTCCTGAGATTCGGTCCGCGCTTGGGCGATCTGTGCGAGCGCCGCGCTGATATACTCAAATCACATCTCCATCGGATGCAGACCCATGGATGCCGCCACACTGAGAATCATCCTGCTCGTCCTCGGCATTGCGCTGCTCGGCGCCATGTATCTCTGGGAGCGACGGCGTTGCGCCGCACGCGGCGATGACGAGGCAGACGGGCATCGGTCGCGCGGCTCGGCCCGTCGCGAGCCGATGTTCGGCGCCCAAGACGACGAGGAGGCGGACGCGCCTGGTCTCGCCTTCGATGCCGATGTCGAGCCCAGCGCCCGTCGTCGGGCGCGGATCGATGCCGCGCCCGCGTCCATCGACGACCTGGGTCTCGATGACGAGAACGAGGTGGCGTCTGCGCCCGGCGATGAGGGTGCCTCGAGTGCTGGGCTCGGGCAGCGTTCGGCGCCTGGCTCTTCTCGCCCAGACGCCACCGGCAAGCGTTTGCTGATTCAGCTCTTTGTGTTCGCGGGCGAGCAAGCCTTTGCGGGCGAGGCGATCGAGGCGGCGGCGGCGAGTCATCAGCTGGTGCCCGGCGAGATGAACATCTACCACCGTCGCAACCTCGGCGGTAGCAGTCAACGCACGCGCTTTAGTATGGCCAACCTGGTCAAGCCTGGCACCTTCCCCTTCGATGAGATGGCGGGCTTCTCGACCCCCGGGCTTGCGCTCTTCGCCGAGCTCGAGGGCTTGCCGAGCGATCTCATGGTCTACGACGAGCTCGTGCAAACCGCGCGAGCAATGGCCGACGAGCTGAGCGGCGAACTGCGCCTGCCGGATCGCAAGCCCTTCGATGACGAGGCCTGGGAGCGGCTTCGGACCGAGCTGCTCGGCTTGATCAATGATCGCGCCGATGCCTTGGCAGGTCGCGCGGATGCGCCGACCGCCGCAGGAGAGGCTGAGGGCGCCGATGCCTGGAGCGGGCCGAGCGCGAGCGCCGGCCGCTCGCCGTCTGTTTAGGGATGGACGCGCCGGCATCGGCTCGAGATCGGGCCGAGGTGCTCCGCCGCGAGATCGAGCATCACAACGACCGCTACTACGTCCTCGATGATCCGGAGATCCCGGATGCCGAGTACGATCGGCTGCTGCGCGAGCTGCAGGATCTGGAGGCTCGCTATCCGGGTCTGATCACGCCGGATTCTCCAACTCAGCGGGTGGGTGCTGCGCCCCTGGCGAGCTTCGCAGAGGTCGAGCATCGGCTGCCGATGCTCTCGCTCTCCAACGCGCTTGATGAGGAGGAGCTGCGTGACTTCGATCGGCGCGTGCGCGAGGGCCTTGGCACCGAGCAGGTGCGCTATTCGGCGGAGCCGAAGCTCGATGGGCTCGCGATCAGCCTGTGCTATGAAGACGGCGTCTTGGTGCAGGCGGCGACCCGCGGCGATGGTTATCGCGGCGAGGATGTCACCGCCCAGGTGCGCACCATTCAGTCGGTCCCCCTGCGCCTCCGGGATGCGCAGTCCGCGCGCTCCTGGCCGGCGCTGCTCGAGGTTCGCGGTGAGGTCTTCCTGACCTATGAACGTTTCGCCGCGATCAATGCGCGCGCCCAAGCGCAGGGCGGCAAGCCGTTCGCCAACCCGCGCAATGCGGCGGCGGGGAGTCTGCGTCAGCTCGATCCCCGCATCACGGCCTCGCGCGGCTTGAGTCTCTACTGCTATGGCCTGGGTGCGGTCGAAGGCGCGCCCTGGTCGGAGAGTCACAGTGAGAGCCTCGAGCGCATCGCCGAGTGGGGCTTGCCAGTCTCCCCGGAGCAGCAGGTCGTCGACGGCGTCGATGGCTGTCTCGGCTACTACACGGCCATGGCCGAACGGCGCGAGCGTCTGGCCTACGCGATCGATGGCGTGGTGTTCAAGGTCGATCGCCGCGCCGATCAAGAGCGGCTGGGATTCGTTGCCCGTGCGCCACGCTGGGCGATCGCCTACAAGTTCCCGGCCCAAGAGGAGCTCACCACCGTCGAGGCGGTGGAGTTTCAGGTCGGGCGTACCGGGGCGTTGACGCCGGTCGCGCGTTTGACCCCGGTCTCGATTGCGGGCGCGACGGTCTCGAACGCCACCCTGCACAACATCGATGAGGTTCGACGTAAGGACGTGCGCATCGGCGACACCGTCTACGTGCGTCGTGCCGGTGACGTGATCCCCGAGGTCGTGCGGGTGCTTGCGGAGCGGCGTCCCAACGGGGCGACGGAGGTCGAGCTGCCGGCGCACTGTCCGGTGTGCGGCTCCGACGTGCTGCGGGCCGACGGCGAGGCGGTGGCACGCTGCACGGGCGGGCTCTTCTGCCCCGCTCAGCGCAAGGAGGCGATCAAGCACTTCTCCTCGCGCCGAGCGATGGACATCGAGGGGCTCGGTGACAAGCTGGTTGAGCAGCTCGTCGATCAGGGGCTGGTCTCGGACCCGGCCGATCTCTACCGTCTGACCAAGGAGCAGCTCAGCGGGCTCGAGCGCATGGGTGAGAAGTCAGCGGGTAATCTCCTCGCCGCGCTCGACAAGAGCCGGCGCACGACCTTGGCCCGGTTCATCTACGCGCTTGGGATCCGTGAGGTCGGCGAGGCAACGGCGCGGGCACTCGCTGAGCATTTTCGCGACCTGGACGTGCTGATGGAGGCACCGCGCTCGGCGTTGCTGCCGGTGCCGGGTATCAAGGGGCTTGGGCCCAAGACGGCCGAGGCGCTGCTGCGTGATCTTGCCGATCACTCTGATGGGGGGCGCAGTGAGCTAGGGCCAATGGAGCCAGGACCGGGCGAGCCAGGACCGGGGCAGGGGTCGAATGAGGGTTTGGCGGCGGGCAGCGCCGACGCGAATCCGGTCGATGCCCTAGCCGGATGGCTCATGTCGCGCTCGCTGCGTGGCCTGCAGCCGGAGGTGGCACGGCGGATCGCCGAACGATTCCGGTCGCTTGAGGCGCTGCGCCAGGCCGAGGTGACCGACCTGATCGGCTCGAAGACGGGGCCCATCGAGGGTGTGGGTCCCGTGGTTGCCGCGCACATCCAGGCCTTCTTCTCGCAGGCGCATAATCGCGAGGTCATTGCCAAGCTGCGCTCAGCCGCGATCGGCGCCATCCGTTGGGAGGTCCCGGTGCCCTTGGAGCCCGCGACGACCGATGCTGATGCACAGCCGCACCGGCAGCCGCTCCGGGGTAAGACCATTGTGATCACCGGAACCCTGGGGCGTCCACGTGATGAGATCAAGGCGCGGCTCGAGGCGCTGGGCGCCAAGGTGACGAGCAGTCTTTCCGGCAAGACTGACCTGCTCATCGCGGGTGCTGACCCAGGCAGCAAGCTCAGCCGTGCTGAGGACTTGGGCGTCGAGATCATCCAAGGTGATCGCTTGGCGGAGCTCCTGAGGGACTGAAAGGCTGAATTCGCGGCTGCATGTCCCGATCTCCGAGGGTCGGGCGAGCAGCGCCCGCTGCCCCTTTATCCAACAAGACGGACGAAGACGATGACCGAACTGAGCCAAGAACAACGGATCCTGATCGCGATGCGCAAGACGCTTGCCGCGGTCGTCAAGGATGTGACGCCGCCCCCTGGGATGAAACATCCGCTCTCGGACAGCACCATCGCGGATGTGCGCGCCTGCCTGGGCCTGATTGCCGCGCGCGAAAAGGAGCTCGCGGACTTGGATGGTCGTGGCGGTGATCGGCCTTACTACGCCGATCAGCCGCAAACGGCACAAGTGGTGCCGATCGGCGGCATTCGACGTGCTGATAAACCGGGTGGAGCCTCGAAATAGCGAGAGAGGTCCAGCCGCGGAACCACCGGAGACCCTCGATGAACGCTGATCGGCGAGGAGCTTTAGCGGGCGACCTATCGGGTCTGCGACCGGGTGCCCGACCGGGTGCTGGGCCGCCGGGCATGGGGCTGCTGCTCGGCGCAGTTGCGCTGCTGCTGCCGCTGACCGAGGCGCAGGCCTGGCAGACGCGTCTGTCGGAGATGACGACCGCGAAACCACAGTGGTCTTATGCCGGCGAGCGCGGCCCGAGCGCCTGGGCGGATCTGGATCCAGCCTATCTGCAGTGCGCGACCGGGCGCCTGCAATCGCCGGTGCCGCTTGAGACCCGGGCGGCGATCTTTCGGCCCTGCGTGCCGCTGCGCTTTCGCTATCGAAGCACCTCACTGCGTCTGGTCAACGATGGCAAGGCCTTGCGCCTTGGCTATGATCGCGGCAGCTTTCTGGTGATCGATGGTCTGAGCTATGAATTGGTCGAGGTGCGGTTCCATGTCCCGGGCGAGCACGCGATTGATGGCGTGATCCCGGATGCGGAGATCGAGCTCATCCATGGAAACAACCGCGGTGACGTGACCATCCTGTCGGTGCCGATCGAGGCCGGCCAGCGCGTCAACCAGACCTTCCGACGCATCCTCCAGCATGCGCCGGCGGTTTCGGGCACGCAGGCTTATGGTCGCAACATCGGCGTCAATGCCCTGTTCCTGCTGCCAGCGCGGCGCTCGTACTTTCGCTACCAGGGCTCGGCGACGCGCCCGCCCTGCGAGGAAGGGGTCGAACGCTTGGTGCTCGACACCCCCCTCGAGATCGAGCGTTCCGATCTCGCACGCCTTGCACAGCTGGTTGGTGACAATGCCCGCCCGTTACAGCCGCTCAGAGAGCGACTGGTCGAGCGGGTCTGCGCGAGCCCTAGCGAATAGCCGGGCTATTCAGCCGCGGGCTCTTCCTTGATCTTGACCACCTCTTCGTTGAGCTCGACCTTGGCATTGTTACGAAGGTCGGTCAGTGCCTCGGCCACGCGCTGTTGGCGCAGCATGGCCTCGAGCTGCGGCTTGGCTTGCTCGAAGGAGGGTGGCTCGGCCATGCGCGTCTCTTCGAGCAGGATGACGTGCCAGCCGAATTGGGTCTGCACCGGCTGCTTCGAGTAGGTGCCTGGCTCCATCTCGGCGACCGCGTCGGCAAAGGGCTTCACCATGCGCCGCGAGTCGAACCAGCCCAGGTCGCCGCCCTTCTCGGCGGTGGGGCCGAGCGAATTCTTCTCGGCCAGGGCAGCAAAGCCTTCGCCGTCGGCGGCGTCGAGCTCCTCGATGAGCGCCTGGGCCTTCTCTTTATCGTCCAACAGGATGTGGCGTGCCTTGTACTCGGTGCGCTGCGACTGCGCGACCACATTGTCGTAGGCCTGCCGGAGCTGCTCCTCGGTCGGGTCGGTTTCGGCACCGATCGACTGCAGGGCCGCGGCCGAAAGCACCACCATGCGCTGCAGCGCGAGCGCGGTCTGCACCTCGGGGTCGTTGGCCAGCTCACGCTTCTCGCCTTCCTGCGACGCGACCACCAGGTTAATGAACTCGTTGAAGGCCTGCTCCTGCAGCTCGGCGCTGTCTTGGCCGCCGCGCTGCTGCAGCAGCTCGCCGTAGTAGGCGCGGAATAGATCGAGCTCATAGGGCTGATCGTTGACGGTCGCGATCAGGGTCTCGTTGACCTCTTGCGCCTCTTGAGCGCAGGCCGGCGATGCGACGGCAACGGCGAGCAGTGATGCGGTGATTAAGCGATGTCTCATAATAAGCTTCCTGACGAGCGGTTCGAATCTGCGGCTCATGCCGGCAGAACCTTGATGAATGGCTTGACCTGCACCTCGGCGTAGACGCCGTCGAGCAGATAGGGGTCGGCGTTGGCCCAGGCCTCGGCCGCCTGCAAATCACTGAATTCCGCCACCACCAGCGAGCCGCTGAAGCCGGCCTCGCCCGGGTCCGGCGAGTCGATGCTGGGGTGAGGTCCGGCGAGGATGAGATGCCCCGCCTCTTGCAGCGCGCGCAAGCGCGCGAGATGTGCCGGTCGTGACCGAAGGCGTTGCGGCAGGCTCTCAGGCCGATCGCGGCTGATGATGGCATAGAGCATCAGTGACTGTCTCCCGGGGATGCTGGTGATGGTGTCGAGCGGCTTGGCTCGGCGGGCTCCGGGTCTTGGATATGGCGAGCGAGATAGAACGCCTGAGCGATGACGAAGAGGATCGTCAATCCCATCATACCGAACAGCTTGAAGTTGACCCAAACGGCCTCGCTGGCGTGTGCGCTCTCGCAGAGCGCGAGTTGTTGGTCCACGAATTGATCCTGACAGCCTGCCAGATCAATCTCGGTGATGCCGGTGGCGGCGATCAGGGCCTGCTCAGCGGTGTAGAAGCCGCTGGCGACGTAGACGACAAAGAGGTTCGCGAGCCCTGAGAACAGAAAGAAGATCACCCAGGCCCAGTTCAGCCGGCGCCAGATGGCGGTTGGCACTTCGATCGCACCGCCCATCATGCGCTCGACCAAGGGCCGCTGCCCGATCAGGCTGCCACCAACGAAGGCGAGGGCGAAGAGCCAATTGACGAGGGTGGGCTTCCACATGACAAAGATCGGGTCGCGCAGCAGCAGCGTGAGACCACCGAAGACCGCGATCAGGGCCAGGGTGACCAGTGGCAGGGTCTCGAAGCGGCCGTGCCTCCAGCGCAGCCAGCCGACCTGCGCCAGCGAGGCCAGGATCGCGCTGATGGTCGCGATGTAGATGCCGTACAGCTTGTAGGCGACGAAGAACAGGATGATCGGAAAGAAATCGATGAGCAGCTTCATCGGAGTGTCCATGTCACGGGCGCAGCCGCAAAAAGGGCTCGCCCTAAGTCAGCACGGGTTCAGCACGGGTTCCGCACCAATTCCGCACGGGGACCCGCGCGGGGCAGGCGGCATCCTAGCACCTCGGCCGCCGACGGCAAGTCGCCGTAGCCGTGCCCGCCGTCGTTGGGCCGTCATCCGGCGCGACCGCGGTCGCAGATCGGGTAGAATGGCCGGATGATGAAGACGCCTGACCTCCATACGCATTCAACCGCCTCCGATGGCACCCTGAGCCCAAGGGAGCTGGTCGCGCGTGCCGCCGAGCAGGGGGTTGAGGTCCTGGCGTTGACCGACCACGATACCGTCGCCGGTCTGGACGAGGCCGAGCTGGCCGCACGCGAGCACGGCTTGACCCTGGTGCCCGGTGTCGAGGTCTCCGTTCGTTGGGGCGCTCGGACGTTGCACATCGTCGGGCTTGGCGTTGATCGCCAGTGTGCCGCCCTGCGCGCTGGTCTCGCCGGCCTCCTTGCGCACCGCGAGGAGCGGGCCGTCGAAATCGCTTGGCGCTTGGAGCGGGCAGGCTGGCCCGGGGCCTTAGAGGGGGCCCGGGCCCTGGCTGGTGGCGAGCTGGTTGGGCGCACGCACTTCGCGCGCTTCCTCGTGCAGCGCGGGGCGGCTAAGGACCTTCGCGGCGTCTTTAAACAGTTCCTGGTGCAGGGCAAGCCGGGTCATGTCGCAGGTGAGTGGGTCGACCTCGAGACAGCCGTGGGCTGGATTCGTGCGGCGGGTGGCCAGGCGGTGGTTGCGCACCCGGCCCGCTATGGACTCACGCGCTCGAAGCTGCAGCAGCTGCTGCAGGCGTTTCGTGCCTGCGGAGGCAGCGGCATCGAGGTGATCTCGGGCAGCCACAGCCGCGACGATGAATTCACGTTCGCGCGCTGGGCGCGTGAGCAGGGGCTGCTGGCCTCGGCCGGGTCCGATTATCACGGTCCCGACAGCCCTTGGATCGAGCTCGGCCGTCTGCCGGCATTGCCGGAGGGCTGCCGGCCGATCTGGGACGAGCCTGGTTTCCCGGGTCATCATGGCGGCTCGTTTGCGCGGTCTGGCGACCCTGAGTCCCGTCGGCGAGCTTGGGAGTCGGCTTCGGCCTGATCCGGGTCTTGTACTGACCCGGGTCGCCGTGCTGCCAGTCTCCAGGGCTATCCGCAGACCCAACCACCCAGACCCACCCCCCAAGTGCTAACCCCCCAGAGCTAACCCCCGGGGCCAACCGAGAGCCAATGGCCAGTTCGCCACCCTTTCTCGAGATCCACCCGCAAGACCCGCAGGCGCGGCTGATTCAGCGCGCCGCGGCGGTCTTCACGTCGGGTGGCGTCGTCGTCTATCCCACCGACTCATCCTATGCGCTCGGCTGCCAGCTCGGTGACAAGCCGGCGCTGGATCGGATTCGGATGATCCGCCGCCTCGATGATAAGCATAATTTCACGCTGGTCTGCCGCGACCTCTCCGAGATCGCGACCTATGCGGTGCTCGATAATCAGGCCTATCGATTGCTCAAGTCGTTGACCCCGGGGCCCTATACCTTCATCTTTCGGGCGACAAAGCAGGTGCCACGGCGGCTCTTGCACCCGAAGCGGCGGGCGATCGGCATCCGGGTGCCGGGAACGCCAATCACCCAGGCGCTGCTCACCGAGCTCGATCAGCCGATCCTGAGCACCACGCTCATCATGCCCGGCGACGAGGAGCCCATGGATGATGTTTTTGAGATCCGTGAGACCATCGGCCACTGCGTTGATCTCGTCATCGCCGGCGGTCCCTGTGGCAGTCAGCCCACGACCGTGGTGGACATGACCGAAGACCCGCCGGTCATCGTGCGCGATGGCAAAGGCGACAGCTCCATGTTTCAGCACTGATGGCCGCTCCCCGTGGATAGCCTGCTCGACACCCTGCTCTTGATCGCGGTGATCGCCATACCGGTCTTGTTTGCAATCACCGTGCATGAGGCCGCGCATGGTTGGGTCGCCAATCGTCTGGGTGATCCAACCGCGGCGATGCTGGGGCGGGTGACCTTTAATCCGATCAAGCACATCGATCCAGTCGGGACGGTGCTGGTGCCTCTGGTCATCTTCCTGTCGTCGAAGACCCTCTTGGGCGTCCCCTTCCTGTTCGGATGGGCCAAGCCGGTGCCGGTGGACTGGCGTCGGCTGCGAAACCCACGCTGGGACATGGCGCTCGTGGCCATCTCGGGGCCGGGTGTGAATCTGCTGATGGCGATCGGCTGGGGCGTGGCGCTCCAGCTGACGTTGTGGGCCTCGGCCTCGGCCATGGTCGCGATTCCGGAGTCGGTACTGAGGCTGTCCGTTGAGGTCTGCCTGGTCGGGGTCCTGATCAATCTGTTCTTGATGGCGCTCAATCTGATCCCGCTCTTGCCGCTCGACGGCGGGCGCGTGCTCAACGCCTTCTTGCCGCGCTCGCTGGTGCCGGCCTACGCTCGACTTGAGCCCTATGGCTTCTTGATCCTGGTCGCGCTGCTGCTGCTGCCCAATGGCCAGCCGCCGGGCCTGCTTGGCGCCGTGCTGGGTCCGATGGTGAGCGCGGCCTTGGCGTTGATCCCGGCCTCTGGTCTCATTCGCGAATTCTTCCCTCTCTAAATTGCTATAGGCCCTCAGCCGTTGAACTCCGTTCCGAATCAAAACAATCGCGTCCTCTCTGGCATGCGCCCGACCGGTCAGCTCCACCTGGGGCACTATCACGGCGTGTTAAAGAACTGGATCGAGCTGCAGCACGAGCACGAGTGCTTCTTCTTCGTTGCCGACTGGCACGCGCTGACAACTGACTATGAGGACCCGTCGCGGATCCCACAGGCGAGCTTCGACATGGTCGTCGACTGGCTCGCTTGTGGCATCAGCGCTGGCGCCGCGACCCTGTTCATCCAGTCGCGGGTGCCCGAGCACGCCGAGCTTCATCTGCTGCTATCGATGATCACGCCGCTGGGCTGGCTCGAGCGGGTGCCGAGCTTCAAGGATCAGCAAGAGAAGCTCAAGGAGAAGGACCTGGCGACCTATGGCTTCCTCGGCTATCCGCTGCTACAGAGTGCCGATATCCTGATCTACAAGGCCGGTGCGGTGCCGGTGGGCGAGGATCAGATCGCGCACGTGGAGATGACGCGCGAGATCGCCCGGCGCTTCAATCATATCTACGGTCGCGAGCCGGGCTTCGAGGAGCAGGCCGAGCAGGCCAAGCGCAAGATGGGCAAGAAGAACGCCAAGATGTTCGACCAGCTCAAGCGTCGCTACCAGGAGCAGGGCGATCAGGAGGCGCTCGATGTGGCGCGAGCGCTGCTGGAGAGCCAAGCGAATATCACCATCGGCGACCGTGAGCGCTTGCTCGGTTACCTCGAGGGCGGTGGCCGGGTGATCTTGCCCGAGCCGGCGCCGCTGCTCACCAAGGCGGCGAAGATGCCGGGTCTCGATGGGCAGAAGATGTCGAAGTCCTATGGCAACACCATTTCGCTGCGCGATGATCCGAGCGCGGTCGAGCAGAAGCTGCGCACCATGCCGACCGATCCGGCGCGTGTGCGTCGCTCTGATCCAGGCAATCCGGATGTCTGCCCGGTCTGGCAGTTTCACGAGGTCTACTCCAATGCCGAGGTCAAGGCGTGGGTCACGCAGGGCTGCCGCAGCGCGGGCATCGGCTGCATCGAGTGCAAGCAGCCGGTGATCGACGCCGTGCGACAGGAGCTGGAGCCGATCCAGGCCGAGGCGAAACGGCTGCAGGCCCAGCCAGACCTGGTGCGCTCGTTCATCGACGAGGGCTGCGAGCGCGCTCGTGATGCGGCACGGGAGACCATGGAGGATGTTCGCCACGTGATGTCGCTGCGCCAGGGCTGAGCCAGTGCTGAGCCAGAGCTGAGCCGGCGCACGCGGGTCCAAGGGTTCCACGCATGCATGAATCTCGCCCCGAGATCGATGAGGCAGCGACGCCAGGCGCTGACGTGCAAGCCGCCGAGCAGGTGCGCTTCGCGTTGGTGCGCGGCGAGCCGCTGCTGAAGCTGCCTGAGGACCTCTACATCCCGCCGGACGCGCTCGAGGTCTTTCTCGACACCTTCGAGGGTCCTTTGGATCTGCTGCTCTACCTGATTCGGCGACAGAATCTTGACATCCTTGATATCCCGATCGTTGAGATCACCAAGCAGTACATGGAATACGTGGAGCTGATGAAGGAGGTGCGCCTGGAGCTCGCCGCCGAGTATCTGGTGATGGCCGCCATGCTCTGCGAGATCAAGTCGCGGTTGCTGCTGCCGCGCAGCGATGAGGATGACGAGGATGACGAGGACCCGCGCGCCGAGCTGGTGCGTCGATTGGCCGAGTACGAGCAATTCAAGCAGGCCGCGCAAGACCTCGATGCGCTGCCTCGGCTGGAGCGCGATCGCTTCGCGGTGCGGGCGCTGGTGCCGCCGGGGCACCTGAGGCGCACGCCGCCTAGCGTCGAGCTCGAGGAGGTCCTGGCGGCCCTGCAGGCCGTCTTGGCGCGAGCCGATCTGTTCACCAGCCACCAGATCGAGCGAGAGTCGCTGTCGCTGCGCGAGCGGATGTCGTCGGTGCTGGAGCGGGTGAACGGCAATGAATGGGTGCCCTTTGCCGATCTCTTCGATCTTACCGAGGGACGCGCCGGGGTCGTGGTCAGCTTCCTCGCGGTGCTCGAGCTGCTCAAGGCGGCCACACTCGAGCTGGTGCAGGTCGAGCCCTTCGCCCCGATCAGGCTGCGACGACGCGGGATGGACGAGGCGGCATGAGCGATTGGGAACAGGATGACGCCGCCGATGACGGCGATGAGGCCCTGCCGCGGCAGCATGCGCTCTCGCTGCTCGTGCCGGAGGTTAAACAGGTGGTTGAAGGCGCCCTGTTGGCTGCCGGCGAGCCGGTCTCGCTCGAGCGGCTCCAGGGCCTCTATGATGACGGCGAGCGCCCGGACCGCGAGCAGATGCTAGCGGCGCTCGAGGCCCTGCGCGCCGATTATCGAGAGCGCGCGATCGAACTGGTGGAGGTTGCGAGCGGCTGGCGGGTGCAGGTGCGCGCCGCGGTGGCGCCCTGGGTTGGGCGGCTCTGGCAGGAGAAGCCGACGCGCTACTCGCGCGCGCTGCTCGAGACGCTGGCGCTGATTGCCTATCGGCAGCCGATCACCCGCGGGGAGATCGAGCAGATTCGCGGCGTCGCCGTGAGCACCCCGATCATCAAGACCCTGACCGAGCGCGAGTGGGTGCGCGTGGTTGGCCATCGCGATGTCCCGGGACGCCCCGCCCTCTACGCGACCACCCGTCGCTTTCTCGACTATTTCAATCTCAGCTCACTGAACGAGCTTCCGCCGCTCGCCGAGGTCCGCGATGCGAGCTTTTTCGAGCAGGCATTGGCGGAAGGCGAGGTGCTTGAGGAGGCCCCCGAGGTGTCGGGGACGACCGACTCATCTCCCGCTCGGGGCGGTGCCTCCGGCGGCTCCTCGGACGCGGTCCCGGGCCGACGCTCAGGGGGCGAGGCGAGTCATGACGGCGAAGGCCGGGTGGGGCCGCCGCAGGGTGCTCGCGCCGGGCAGCCGGGCTGGCGACCGCATCTGGTCTTGGCCGCGAGTAACGGCGAGACGGCCTTGAACAGGGGAGAGGTCGAGCGGCGCACCGAGGCGTCGTCCGATCACCACCCCGAGACCCCAGGTGAGCCAGAATGAAGCAGACCAGACCCGGACCACCGCCGGAGCCGCAGGCCGGGGTGCGGCTGCAGAAGGTACTCGCCGAGGCGGGGCTCGGCTCGCGACGCGAGATCGAGTCCTGGATTCGCGAGGGCCGGGTCCGGGTGAACGGCGAACCGGCGAAGCTCGGTGACCGGGTGTCATCCGCTGACCGCATCCGCGTGGATGGCCAGGAGGTCCGCCGCCGCCCGCAACGACGTTCGACGATCCGGGTGCTCGCGTACCACAAGCCGGAGGGTGAGGTGGTCACGCGGCGCGACCCCGAGGACCGCCCGACGATCTTTCGCCGTCTGCCAGGGATTAGAGACGGGCGTTGGATCGCCGTCGGCCGGCTCGACCTGAACACCGCTGGGCTCTTACTGGTGACCAATCACGGCGAGCTCGCCAATCGCCTGATGCACCCGTCGCGGGCCATCGAGCGCGAATACGCGGTGCGGGTCCGCGGCGAGGTGTCTGATCAGTGCCTGGCGCAGTTGGTTAACGGGGTCGAGCTCGAGGACGGCCGGGCGCGCTTCGAGGAGATCGTGCCCTCAGGCGGCTCCGGCAGCCATCAGTGGTTTCACGTGCTGATCCTGGAAGGTCGCAATCGCGAGGTGCGCCGCCTGTGGGAGGCCGTCGGCTGCAGTGTCAGCCGACTCAAGCGGGTGCGCTTCGGCAACGTGATCCTGGGGGCGAGGCCGATGCCGGGGCAGTGGCGTGAGGTGGTTGGTGATGAGCTCGCGGAGCTCATGCGTCTGGCCGGGCTCGAGCCGCCCTCTCAGAGTGGTGGCCCTGGGGCAAGGCGTCCCCGGGCCAACGTGGCCGGCGCGGGGGGCGCCACCGAAGCACCCCGCCCAACGACGCGTTCAGCGCCTCGTTCAGCGCCTCGTTCAGCACCGACGCGATCGGCCAGTCGGCGCCCGAAGCCCCCGCCTCGAGGTCGCGGCTAGCCTGAGCCACCGCTGCGGCGGGGAAGGGGTGGCCGGGACCGATCCTCGGGCGAGCACCGCAACGCTGTTCTCGTGCACACCGTCCGGAGTCTCTGTCTCAAGCGACCCGCTGACCACCCGGGCACCTGGGCCTGGGCTTGGGCCGGGCGGATCAGCTGTCGGATGCGTCGGGCTGGATCCGCAGCAGGGCGCCGTCGCCTTCGTCGGTCAGGATGTAGAGACCGCCGTCCGGACC
>CAZTYV010000017.1:5273-32031 GCA_964617675.1 uncultured Halochromatium sp. | reverse complement strand
ACCGGTCAGCACCGCATCGCGCGACATCGCGCCCGCGCTGGCCCCAGCAACGGTCTCGGCGACCCGCACCAGGTAGGTCAGTTCGCGCTCCTCGAATGGGTAGCGCTTCTCAAAGCTGATGGCCTCCGCGCAGGCCAGCGCATGCATCACATAGGTCGTGCCCGAGCGGCCGAAGGCGCGCAGCAGGATCGGCGTCAGGCAGCCATCCGGCCCAACGCCCTGTTGTCGGCTGCGCGCGGACGCTTGTGGCAAGACGGACGGTGGGCGGTCGGACATGGCAAATCGGCAAGCGGGATCAAAGCACGCGGGGACGATGACGGAGTATATGTCAGACCTTGGGCTCGGCCCCGGGCCGGCGCTAGGCTCAGCTCCCGCGTCAAGACGGCCGCATCAAACCGATACTTGATATTGGGATTCGATCGCTCCCCCGGCTTGTGCTCTGCGCTACACTCGGGTGTTCGGAGACCAACCGAGCATTCGAGACCCCGTCGATCCCCCATGAGCGCGCTTTTAGAGCTGTTCCGAAACTCCTCCGCCTATTACGGGGGTAATGCGGCCTTTATCGAGGACCTCTACGAGCGCTTCCTGAAAGACCCGGACAGTATCGACGTGGCTTGGCGACAGCGCTTCGAGGCGATTCGTGAGGAGGCCGCCAATGAGGTCCCTCACAGCCCGATCCGCGAGAACTTCCAGCGGCTTGCCAACGAGAGCCGTAATCGCGCCCAGAGCCGCTCCCTCTCCCGCCTTGAGCCGGCGGCGGCCGAAAAGCAGACCGCGGTGGTCAGACTGATCAATAGCTTCCGCTACCGCGGCCACCAGGTGGCCAATCTCGACCCCTTGAAGCTGCGCCCGGCGCCCAAGGTCGCCGACCTGCAGCCGAGCTATCACAATCTCGAAGAGGCGGACCTGGACCAGGTCTTTCATACCGGCTCGCTCTACGCCCCGGACCGGATGCCATTGCGGCGCATCATCGACCTGCTGCAGCGCATCTACTGCGGGCCGGTCGGCTCCGAATACATGCACATGACCTCAACCAGCGAGAAGCGCTGGGTGCAGAAGCGCATCGAGGGCTACCAGGCCCGACCGGAGCTCAAGGCCGCCGATCGCCTCTGGCTGCTGACCCTGCTGACCGCGGCTGAGGGACTCGAGAAGTATCTGCATACCCGCTACGTGGGCCAGAAACGCTTCTCGCTTGAGGGTGCCGAGGCGCTGATCCCGCTGCTCGATGAGCTGATCCAACGCTCCGGGCGCCGGGGCGTGCGCGAGATCGTCATCGGCATGGCGCATCGCGGGCGGCTCAATGTGCTGGTCAACACCCTCGGCAAGCCGCCGCAGGAGATCTTCGCCGAGTTCGAGGGCCAGGTCCGGCTCAGCCCGCGCCAGCTCGCCGGTGACGTCAAGTACCACCTTGGCTTCTCCACCGACATCGACACGCCCGGCGGCATCGTCCATGTGGCGCTCGGCTTCAACCCCTCGCACCTAGAGATCATCGATCCGGTGATCGAGGGCTCGGTCCGTGCGCGCCAGCGCCGCCGCGGTGATCGTACCGGCGATCAGGTGATGCCGGTGCTGATCCACGGCGATGCGGCCTTCGCTGGCCAGGGCGTGGTCACCGAGACCCTGCAGCTCTCCCAGACCCGAAGCTACGGCACCGGCGGCACCGTGCATATCGTGGTCAACAATCAGATCGGCTTCACCACCAGCAACCCGCTCGACACCCGCTCCACCTTCTACTGCACCGATGTGGCCAAGATGGTGCAGGCGCCGGTCTTCCATGTGAACGGCGACGACCCCGAGGCGGTGATCTTCGTCACCCGGCTCGCGCTCGACTACCGCAATCAATTCAAGAAGGACGTGGTCATCGATCTGATCTGCTACCGGCGCCTCGGTCATAACGAGGCCGACGAGCCAGCGGTCACCCAACCGATGATGTATAAGCGCATCCGCCAGCACCCGACGGCACGCGCGATCTACGCCGATCGTCTCATCGACCGCGGCCAGATCAGCCGTGATGAGGCCGCCGCGCTGATCGAGGACTACCGCTCAAACATCGAGCATGGGATCGTCGTCGCCCGACCGGTGCTCTGCGGCCTGGAGCATAGCTATCGCGTCGACTGGAAGAACCGCTTCGGCCAGGATTGGCGTCTGCCGGCCGACACCGGCTTCCCGCGTGAGCGTTTGCAGGAGCTCGCGGAGCGGCAATTGCAGCTGCCCGAGGGCTTCGAGCTGCACGCGCGTGTGGCCAAGATCTGGGCCGAGCGGCGCAAGATGGCGCAGGGTGACCAGCTCTGCAACTGGGGCTTCGCCGAGAACCTGGCCTATGCCTCGCTGCTCGATGCCGGCTACCCGGTGCGCCTCTCCGGCCAAGATGCCAGCCGCGGCACCTTCGTGCACCGGCACGCCAAGGTCCACTGCCAGCGCACTGGCAACGACTACACACCGCTGCAGCACCTGGGCGCACCGCCCGGTTGGCCGCTCGATCCCCCGGAGCAGGCTGCCGCGTTCATCGCGATCGACTCGATCCTCTCCGAAGAGGCGGTGCTCGGCTTCGAATACGGCTTCGCGACCGCCGAGCCAAACGCCCTGACCCTCTGGGAGGCGCAGTTCGGCGACTTCGCCAATGGCGCTCAGGTGGTCATCGATCAGTTCATCAGCTCAGCCGGCAGCAAGTGGGGCCTCGATTGCGGGCTGGTGATGCTCTTGCCCCATGGGCTCGAGGGCCAAGGCGCCGAGCACTCCTCGGCCCGCCTCGAGCGCTTCCTGCAGCTCTGCGCCGAGCACAACATCCAGGTCTGTGTGCCGACGACACCGGCACAGATGTTCCATCTGCTGCGCCGGCAGATGCTGCGCGATTACCGCCGCCCGCTGATCGTCATGACCCCCAAGAGCCTGCTGCGGCATCGGCTGGCGGTCTCCTCACTCGACGAGCTCGCCGATGGCGCCTTTCAGCCGGTCATCCCGGAGATCGATGCCTTAGACAGCGCCGAGATCAAGCGCTTGATCTTCTGTTCCGGCAAGGTCTATTACGATCTGCTCGAGGCTCGGCGCGGGCGCGGACTCAGCGATGTGGCCATCATTCGCGTCGAGCAGCTCTACCCCTTCCCGAACGACGCCTTTGCCGCCATCCTGGCCGATTATCCTGACACCGAGGAGGTCATCTGGTGTCAGGAGGAGCCCCAAAATCAAGGCGCTTGGGATCAGATCAAGCACCGCTTTCATCGCCTCATCGAGCGCGGTAAACAACCCTACTATGTGGGCCGACCGGCCGCAGCAGCGCCCGCCGTCGGTCACCGCTCGGTGCATGTGGAACAGCAGGAGCGCTTGATCGACGAGGCGCTCAGCGGGCGCATTAACCCGAGCATGAATCGGCGCATCCCGGTGCAGCCGGTCGAGTCGCGACCTTACGACGAGACCTTCAGCGACACCTGAGGCCTGCGACCCATCACCTGACCCCGAGCAACGATCAGCCACCAGACGGGAGCCCCATGCCCACCGAAGTCCGCGTCCCTGCCCTGCCCGAATCCGTTGCTGACGCGACCGTGATCACCTGGCACTTCAAGCCCGGTGACAGCGTGCGTCAGGATGACACTCTCGTCGATCTCGAGACCGACAAGGTGGTGCTCGAGGTGCCGGCGCCCGCCGACGGCGTGCTGTCTGAGGTGAGCGCGGCAGAGGGCGAGGTGGTCAGCGCCGACAGCGTGCTCGGGCTCATCGAGCCGGCGCAGCAGACCAGCACCACCGGCTCCGAGCGAAAGCGCGCCACGGCCGAGCCGCAGGCGCCGAGCGAGAGCGACTCTGACGCCAAGGCCGCTGCAACCGAGACCCCGTCAGCGCCGCCACCCGTGACCCTATCCGCGGCGGCCAAGGGTGCCGGTGACGAGGCGGTGCTCCTCGCCCCGGCAGCACGGCGGCTGGTGAAGGGGATGAACCTCGACGCCAGCAAGATCCCCGGCAGCGGCAAGGGTGGCCGCATCACCAAGGCCGACGTCATCGCCTGGTTGGACGAACAGGAGGCGACGGGTCCAGCACTGGACCCGGACGCCGCAGCGGCGGTCACCAAACAGGCTCCACCGCCGGTCTCCGAGTCAGCGGCGCTCGATGTCCCGGTCTCTCGCGGACTCACCGGGGAAGCGGGACGGCCCGAGCAGCGCGTACCCATGACCCGCTTGCGCGCCCGGATCGCCGAGCGACTGGTGGAGGCGCAGCGCAGCGCGGCGATGTTGACCACCTTCAACGAGGTCGATATGGGCGCCGTGCTTGCGCTGCGGCAGCAATACCGGGATCGCTTCGAGCAGACGCACGGTGTGCGCCTCGGCCTGATGTCGTTTTTCGTCAAGGCGTCGGTCGAGGCCCTGCAACGGTTCCCGATCATCAACGCATCGGTCGACGGCACCGACATCATCTACCACGGCTACTACGACATCGGCATCGCCGTGAGCTCGGAGCGCGGATTGGTGGTGCCGATCCTACGCAACTGCGATCAGCTCAGCATGGCCGACGTCGAGCGTGGGATCGTCGACTTCGCGAACAAGGCCAAGGATGGCTCGTTGAGCTTCGAGGAGCTGACCGGCGGGACCTTCTCGATCACCAACGGCGGTGTGTTCGGGTCCTTGTTGTCGACGCCAATCCTGAATCTACCGCAGAGCGCGATCCTCGGCATGCACAAGGTCCAGGACCGACCCGTCGCCGTTGCTGGCGAGATCGCGATCCGCCCGATGATGTATCTGGCGCTGTCCTACGATCACCGCATCGTCGACGGGCGCGACGCGGTGCAATTCCTCGCGACGATCAAGGACACCCTGGAAGACCCCGCTCGGCTGCTGCTGCGGGTTTAGCCCGACGCGCGCCCCGCGGCGAAAGGCCAGCGGGAGCGCGGTTGAGAGCCCCGGGGAATCCCCCGGGGCTCGCCGGCGATCGCGCCGGGAGTCGGGATCAGCTCGCCGGAATGACCTCGATGCGGACGGTGACGACGACGTCCGAATGCAGATGCAGGTCGACGTCGTACTCGCCCACCGCGCGGAAAGGCCCCTCCGGCAGGCGCACCTCGCTCTTGAGCACCTCAAGACCGAGACCGCCCTCGCTGAGGGCCGTCGCGATATCGCCGGTACCGACGGAACCGAACAGCCGGCCTTCATCACCGGCCTTGCGTGGGATGGTGACGATAATGCCCTCGAGCTTGGCCTTGCGCGACTCGGCCGCGGCCAAGGCATCGGCCGCCTCGCGCTCGAGCTCCGCGCGTCGCTCCTCGAACAGCCGGAGGTTTTCAGCGGTTGCCGGCTTAGCAAGGCCGGTCGGGATCAGGAAATTGCGACCGTAGCCGGCGCGCACCGAGACCTTGTCTCCGAGCTCGCCCAGGCCACGCACCTTCTTCATGAGGATCAGGTCCACAGTGGGATCTCCAGGTTGAGTGGGTTGTTGCGGCTGCGCTTCGGATCAATGCCCGTCGGTGTAGGGCAGCAGCGCGATGTAGCGCGCACGCTTGATGGCGGTTGCGAGCTGGCGCTGATAACGGGCCGAGGTGCCGGTGATACGGCTGGGGACGATCTTGCCGGATTCGCTCACGAAGGCCTTGAGCAGGTTGAGATCCTTGTAATCGATCTCGGTGATGCCCTCGGCGGTGAATCGGCAGTAGCGTTTACGACGGAAATAGCGTGACATAGGGTGCCTCGAGACGAATGGGGGTGGAAGGGTCGGAACCGGAGCGGGACCTAGACGGCGTTAATCGTCGTCCGAGTCGCGCCCATGGGCGCGTCCGTCTCCGCCGTCATCGGAACGCCGCGAGCGACGCTCGCCACGATCCCGATCACCACCCTCGTCATCCGAGCCCTCGCGCTCATCGCCACTCTTGAGCAGCGGCGACGGCTCAGTGACTGCGGCATCGCGCTTGATGATCAGATTCCGCAGCACGGCGTCGTTGAAGCGGAATGCACTCTCGAGCTCGGCGAGCGCCTCGGCGTCGCACTCGATGTTCATCAGCACATAATGGGCCTTGTGGATCTTATTGATCGGATAGGCCAGCTGGCGCCGACCCCAGTCCTCAAGACGGTGGATCTGGCCGCCGCGAGCCTCGAGGTTACTGCGATAGCGGTCCAGCATGGCTGGAACCTGCTCGCTCTGGCTCGGATGGACCAGGAAGACGATCTCATAGTGACGCATAATGCTCCTCACGGATGATAGAGCCCCCCGCAGACCGTACCGGATGCTGAGCTTAAGCCTGGGTCTAAGCCGCGGTCTGAACCGGGGTCTTAGCCGGGACCTGAGCCAGAGTCAGAGCCAGGGTCTGAGGTGGAGCAAGGAGAACGCCCATTCCGGGCGTAGCCGCTCAGTATGCGATCTAACCGACCCAGTGGTCAACCGATGGAGATGCGCCCAAGGGGCTCACACATCGCGTTGTCCGTGACCAGTATTGGAGACCTCTATGCAACGCGTGACCATCGTCGGCGCCGGATTCGGCGCGCTGACGTCGCTGAAGACGCTCCGCGACCAGGGCTTCCAGGGCCAGATCACCCTGGTGAGCCCGCGCCCCGAATTCATCTACTACCCAGGTCTGATCTGGGTGCCAAGCGGCTTGCGCAGCGGTGCCGACCTGCGGCTCGACCTTGGTCATTTCCTGAGCAAGATGGACGCCGAGCACCTTGCGGCCTCCGCCACCGGCCTGAGCGATGGAGGGCGGGTCCTGAAGACCGACGCCGGCCAGGTCGAGAACGACGGCCTGATCATCGCCAGCGGCGGGCGCTTCATCAAGAAGCTGCCCGGCATCGAGCATGCGATCACGCCCTGCGAAGGGATCGCCGCGGCCGAGGCAATCCGCGATCGACTCCGCGCGCTCGACGGCGGCACCATCGCGATGGGCTTCTCCGGCAACCCCAATGAGCCCCAATCGATGCGCGGCGGGCCGATCTTCGAGTTCTTGTTTGGCCTCGATCGGCAGCTGCGCAAGGAAGGCCGGCGCGAGCGCTTTCGCATCATCTTCTTCACCCCGGCCGAGCGCCCCGGTAACCGGCTCGGCCCCAAGGCGGTCGACAAATTGCTCGCCGAGATGCATCGAGTCGGCATTGAGACCCATCTCGGGCACAAGCCTAAGCAGTTCACGGCCGACAAGGTCATCACCGAAGGCGGCGAGATCCCCGCTGACCTCATCATCTTCATGCCGGGCATGACCGGCAACCAGTGGTTCGATGACACCGACCTGCCGCGCTCGCCCGGCGGCCTACTCCAAGCCGACGCCCAGTGCCGGGTTCCCGGGTTCGAGCGCACCTACGTGGTCGGCGACTCAGGCAGCTTCCCAGGGCCGGACTGGATGCCAAAGCAGGCGCACATGGCCGACCTGCAAGCCCGCGCTGCGGCCAAGAACCTGATCGTGGAGCTTGCGGGCGGCACGCCGCGCGAGACCTTCAAGGTCGAGCTGCTCTGTATCGTCGACGCCAACGACCGCGGCATGCTGGTTGCGCGGACGCCCCGTTACAACCTGGTCCTGCCGAGCTCGCCGGTCTTCCACTGGCTCAAGCGCCTGTTCGAGTGGTGGTATCTGCGGCGTTTTCGATAGTCAAGGCGGAACGGGGCGGGGCGGAACGGGGCGGGACGGGGCGTGGCGCGCTCGGCGCCTTGCCCGCCCGAGATCGATTCGCGCTCGCCCCATCGCTGCGCGCATGGACGAGGAGCCCAGCCTGGCGCTCAGTACACCGGGTTAGCACCGAAGCGACGCCTCAGGTCGCGTCCGAGCGGCTCGAGAATCTCATCGAGCGCATCGCGACGACCAGACGCACGGCCGCGGTAGCTCTTGTTGAACGCATCGCCGCGATCGTTCTTGCGCGACGCACGCACCTGTAACAGCAGACGCTCAAAGCCGCGACCGCCGGGCTGCGCCTCGACCACGACGGGCTCGATCAAGACCTCAACCTCGGTGCTCTCATACGCCGAGTCGAGCGGATACAGCCCCGCGAAGGCGCCATCCGCATCGAGCCCGGCAATCATGCGCTGTTGAATCTGCGCACCCTGTGCGCCGGGCGGGCGCACGATGCCGGCCGCGGCCTGGCCGTTGTAGGCCTCTTGCCCAATCACCCGGGGTGGTCCGGAGGAGCACGCCCCCAGCAGCGAGGCCAGACTGATGGCAAGCAGCAGCAAAGAGAGTCGATTCATCGTCACTTGTCTCGGAACCTTCGGACATGCTGGCGGATTGGCTAGCAGACAGGCAGGCCGCCACCCGATCGCGCGACTTCAGGCCAACCATCGACCAGCCATCTAAACCAGCCCTCTAAACGATCCTGATGTGACAGATTGCGATCTGTGGGGTTGGTCTCAGGAGCGGGTGTCTGGGACGCGCCGCTAGCCGGCCGGCCTATTCTGCCACGAGCGAGCGCGGATCCGTCGGACTCGTCTCAGACTCGTCGAGGAGCGGCGCCAGCACCGGCCAGACGTTGTCGAGGATGCGTGGCTGCGCAGCGGCGGTTGGATGCAGACCATCGTCTTGCATCTGCCCCCGATCCTCGGCCACTCCGGCGAGCAGGCGCGGAACCAGTGCCGCCCCGGTGCGCTCGGCAACCGTCGCGTAGAGTCGTTGAAAGCGCTCGGTGTAGGCCGAACCATAGTTAGGCGGCAGGCGCACGCCGATCAGCACCACCTGGGCACCGCTTGCGCGCGCTTGCTCGACCAAGGACACCAGATCGTCCTCGATCTTCGATGGCGGGAACCCTCGCAGGCCATCGTTGGCGCCGAGCTCGATCAGCACGATGGCCGGCGAGTGTGTGGCGAGCAGGTCCGGCAACCGGCTTAGGCCACCCGCGATCGTGTCACCCGAGATCGCGGCATTCACCACCTGATAGTCCAGGCCGCGCTCGCGGATGCGGGCCTGCAACAGACTCACCCAACCCTGGTCCAACGGCAGACCGTAGGCCGCGCTCAGACTGTCACCGAGGACCAGGAGCACCGGCGGCTCGGCGGCTAGCGAGCGCTCCGCTCGGTCAGCGCCCGGGTGAACGCGAGGGTCGGCCGCGGGCGAGCCCGCCGACGCGGAGGCGACGCCGGCTACGGACACCAGCAAGAGAATCAACAGGAGAACGCGCAGCATGTGGGATCAGGCTCCAAATCGTGATCAGCAGGATCGAGCACAGAGCATGGGCTCGCGCGACGCGCCAGCCAAGGGCGACGTCCAGGTCCCGGCGGCCAACGGCGGCAGCCCTATCTGCCGGGCACGGGCGCTGACCAAGCAGGTACAGGGGCCGAGCGGGCCAATCGAGATCCTCGCCGGCGTCGACCTCGAGGTCGCGCCCGGCGAGGCGGTTGCGATCGTTGGTGCCTCGGGCAGCGGTAAGTCGACCTTGCTCGGCCTGCTCGCCGGGCTGGATCGGGCCAGCTCCGGGACCGCGCAGCTCTGCGGCCAGGCGCTGGAGCCGCTCGATGAAGACGCCCGTGCCGCGCTGCGCGCCGGTCGCGTCGGTTTCGTGTTCCAAAGCTTCCAACTGATTCCAACACTCACCGCACTCGAGAACGTCCTGCTGCCGCTGGAGCTGACCGAGGCGAGCCAGCCCGGCTCGGTCAGACGCACCGCCGAGGCCGCACTCGAGCGCGTCGGGCTGAGCGCACGCGCCGGTCATTATCCGCGCCAGCTCTCCGGCGGCGAACAGCAACGGGTGGCGATCGCGCGCGCCTTCGCGCCGAGCCCCGAGGTCCTGTTCGCCGACGAGCCGACCGGAAACCTGGACGAAGCGACCGGCGCGCGCATCATCGATCTGCTGTTTGGCCTGCGCGAGGATGCCGGCGCGGCCCTGGTGCTGGTGACCCATGATCCAGCCCTCGCTCAGCGCTGCGACCGACGCCTGAGCATGAGCGCCGGGCGACTCGAGGCGGCGGCATGAGCGGCAACGAGCGCGACGCGAGCACCGGCCTCAGGTCGAGCCCCGGATTCAGACCTGGTCCGCCCCCCGCTGGAAGCCCCGGCGCTGGACGCCGAGGCGGCTCGATCCCCGCCTGGCGGCTCGCCGCGCGGCTGCTGCGGCGCGATTGGCGCAGCGGCGAGCTCTATCTGCTGGCCGGCGCCCTGATCCTCACCGTGGCCGCGATCACCGCGGTCGGCTTCTTCACCGACCGCATCGAGGCGGCCATGCAGCGCCAAGGCGGGGAGCTGTTGGCCGCGGATCTCGCGCTTGAGGCCTCGACGCCGCTGCCGGCTGAGCTCGCCGACGAGGCCCGAGAGCGCGGCCTGCAGCTGGCCCGCACTCAGACCTTCCGTAGCGTCGTCTTTGCCGGCGAGACCAGTCAATTGGTGCAGGTGAAGGCAGTCGATGCGGGCTACCCATTACGAGGCCAGCTCAGGCTGCGCGAGCGCATCGACGACGCCGAAACCGAGGCGGGCGGCGGACCACCGCCCGGCGAGGTCTGGGTCGAATCGCGACTTCTGCACGTCTTGCAGAAGCGCACCGGCGACCCGTTGACCCTAGGCGAGGCGCAACGGCCGATCCGCCAGATCATCACCTACGAGCCCGATCGCGGCGGCAATGTCTTCCAGATCGCACCGCGGGTCATGATGTCGCTGGACGATCTCGAGGCCACCGGACTGGTCGGCGAGGCGAGTCGCGTGCGCCACCGCTTGTTGATCGCCGGCGACGCCAATGCCATCGCCGATTACCGCGCCTGGGCGGCGAGCCGACTCCCAGCGAACGCCGAGCTGCTCGACGCGCGCACCGCTCGGCCCGAATTCGAATCGGCGGTCGATCGCGCCAGCCGCTTCCTGCATCTGGCGGCGTTGACCACCCTACTCGTCGCCGGCGCGGCGATGGCCTTGGCCAGCCGGCGCCTGGTTGACCGCCAGACAGATGCGGTGGCGGTGATGCGTTGTCTCGGCGCACCCCGTCACCTGCTCACGCGGGTGTTTGCGCTGCGCCTGTTGCTCTTCGGTCTCATCGCCGGGGCGCTGGGCGTGCTGCTCGGCTGGCTAGCACAGTTCGGTCTTGCCGCCATGCTCGCGGACTGGTTCGACGGCCAGCTCCCGGCCCCCAGCGGGGCGCCGGCATTCGTGGGCCTGGGCACCGGGCTGATCGCGTTGGCCGGCTTCGGGCTGCCGCCGCTGCTGCAGCTCGCCGATGTGCCCCCGCTGCGAGTACTGCGGCGTGATCTGGGACCGCCGCGCGCCTCGGTCGCCATCAGCGCCGCCGCTGCCGTTGGCGCCCTGGCATTGCTGATCCTCTGGCAGGCCGGCGATGCGACCCTGGCCTGGCAGCTCCTCGGCGGCGTCGCCGCGACCATCCTGGTACTCGGCCTGACCGCGGCGCTGCTGGTATGGCTGGCCGGTCTCGCGGCCGGGCGGGCGCGCGGCGTCTGGCGGCTCGGACTCGCGGGGCTGGCGCGGCGCCCCAGCGCGGCCATCCTGACCATCGTCGGCCTCGGGCTCGGCATCCTGGCACTGCTGCTACTGGCCGTGGTGCGGCTCGATCTACTGCGCAGCTGGCAGGAGACCTTGCCGGAAGGCGCGCCGAATCGGTTTCTGATCAACATCCAGCCCGGCGAGGTCGACGCCCTCGCGGCCTTTCTGCGCGAGAAAGGGCTCGACACCCCGGGGCTCTATCCGATGATCCGGGGTCGACTGAAGGCGATCGATGGCGCGCCGATTGAACCGGACGACTACGACGAGCCGCGGGCCCAGCGCCTGGTGGAGCGTGAATTCAACCTCAGCTTCGCGCTGACGATGCAGGCCGACAACGAGATCGTCGCCGGGCGCTGGTGGGACGGCGCCGATGCGCCCGGGCAGTTCTCGGTCGAGGAAGGCATCGCCGAGACCCTCGGGATCAGACTCGGCGACGAGCTGCGCTTCTGGGTCGCCGGGCGCGAGGTCGCGGCGCAGGTCACCAGTCTGCGCCGGGTGCAATGGGACAGCTTCAACGTCAACTTCTTCGTCATCGCGCCGCCGGCGCTGCTCGCCGAAGAGCCGGCGACCTACATCACCAGCTTCTATCTGCCGCCCGGCGACGACGCGCTGATCACCGAGCTGATGCAGGCCTTCCCGAGCGTTACCCTGATCGATGTCGGCGCCCTGCTCCAACAGGTGCAGGGGATCATTCGCCAGGGGATTCAGGCGGTCGAGTACGTGTTCCTGTTCACGCTCTTGGCAGGACTCCTGGTGATGTATGCGGGCATCCAGGCGAGCCTAGCGGTGCGCCGTGCCGAGCACGGCGTGCTCAGGGCCTTGGGGGCACGCCGCCCTCAGCTGCTGTTCGCGCTCGCGGTGGAGCTCACCACGGCCGGATTGTTGGCAGGACTGATCGCCTCACTGTTTGCCGAGCTCACCGGCTGGATGCTGGCGCGCGAGCTGTTCGGGCTGCCCTTCAGCTTCAGTCCTTGGCTCTGGATCGGCGGCGTGCTCGGCAGCGGTCTACTGGTGGGTGCCGCCGGCACCCTGGGCACCTACGGGCTCTTGGTGCGACCACCGCTCTCGGCGCTGCGCCAATCCGGCTGAGGCGCCCTGGTCGCCGCGCGACGCTCATTGCCCCTCGTGCGTTGGCGGTGACCGCAAACGGCCCGGGGTTCCTGCTATCATCGGCGCTTCCTCGTGTCAGCCCGCCTTGATCGCCTATGCGTCGACACTGGTCTCGCCGATCGCTCGCCATTGCCCTGCCCGCTGCCGGACTCGTCGCGGTCGCGGCGCTCGGCCGTGCGCAGCCGTCGCTGAGCGAGCTCGACCTGCGGGTCACCGAGGCCGATTTCGCACCGCAGGTCCGGTTGCGTGACTACGAGAACCGCACCGTCGAGGAGTTCAGCGTCAATGGCAACGTCTACATGGTCCGTATCCAGCCCGCGGCCGGCGCGCCCTACTATCTCGTCGATACCGATGGCTCTGGCGACATGGAATGGAACCGCGGCGGGCCGGGCTTCGATACGCAGGTGCCGCAATGGGCCCTGATCTCCTGGTAGCCATGAGGACTCGATCGATGCACGCCTCACCGCGACACTGGCCCCGCCGAACCAGCCGACTGCTCGCCGCCACGCTGCTCCTGGTAGCGCTCGGCGCCGCCGCCGATCGCCTCGACGAGGTGCGCGAGCGCGATCTCTTGCGCTGCGGTGTTAATGGCGAGATCCCCGGGCTCTCCTATCGCGCGAGCGATGGCGAATGGAGCGGGATCGATGTCGATCTCTGCCGCGCGGTCGCGGCCGCCGCCCTCGGCTCGGCACAGAAGGTCGAGCTGATCCCCCTGACCACGACCGAGCGCTTCAGCGCCCTGCGCGACGGCGAGGTCGACCTGCTCGCGCGCAACACCACCTGGACCCAGGCACGCGATCTCGCTCAAGGTGTGAGCTTCGCGGCCATCCTCTACTACGACGGGCAAGGCTTCATGGTGCCGCGCTCGGCCGAGATTCGCAGCACCCTCGAGCTCGGGGACGCTCGTGTCTGCGCGATCGCCGACACCACCAGCATCGAGAACGCCACACGCTACTTCAAGCGCCACCAGATGCCGTTGACCTTGAAGCCATACCCAGACACCAAGACTGCCGCCGCGGCCTATCTCGATGGTGAGTGCACGGCACTGACCGGCGATCGCATCCAACTCTTCGCGCTGCGCGCCGGACTCGAAGAACCCGAGACTCAGCGCATCCTCCCCGAGATGATCTCACGCGAGCCGCTCGCGCCCGCGGTCGCCAAACCGGAGGCACGGCTCCTCGACCTGGTCCGCTGGACCCTGTTCACCCTGATCAATGCCGAGGAGATGGGCATCAGCTCCGATAACGTCGACACCGCCAAGGCCCGGGCGCAGAGCGACGCGGTGCGTACCCTGCTCGACCTCGACGGCGAGAGCGCCGCGACCCTTGGTGTCGAGCCCGGCTGGGGTTATCGCGTCATCAAGGCCGTCGGCAACTATGGCGAGGTCTTCGATCGCAACCTCGGCAAGGCCTCCGGGCTCGATATCAAGCGCGGCATGAACGCGCTCTGGAGCCAGGGCGGTCTGCTCTACGCGCCGCCCCCGCGCTGAGGCGACGCGCGATGGCCTTGATCGTCCCCTTTGCCGGACTGCGCCCACGCCCCGAGCATGCTGCCGAGGTCGCGGCCCCGCCCTATGATGTGATGAGTACCGCTGAGGCGCGCGCCATGGTGCAGGATCGCCCGGCGAGCTTCTTGCACATCTCGCGCGCCGAGGTCGACCTGCCCGAACAGACCGACCCCTACGCCGACGCGGTCTACGCCAAGGCGCGGGAGAACCTGCAGCACCTACGTACCCAAGGCATCCTCCATCAGGACCCGAGCGCGCGCTACTACGCCTACCGACTGAGCCTAGACGGGCACCAGCAGACCGGACTGGTCGCGGCGGCCTCGGTCGACGCCTATCGCGCGGGCCGCATCCGCCGCCACGAGCTCACACGCCCGGCAAAGGAGCAGGACCGGGTTCGGCAGATCAGTGCGCTCGCGGCACAGACCGGGCCGGTGTTGCTGGTCTATCGCGCGCGCACCGAGATCGACCGCCGCATCGAGGCCAACTGTCAGCGCCCGCCGGAGATCGATCTGCAGGCCCCGGATGGCGTGCGCCATCAGCTCTGGTCGATCGATGACGAGGCCGAGATTCGGTCCTTGAGCCAAGGCTTCGAGCAGCTCGAGCGCCTCTACATCGCCGACGGCCATCATCGCGCCGCAGCCGCCGCACGGGTGGCCGAGGCCCAGCGCAAGCACGGGCCGGCGGCGAGCATGGGCGCCGCAGCGGAGGCTGGCCCCGAGTCCAGCGATCACTTCTTAGCCGTCATCTTCCCGCACGATCAGCTGCGCATCCTGCCTTACAACCGAGTGGTACGGGATCTCGCCGGGCTCGGGGTCGAGGCATTTCTCGCGCGGGTCGCCGAGACCTATGAGATCAATCCAAGCGCCGAGCCGGTCGCGCCCAGCGCCCGCGGCGAGCTCGGGCTCTACCTGGCTGGACGCTGGTATCGTCTGCACCTCGCCGCCGAGCGGATTCCAGCGGCCGACCCGATCGGCAGGCTTGATGTCAGCCTGCTGCACGACCAGCTGATCGCGCCCATCCTCGGCATCCATGATCCGCGTCGCGATGAGCGCATCGACTTCGTCGGCGGCAGCCGCGGGCTCGATGGCCTCGGTGCGCGGGTCGACAGCGGCGAGATGGCCGCCGCCTTCTCACTGCCGGCAACGCGGATGGAGGATCTGCTCGCGGTCGCCGACGCGGATGCGCTCATGCCGCCCAAGTCGACCTGGTTCGAGCCCAAGCTCGCCGATGGTCTGGTCAGCCACCTGCTCGACTGAGCCGCGCCCGCGCTGAGCAAGCCGCTGATCGAGCCGCCGCTCGATCGCGACCAGGAGAGACGCGATGGTCACGCAACGCACCAGCCTCCCCGCCGCCGGAACCGACGACGCCCAAGCCGCCGCCTTCTGGCTCGAGCAGGTACCCGAGCACTACGGCGAAGACGGCCGCAACCGGATCACCGATGCCGTTGAGCTGATGCGGCGCTGCGTCGGCGATGAGGTGCTCGAGACCGGCGAGAGCGCCGCCCGGCATCGACTCGGCACCGCCGACATCCTGATGGGCCTGCGGCTCGACACCGAAACCCTCTGTGCGGCCCTGCTCGGTGGCTGCCTCGGGCGCATTGAGCTAGACGCCGCCAGCATCGACGCCCACTGCGGTGCCGGCGTTGCGCGCATGGTCCAGGACCTGGGCCGAATCAGCCAGCTCGCTGGGCTCGAGCCACAGGCCAGCACCGGCACCCGCGACAAGCCGCGCGAGCATGCGCGTCGCGAGGAGAACCTGCGCCGGATGCTGCTCGATATCGCCGAGGACGTGCGCGCGATCCTCGTCGTCCTCGCCGAGCGGCTACAGTTGATGCGGGCGGCAAAGGCGCTACCCGCGGAGCGCCTCCGCGAGCTCGCCAATGACACCATCCGGCTCTATGCGCCCTTGGCGAATCGGCTTGGCATCTGGCAGCTGAAGTGGGAGCTCGAGGACCTCTCGCTGCGTTATCTCGAGCCGAAGGAGTATCAGCGCATCGCGCGCCTGCTGCGCGAGCGTCGCGACGAGCGCCAGCACTACATCGGCGAGGTCATCGCCAGCCTCGAGCACGAGTTCGCGCGCATCGGGCTGCGTGCGAGCATCTCTGGGCGGCCAAAGCACATCTACAGCATCTGGCGCAAGATGCAGCGCAAACGGGTCGATATCGACGAGATCTTCGACCTGCGGGCGGTTCGCGTGATGGTCGACACCGAGGACGACTGCTATACCGCGCTGAGCGTGGTGCACAGCCTCTGGCCGTACATCCCGGACGAGTTCGACGATTACATCTCCAAGCCAAAGGGCAACCTCTACCGCTCGCTGCACACGGCGGTGACCGGCCCCGACGGCAAGGTGCTCGAGGTGCAGATTCGCACCCCCGAGATGCACCAGCATGCCGAGTATGGCGTGGCCGCGCACTGGGCCTACAAAGAGGCGTCCGGCCACGATGCCGCCTTCCAACGGCGTATCGTCTCGCTGCGGAACTGGCTCGAGCGGACCCTGGAGGCCGAGCCGAGGCAAGAGGCCGAGTCCGACACCGAGGCCGCATCGGGCCCTGGCCCTGGGTCTGAGTCTAGAGCCCTGTCCGGGCAGGATCAGGGCACGACCCGCTCATCAAGCATCTACGTGCTGACACCACAGGCGAAGGTGGTCGAGCTGCCGATCGGCGCGACCCCGCTCGACTTTGCCTACGCGATCCACTCCGAGGTCGGCCATCATTGCCGAGGCGCCCGCGTCGACGGTCGCATCGTGCCGCTGACGCACAAGCTTGCTAGCGGCGAGACGGTCGAGATCATCACGCAGAAGAACGCGGCCCCAAGCCGCGACTGGCTGAGCGTCCATCACGGCTATCTGACCACGACGCGCGCACGCAATCGCGTCCGCCAATGGTTCAAGCAACAGGACTACGAGCGCCACCTCAGCGAAGGTCGGAGCCTGCTCGACAAGGAGCTGGCCCGCCTTGGCATCGATGCCAAGGCCCCACTCGATCAGCTCGCTGAGCGCTTCAATCTGCAGCGCGGCGACGACGTGCTCGCGGCCATCGGCCGCGGCGACCTCTCGGTTGGGACCGCCGCGCGCCAGGTCGGCGAGCCGCGCGCTGAGCGGCGCGATGGCGCGGACGATGCCGAGCCGGGGTCGCTGCCGAGCGCGGGCCGGCGCCGGCGCCGCGGCTCAGCTCGCCCAGAGGTGGTGGTCGCCGGGGTGCCGGACCTGATGACGCAGATCGCCAGTTGCTGTCACCCGGTCCCGGACGACCCGATCGTCGGCTTCATCACCCGCGGCCGCGGTGTCGCCGTGCATCGCGCCAGCTGCCCCAATATCACCGGGCTGCGCGATGACGAGCAGGAGCGCCTGATCGAGGTGCAATGGGCCGAGCAGCCGGACCATGCCGCCTACCCGGTCGATATCGTCATCACCGCCGCGGATCGAAAAGGCCTGCTGCGCGACGTCTCCTCGGTGCTCGCCGACGAGGACGCCAACGTGATCGCTACCGAGACCCAGACCGATGCCACCAACGATCGCGCCAGCATGCGCTTCAGGGTCGAGGTCAGCGATACCGATCAGCTCGAGCAGGTCTGCGCTAAGCTGCGCCAGCTCAGCGACGTGATCGAGGTTCGGCGCAGCAGCGGTTGAGACTAGGCCCAACGGCAGGAAAACGCCCGTTCAGCGGGTCGCGCCGCCCGCCCAGACTCCAACGCAGCCGCACGCGCTCCCGAGTCCGGCGCAGACGCTCGAGCCGAAAGTGCTATGATCGTGACAGGTCAAGGGAGGCCCCAGAAACACCATGCGCACGCTGCTCGTCACCGGCGGTGCCGGCTTCATCGGCGGTAACTTCGTTCACCTCAAGATGCGCCAAGGCGCCGAGCGGGTGATCAACCTCGATAAGCTCACCTACGCCGGCAACCCTGATACCCTCGCCGCCTTTCGGGATGATCCGCGCCATGTCTTCGTGCAGGGCGACATCGGCGATCAGACCCTGGTCGCCCAGTTGCTCCGCGAGTACCGCGTCGAGGCGGTGGTCAACTTCGCTGCCGAGAGTCATGTCGACCGCTCGATCGACGGCCCCGCCGCCTTCATCGAGACCAATATCTCCGGCACCTTCAACCTGCTCGATAGCGTGCTCGCCTACTGGCGTGAGCTTGAGCCCAGCCGCCGCTCGGGCTTTCGCTTCCTGCATGTCTCGACCGACGAGGTCTATGGCTCGCTTGGGGCCACGGGTCGCTTCACCGAGACGACCCCTTATGCGCCGAACTCGCCGTACTCGGCCTCGAAGGCGGCCTCCGATCACCTGGTGCGCGCCTGGCATCACACCTATGGCTTGCCAGTGCTGACCACCAACTGCTCGAATAACTACGGCCCCTACCAGTTCCCCGAGAAGCTGATCCCGCTGATGATCGCCAAGGCCATGGCCGGCGAGCCGCTGCCGATCTATGGCGACGGCGGCAATGTGCGCGATTGGCTCTATGTCGAAGATCACTGCCTCGCGATCGAGCGCGTGCTCGCGGCGGGCCGCCCGGGCGAGGTCTACAACATCGGCGGCGACAGCGAGCGCACCAATCTCGAGGTAGTCGATACCCTCTGCGCGCTGCTCGATGAGGCGCTGCCCGACTCCACCTTCCGCCCCCATGCTCAGCTCAAGGCCTTCGTCACCGACCGGCCGGGTCATGACCGCCGTTACGCGATCGATGCCACCAAGATCCGCACCGAGCTGGGCTGGACCCCCAACGAGACCTTCGAGAGCGGCCTGCGCCGAACGCTGCGCTGGTATCTCGAGAACCAGGCGTGGACCCAGCGCGTGACCGACGGTAGCTACCGCGGCGAGCGGCTTGGTACCCAGATCACGGGAGCGGGGATCGGATGAGACGCAAGGGCATCATCCTCGCCGGCGGCTCCGGGACCCGGCTGCACCCGCTCACGCTGAGCATCAGCAAGCAGCTGCTCCCGGTCTACGACAAGCCGATGATCTACTACCCGCTCGCGGTGCTGATGATGGCCGGTATCCGCGAGATCCTGGTGATCACCACGCCGCGCGATGCCGAGTCCTTCAGTGCACTGCTCGGCGATGGTCGCCAATGGGGAGTCGAGCTCCAATACGCGGTCCAGCCGAAGCCCGAGGGGCTCGCTCAGGCCTACATCATCGGCCGCGACTTCCTGGCCGGCGCCCCCTCCTGCCTGATCCTTGGCGACAACATCTTCTACGGCGGCGGACTGCGCTCGCATCTGCGCGCCGCGGCGGGCCGAGATCGGGGCGCGAGCGTCTTCGGCTACTGGGTCCGCGATCCGGAGCGCTATGGCGTCGCCGAGCTGGATGAGGACGGGCGAGTCATCGGCCTCGAGGAAAAGCCGACACAGCCGCGCTCCAACTACGCGATCACCGGGCTCTACTTCTACGACGAGCAAGCCTGCGAGCTCGCGGCCAGCCTCAAGCCCTCAACCCGTGGCGAGCTCGAGATCACCGATCTGAACCGCCGTTATCTCGAGCAGGGCCAGCTTCACCTGGAGCGCCTCAGCCGCGGCATCGCCTGGCTCGATACCGGCACCCACGAGTCGCTGATCGAGGCCGCGAACTTCATCGAGACCATCGAAAAGCGCCAGGGGCTGAAGATCTGCGCCCCCGAGGAGATCGCCTACAGCAACGGCTGGATCGACGATGACGGACTGCGCGCGGTTGCCGAGCCCCTGCGCAAGAGTGGTTACGGTGAATACCTGCTTGGGCTGCTAACCCGAGGGCCGGCACCATGAAGATCACCCCGACCGCCATCCCCGAGGTGCTGTTGATCGAGCCCAGGGTGTTCGGTGACCACCGCGGTTGGTTCTGCGAGACCTGGCAACAGGAGCGCTATGCCGAGCATGGCATCGGGCCGGTGTTCGTCCAGGACAATCAGGCCTTCTCCGGGCGCGGCATCCTGCGCGGGCTGCACATCCAAAACCCCTTCGGTCAGGGAAAACTGGTGCAGGTCGTCGCCGGGGCGGTCTTCGACGTCGCCGTCGATGTGCGCCGCGGCTCACCGACCTTCGGGCGCTGGGTTGGCGCCGAGCTCAGTGCCGAGAACAAGCATCAGCTCTGGGTTCCGAGCGGTTTCCTGCACGGCTATCTGGTCACTAGCGAGAGCGCCATCTTCAGCTACAAGTGCACCGACAGCTACCATCCGGAGACGCAGTTCGCGGTGCGCTGGGATGACCCGGAGATCGGCATCACCTGGCCACCCGCCATCGAGCCGATCCTGTCGGACAAGGACCGAGACGCCCCTGCACTGAGCGAGATTCCGCCAGAGCGCCTGCCCGCCTACGCCGCGGACTAGTCGCGCCTAGCCCAGGCTAGCCCAGGCGCGACGCACCTGCTTGCATGGCCGCGGACAGCTGCTCGAAGACCTCGCGCCAGGCGGCGCGCCCTTGGTCATCAAGCGCGTCGCCGAGCGCCTCGTCCAGGGTCTCAAGTAAGACCTCCTCAAACTTCGCATAGTCCGCGGCCTGAACCCCGTAGCCGGCATGGCGCGCGCCCAGGGTCTCGATCAAAGGCCGCACCCGCTCCGGATGCTCGAGGGCGCTGATCACCGTATTGATCATGGTGACGAAGAGGTCGGCCTGCTCGCCAATCTCGCCCTTGAACAGGGGCTGGAGCTCGGGATAGCGCCGAAACAGCCGCCGATAGAAGTCGCGGCAGACCTGTTTGCGCTGCGGCAGGATCAGCGCCCAGGTTTGGCGAACACGCGAGGCGGTATCAGGATGCATGGTTCTGTCGCCGAATCGGATCTCCGCGCACCAACTGCGCGCAGCTTGGATACTAGGCGAGCCAGGGCCGGCCTTCAATGCAGGACTCGGGGCCGGTTAGCCAAGCCGGGGGTTGACACCGAGCCATCGGCACCCGCGAAGACAAATCGCAGCAGCGAAATCTCGCCGGTTTCATTAGCATAGACCGATGTTCGGTGCCTTGGTGGCCACCGCGGACCTCGAACCACTGGAGTCTCATGCATGCGTATCTTGCCGAAGGGCATCAGCCTCACCGACATCGCCGGCGCCGTGCTCGCGGTCTTCGCGATCTGGCTTGCTGGGCAGGTGCCGTCCATTGAGATCGCCTGGGTGATGGGCGTGCTGGTGCTGACCGTCTTCCTGTTCGCCTTCGAGGTGGTCTCGGTCGACGTCGCCGCGGTCAGCGTGATGGTGCTGCTGGGCTTGACGACCTTATTGGCGCCCTTCATGGGGCTGGAGACCGGACTGGTCCCCTTGGCCAATCTCTTCGATGGCTTCGCCTCAAACGCCGTGATCTCGATCATCGCGGTCATGATCATCGGCGCCGGGCTCGACAAGACCGGCATCATGTCGCGGGTCGCCGCTTTCATCATGCGCATCGGCGGCAGCACCGAGGCGCGCATCATCCCGCTGATATCCGGCACCGTCGGTGTCATCTCATCCTTCATGCAGAATGTCGGCGCCGCGGCGCTGTTCCTGCCCGTGGTGAGCCGCATCTCGGCGCGCACCAAGCTTCCGATGTCGCGGCTGCTGATGCCGATGGGCTTCTGCGCCATCCTCGGCGGCACCATCACCATGGTCGGATCGAGCCCCCTGATCCTGCTCAACGACCTGATCAAGACCACCAATCAGGGCCTGCCGCCCGAGCAGCAGATGGAGACCTTCGGGCTGTTCGCGGTGACCCCGATCGGCCTAGCCTTGGTGGCAACCGGGATCCTCTATTTCGTGCTGGCCGGGCGCTTCGTGCTGCCGGTGCGCGACAACGACAAGCTGCTACAGCCCGGCGATCCCATGGCCTACTACGCCGAGAACTATGGCGTCGGCGACTTCGGCATCCACGAGGTCCGCGTCGGTGCCGAGAGCACCGTCGCCGGGCTCAGCGTCGATGAGATCGAGCGGCGCTGGAATGTACGGATCATCGCCATCGAGAAGGGTGATGGCGTGCGCTTCGGTGCCTCCGGCGTCGACCGCAGCCTTGGGATCGAGCAGTCGACCATCCTCGGCGTGCTCGGCACCGAGGAGCGCTTTGCCACCTTTGCCGCCGAGAGCGGGGTCGAGCGCCGGCCCGATCTCGAGGTCTTCGCCGAGGCCCTCTCGGCCACCCGGGCGGGCATCGCCGAGATCGTGATCCCGCCGGGCTCCTCGCTGATCGGCAAGTCGGCGCGCGACCTCTTCCTGCGCAAGGTCTATGGCCTCTCGGTGCTCGCGATCCGCCGTGGCGACGAGACCCTGACCTACGCGACCGGGGGCGTGCGCAACCTCCCCTTCAAGCCCGGCGATACGCTGGTGGTGCACACCAGCTGGGCGGATCTGGCCAGACTCGAGAGCGACCGCGACTTCGTCATCGTCACCACCGAGTACCCGCACGAGGAGCTGCGCCCGCAGAAGCTGCCGCTCGCGCTGCTCTTCTTCGCCCTGACCCTGGGGCTGGTCCTGTTCACCGATCTGATGCTCTCGGTGGCCCTGCTGACGGGCGCGATCGGCATGATCCTCTCCGGCGTGCTCTCGATCGATGAGGCCTACGAGGCGGTGTCCTGGAAGACGGTGTTCCTGCTGGCCTCGCTGATCCCGCTCGGGCTCGCCGTGGAGACCTCGGGCACCGCCGCGTGGATCGCGCAGGAGACCCTGAACGCGCTCGGCGACGTGCCGATCTGGGTCATCCAGGCCGCGCTTGCGGTGCTGGCCACCTTCTTCACGCTGGTGATGTCGAACGTCGGCGCCACGGTGCTATTGGTACCGCTCGCGGTCAACATGGCGATTGGCGCCGGCGCTAACCCGGCGGTCTTCGCGCTGACGGTGGGCATCGCGACCTCAAACTCGTTCCTGATCCCAACCCATCAGGTCAATGCCCTGATCATGGGGCCGGGCGGCTACCGGGTGCCGGATTACCTGCGTGCAGGCGGCATCATGACCCTGCTCTTCCTGATCGTCTCGCTGGTCATGCTAAACCTGGTGTTCTAGCCACCGCCGGGCTCGGGCCCAATTGGCGCCCCTCTGATGCCCGAGCGCCCGAGCTGCTCGGCAGAGGTGCTGATCGCGAGACCAGCGGGGCCCATCAAGGGCGCGCTCACCATCCGTCGAACAGGCCGCCAACCGCGGCATGGCCGAAGACGATGTCGCCAGCAGAGCCGTTCTCGAGCGCCAGCTTGCCAATGCCGTTGCGCCCGGTCTGGTCCAGCACGATCTGCGCCTGGCCGGTACGTCCATCGCTGCAACGCACGCGGAAGATCGGCCCCTTATCCCCGGCGAAGGCACTGTAGCGGCCGCGACAGGCCGTGGTGCCGTCGGTGATCGAGAAGGCCGCGGCGAACGGATTCGAGACATAGCTGCCGCGGTAGAGCCGATCGTCGATGAAGGCAACGAAGGGCCCATCGACCGCCTCTTGCGGCGGGATATCGCGATTCCAATGCTCGCGGTAGTGCGCGATCACCGTCGTCATGCAGGTATGACGCTCCCCCATCGGCACCAACCGGCAGAGGATGCGTGCATAGTCCATCGGAGTGACCTCAACGAAGACGAGGTCCAGATCGACCGGCACCCGATTCGCCGCGCAGCCGGCCGTGATCACCCCAGCGTTGATCACCCAGACCATCAAGAGCACTGTGGCCAGCCCTGATGACCAGCGCCAGCAGCGCTTGAGGATCGCAAGGGCCGCGCCTGCCGGGGTTTGGCTGCCTGATCTCACCTGGGCTCAGCCTGCGGCCGGGCGCTCAAACAGGTAGTGACCGACATACCATTCCTGGCCGCGGTGCAGGCCGAAGAGCTCAGCACAGGCCATGAAGAATAGGCGCCAACGCATCCACCAGATGGCGACCTGATCCTTGCCATAGGTGCGCTCGAGGATCGGCCAGACCTCAGCGCGGGCCGCGTCCATGGTCGCCAGCCAGGCATTCAGGGTCTTCTCGTAATGGCGACCGTCCCAACGCCAGCGATCGACGAGCTGAAGCGGTTGCTGGAAGTACAGCGGCAGATCGTCGCTCGGCATGATGCCACCGGCGAAGAAGTAGTGGCTCATCCAGTCGTCGGGTCCGGTGTCTTGATAGGGATAGGGATGATCGCGATGGCAGAAGACGTGCATGAAGAAACGCCCGCCCGGCTTCAGCCAACCATGCACCCGATCGAACAGCCTGCGCCAATTGCGCATGTGCTCGAACATCTCGATGGAGACGATCCGGTCGAACGCCTGCTCGATCTCGAAGACGTTCATATCCGCCGTGATCACCCGAAGATTCTCGATCCCACGGCGCTCGGCCTCCGACTCGATAAAGGCACGCTGCGAGCTCGAGTTGGAGACCGCCGTGAAGCGACTGCCGGGATGGTGCTCGGCCGCCCAAAGACTGAACGAGCCCCAACCGCAACCGAGCTCGAGCACGTCCATGCCATCGGCAATGCCAGCGCGACGGGCGGTCTCGGCCAGTGATGCCTCCTCGGCCTCGACCAAGCTGGTCACAGAGGCGTCCGGCCACCAGCAGCAGCTGTACTTGCGCCTTGGCCCGAGCACGGTGGCGAAGAATTCGGCCGGCACCTCGTAGTGCTGCTCGTTGGCCCGCTCGGGGACCTCAGCGATCGGCGCCGCGGCCATCATCGCCAGGAACTGCTTCTTATGCTCGGCCGCCTCCTCGCAATCCTGCACGGGCAGCTCCGAGAGGGTCTTGCGCAGACGCTGGCGGATGCCGGCACGAATGACGGGGTCGGGCACGAGGCCGCGCTCCACCAGTGAGATGATCAGGGCCTCAGGGATCAGCATTCGGGGCTCCACGGGTTGGCGATTTCACTATGATTCGTGGAGGTATTGGCGCAGGTGCCCGGATGCAACAGCGCGGGCGGACGCGGACGCGCCCGGGCATAGGCGCCCAGGCAGCGAGCACCCGCCAGGGCCGCCAGGACGCGAGCCCCAATTGTTGGCGTTGGTCGCTGGCATTGGTTGTTGGCATTGGTCGCTGGTACTGGACCAGCCGCCGAATCCGGAGCACACTCGCGGACCCTTCCTCGCCGAGCCGACCGCACTTGGCCTGCCACGCCTCCTCCGTCCCGCCCGAGCAACCACCCGATCCCGCTGAGCAGATCGCCGCCACACTGGCCGAGCAGGGCTGGTGTGTGACCGATGGCTACCTTGCGCCGCTGCCCGTCAGCCAACTGCGTCATGAGGCGCAACAGCGCTGGCAGGCCGGGCGCTTCCGCCGCGCCGGCGTCGGTCGCGGCCAGGACCTCGAGGTGCGCGACGATGTCCGAACAGACCGCGTTCACTGGCTCGACCCGAACGACCTCAGCGCCGTCCAGCGCCTCTATTGGGGCCAGCTCGAGCAGCTGCGTCTGGCGATCAACCGCAGCCTCTTCCTTGGCCTCTACGAGCTCGAGGCGCACCTGGCGGTCTATCCGCCTGGCACCTATTATCGTAAGCACCTCGACCAGTTTCGCGGCATCGGTGAGCGCACGCTAAGCTGCATCCTCTACCTGAACGAGGCCTGGCAAGCGCAGGACGGCGGCGCGCTGCGGCTCTACACGGATCCGCATCATCCCGACCGAAGCGAGCTGATCCTGCCTGAGGGCGGTCGCCTGGTCAGCTTCTTCAGCGCCCGCTTCCTGCACGAGGTTGAGCCCGCTCGGCGCGAACGCTTCAGCCTCACCGGCTGGTTCAAACGCCGCGGCTAGCCAGCGTGCAAGGTGGCGCACGCTTGCCACCAATCGCTGCGCCAGCAGCACCAAGCGCGTGCCTCCAAGACTCCCTATCGACCATGACCAACAGGCTGGTGCGTGTCTATCAGGATCGGCTAGAGGCGATCGCCTAGGTTCCTGCAGATCTCGAAGGCTCACGACCCTTTCAGGTCGCAGACCCGACAACCCACGCCCGCTCGGTGTCAGCCTCCTCACAGAGGCGTCAGCAGCCGCGCGCTGAGCGTCGCCAAATCAATCGCTTAGCCTGAGCCCCACACTGGGCACGCCGTTTGCTTCTCGACCCCTATACAGCCTAGCGCGTCGCCTCTGCGACGCCGTCTGACGTTACGGGGATCGAGACATGGTGCAAGCGGTAACCACTCTGAAGACAGAGCGGCGAACGGCGGAAACTCGGCCGACCAGCGGCTGCGCGTCCAGTGGCTGCGGCGGCAGTTCCGACAAGCTCGCGCATCTGCCTGAGGCGATTCGCGCCAAGGTCCAAGATCACCCCTGCTTCTCCGAAGACGCCCACCACCACTACGCCCGCATGCACGTGGCGGTCGCCCCAGCCTGCAATATCCAGTGCCACTACTGTAACCGTAAGTACGACTGCTCGAACGAATCGCGCCCCGGCGTGGTCTCGGAGCTGCTCACCCCCGAGCAGGCGGTCAAGAAGACCCTGGCTGTCGCCGCCGCGATCCCGCAGATGAGCGTGCTCGGCATCGCCGGTCCCGGTGATCCGCTCGCCAACCCCGAGCGCACCCTGGCCACCTTCCGCGCACTCTCCGAGCAGGCACCGGACATCAAGCTCTGTGTCTCGACCAACGGCCTGGCGCTCCCTGAGCTGGTCGACGAGATCTGCCAGCACAACATCGATCACGTCACCATCACCATCAACTGCGTCGACCCCGAGATCGGCGCCAAGATCTATCCCTGGATCTTCTGGAACCACCGTCGTATCAAAGGGGTCAAGGCGGCACGCATCTTGATCGATCAGCAGCAAAAAGGCCTGGCGATGCTGGCTGAGCGAGGCGTGCTGGTGAAGGTCAACTCGGTGCTGATCCCGGGTGTGAACGATGAGCACCTCAAGGAGGTCAGCCGCGTGGTCAAGGCCAAGGGCGCCTTCCTGCACAACGTGATGCCGCTGATCGCCGAGCCCG
>CAZTYV010000017.1:0-5173 GCA_964617675.1 uncultured Halochromatium sp. | reverse complement strand
GTCAAGGCCAAGGGCGCCTTCCTGCACAACGTGATGCCGCTGATCGCCGAGCCCGAGCATGGCACCTTCTACGGCCTCATGGGTCAGCGCGGCCCGACCCACGACGAGCTCCAGGCCCTACAAGACGCCTGCAGCGGCGATATGGCGATGATGCGCCACTGCCGGCAGTGCCGCGCCGATGCGGTCGGGATGCTCGGCGAGGATCGCGGCGCTGAGTTCACGCTCGAGAAGATCGAGCAGATGGAGATCGACTACGCCGCGGCGATGCAGCGCCGCGCCGCCGTGCATGCCGAGATCGAGGCCCAGCGCCAAGCTCAACGCGAGGCCCAGCGCGAGGCCCGTGAACAGGCACCACGGAGCGCAGGCGCGACCATCCTCGTTGGCCTCGAGACCTTGACGCGCCGGTCACCAACAGCCAACCAGACCGCGAGCAACCGCACCTCATCGTCCGCCACGGCGTCCGACACCGCAGAGGGCGCGCGCACGCGTGCGGCGGCAAGCCCGCTGGCTAACGCCGCCGCGGCCACCCGGGACCGCCCGCTCCACATCGCGGTCGCGAGCAGCGGCGGCGGCATCATCAACCAGCACTTCGGGCATGCGCGCGAGTTTCTGGTCTACGAGGCCGATGGCGAGCAGGTCCGCTTTATCGGCCCACGCCGGGTGCAAGCCTACTGCGGCGGCGATGAGACCTGCGGGGACGCCGAGTCGGCGCTCGCCAGCATCTTGCGTGCGCTCGAGGGCTGCGCCGCCGTGCTCTGCTCAAAGATCGGCATTGAGCCCTGGGATGCCCTCGAAGCCGCCGGCATCGCCCCGAACGGCGAGCACGCGATGGAGCCGATCGAGACAGCGGTCGCTGCCGTCTACGCGGAGCTCACCGCGAGCCGCAAGTTCAGTCAAACCGGAGCCATGACCGCGTTGAGCGCTTGATCCAGCCCCGATCAATCGGTGGCGCGGAGACGTGAACGACGGTCACAGCGAGATGAAGGAGACACCATGGCGTACCAGATTACCGAAGGCTGCGTGAACTGCTGGGCCTGCGAGCCGTTGTGCCCGAGCCAGGCGATTCAGGCCGCAACGCCGCATTTCATCATCGACCCGCGGCAATGCAGCGAGTGCAGCGGCGACTTCGCCGAGCCGCAATGCGCCAGTATCTGCCCGATCGAGGGCGCCATCCTCGACGCCAGTGGCGCGCCAGCGAATCCACCCGGCTCGCTGACGGGTATCCCACCCGAGCGCTGGAGCACGGCCATGGCCGAGATCCGCGCTCGTTAAGGTGCGATCAGCCCCGTTTGGAGCAACGCCAGCGTGAGCAGCCCCGGTCCTGAACAGACGCACGCGCGCCGGTCCGTGCGCGACTGCAACGCGGTCGAGATCGCACCCGGCGTGCACTGGATCGGCGCCTTCGATCCCGGGCTGCGCAACTTCGACATCATCCTGCGCACCGCGAATGGCACCAGCTACAACGCTTACGCGGTCCGCGGCAGTGACGGCGTCGCCATCATCGACACGGTCAAGGCCGAGCTTGCCGGCGACTTCTTCGCACGTCTCGAGCAGGTGGCCGAGCCCGACGAGATCCGCGTCATCGTGCTCAACCACCTCGAGCCCGATCACACCGGTGCGCTCCCGCAACTGCTGCGCCGCGCCCCGCAGGCACGAGTGATCATCTCCAAGCGCGCGCCGGCCATGCTCAAGGCCTTGCTGAAGCCAACCGATGACCCGCTTGACGTCCAGCTCGCCGACACCAACGACGAGGTTAGCCTCGGCGACCGCCGCCTGCGCTTTCTGCACACCCCTTACCTGCATTGGCCGGACACCCAGTGCACCTACCTCGCGGAACAGCAAGTCCTGTTCTCCGGCGATGTCTTCGGCTGTCACTACTGCGACCCACGCCTGTTCAACGACCGCGTCGGCGACTTCCGCTTCTCCTTCGACCACTACTACGCGCACATCATGCGGCCCTTCAAGGCCCATGTCCGCGATGCGCTCAAGCTCATCGAGCCGCTGCCGCTCAGTCTGATCGCACCGGCGCATGGGCCGATCCTGCGCGAGCGCCCGCGCCGCTATGTGACGCGCTACCGCGAGCTCTCGAGCAGCGGAGGCTCGTTCGATCAGCCCTTCGACACTGACGAGCGGCCGGCGTCACTGATCATCTTCTATCTCAGCGCCTATGGCAGCACCACCCGCATGGCCGAGGCCGTGCGCGACGGCGCTGAATCGGTTCCCGGTTTGCGCGTCTCCCTCTACGACCTCGAGGGCGGCGAGATCGAGCCCTTCGTCGACCTCATCGAGGACGCCGACGCGTTGGCGTTCGGCTCGCCGACCATCAACGGCGACGCCGTGAAGCCGATCTGGGACCTCTTGTCATCGCTCGCCGGCATCAGTCTGCGGGGGAAGACCGGCGCCGCATTTGGCTCCTACGGCTGGAGCGGCGAGGCGGTACCGATGATCGAGGACCGCTTGCGCGGCCTAAAGATGCGGGTGCCGGTGCCGGGCCTGCGCCTCAAGCTGGCACCCACCGCAGCGGAGCTCGAGGACTGCCGCAGCTTCGGCCGCCAGCTCGCCGAGGCGATGACCCGCACTCCAAACCAACCACCGTCCGCCGAGCGCGTCATCGAGTTTGCCGAACTGAGCCCTTGAGAGGCCCAGCGACAGAAGCGTCGCAGGACGACGCCCCATGGTTCCAACCCACGACCCAATCTCAACCAAGACCTAGAGGAAACCACGACATGGCCAAGGCAAAAGTCACCTTTCAGGACATCGACCAAACCGTCAATGTCCCCGCCGGTATTCGCGTCATCGACGTCTCCGAGAAGATCGGCGCCGGCATCATCTATGGCTGCCGCGAGGGCGACTGTGGCACCTGCATGATGCATGTGGTCGAAGGCTGGAACAACCTCACCGAGCCCTCGGTGCTCGAGGAGAAGGTCCTGCGCGAGAACATGGCCAGCCGCCACGATCGCCTCGCCTGCCAAGCACAGATCATCGGCGACTGCACCGTCAAGCCGGCCTAAGGCGCCCTGCTCATTCAACCAACCTTGTTCAACTCAACCAACGTGGAGCCCAACCCATGGCACTCGTGACCTTTTCCAGCCCAGACTACAAGGACAAGACCGTCTACGCGGTCGCCGGCAGCCACACGGAGACCGTGCTCAAGATCGCCAAGGAGAACAAGATCCCCGTCCAATTCGACTGTCAGGATGGCGAATGCGGCCACTGCCTCGTGCGCGTGACCAGCGTCGACGAGAAGGACCGCATGGGCTATTTCCTGACCGACAAAGAGCAGACAGTGCTCAAGGACCTTGGCAAGCTGACGCAGGATGAGATCGACCAGCTCCATGTGGACGATATGCCGAGTGAGTGGCGTCTGGCCTGCCAGATGATCGTGCGCGACGAAGACATCCTGGTCGAGTACTAACCCATGCCCCCGCCGGCTCTAGCACGCTCAGCACCCCTCACCGACACGCGCATCAAACCGGTGCCCGTGGCTTGCGGCTGCTCGGGATCAGTGCCGGATGCGACGGCGGAGCGCTGGCGGCACTGGCTCCTGTCCCAGGCCGCCGGCCATCGCAATGACGCGATACTGGCCTCGATGCTCGCCAGTCAATGCGCCGGCCTCGGTGCCATGCCAAACCGGCTCGGCCTCGCTGCCGATGCGTTCAATGCGCTCATCGCGCACCATTTCCCGACACTGAGACCGAGCGATCTCCCACAACCGCAACGCCAACTGGACCCAGACCGGGCCGACGAGCGCGAAGAACTGGCCCGACTTTTGCTTGCTTCCGTGGATGGCAGCGCCGATACGCCCTCAGAGCGGCCTGACCCAAGCCCATCGGGTCTCGACCCGCGGCGCGAATGGCAACGGCGCTGGATGGCCGAGATCATCGCGGCAGGCTGCATGGGCAGCGATCATCTCTGGCAAGACCTGGGTCTCTGGAATCGGGCCGAGTTGAGCCGACTGATGGAACAGAACTTCCCGGCGCTTGCACAACGGAACTGCCGTGACATGAAGTGGAAACGGTTTCTGTACAAGCAGCTGTGCGAGACCGAGGGCATCTACACCTGCCGTTCACCCTCCTGCGAGGTCTGCGTCGACTACCATGCTTGTTTCGGGCCTGAGAACTGAATTCTTGCTGCTGGCCGAGAACGGCAGTGGCGATCGGATCAAGCGGCGCGCTATCGGCGCCTACCTAGGCCTGGCCGTTGGCGACGCGCTCGGCGCGACCGTGGAGTTCATGACCCCACGCGAGATCCGCGATCAATTGCGCGAGCATCGCGACATCAAGGGCGGCGGCTGGCTGCGGCTGCGCAAGGGGCGTGTCACCGACGATACCGAGATGGCGCTCGCGCTCGGCGAGAGCATCCTCGCCGCCGGCGAGGTCAACGCGCAGGCCGCGGCCGAGGCCTTCAGCAACTGGATGCGCAGCAAGCCGGTCGATATCGGCAACACCGTGCGCCGCGGTCTCTCCCATTACCGACGCACCGGCGAGGTTGAATCCCCGCCGAGCGACTTCGACGCCGGCAACGGCGCCTGCATGCGCTGCCTGCCGGTCGCCTTGGCCACCATCGGTGCCGACCTCGACGAGGTTGCCGAGGCCAATCGGCGCCAGGCACATGTGACCCACAACAACCCGACCTCCGATGCCGGCACCCTCTGCGTGATCCGTATGGTGCAGGCGGCGCTGCTCGGCGGCACGCGTAAAGACCTCAAGCTCTTGGCCGATGGGCTGGTCGCCGACGATCCCCTGTTTGCCTACGACCGCAAGCGCATCGAGAACCCGAGCGGCTTCATCGCTGACACCCTGCGCACCGTCTTTCAGGCCCTGTTCGCGACCGATGATCTCGAGACGGCACTGATCGACGTCGTCAACCGCGGCGGCGACGCCGACACCACCGGCGCCATCCTCGGCATGATCGCCGGCGCCCTCTACGGCCCGGCAGCCCTCCCCGCGCGCTGGGTGCGCGCCCTCGACCCCGAGGTGCGTCAGCACTGCCTCTCGCAGGCCCAGCAATTGCTCAAGCGAGCGCCGCTCTGCAGCGTGCGTGCCTAGACTCACTGACGCGCTTGGCGCACGGCCGGCCGAGCTAGCAGCACTCGACCTCAAGCTCCTCGAGCATCGTCTCCAGCTCGGTCTCATCCCAACGCTCGAGCAGCTCGCGGAGATGGTTCAGATGA
>CAZTYV010000016.1:107-32123 GCA_964617675.1 uncultured Halochromatium sp. | reverse complement strand
CGATCCGGCCTCGGCGCTGCTCGAGGTGCTAGACCCGGAGCAGAACGTCGACTTCCTCGATCATTACCTCGATCTGCGCTTCGATCTGTCCAAGGTCCTGTTCGTCTGCACCGCGAACCAGACCGACAGCATCCCGGGTCCGCTGCTCGACCGGATGGAGGTGATCCAGCTCTCGGGCTATATCGCCGAGGAGAAGCTGGCGATCGCCAAGAAATACCTGCTCCCTCGGCAGATCGAGCGCGCCGGCCTGCCGAAGAGCACGGTCAAGCTCAAGACCAAGGCGCTGCGTACCCTGATCGACGGCTATGCGCGCGATGCAGGCGTGCGCCGGCTCGAGAAGCAGCTCGGCAAGATCGTGCGCAAGGTGGCGGTGAAGATGCTCGAGGGCGCACAGACCCCGATCGAGCTCGATTCGCAGACGCTGAAGGACTACCTCGGCAGCCCGGTCTTTCGCGACGAGCGCAAGCTCTCGGGCCCCGGCGTGGTCACCGGCCTGGCCTGGACCGCGATGGGCGGCGCCACGCTCAGCATCGAGGCCGTACGCACCCATGAGTACGCCCGTGGCTTCAAGCTCACCGGACAGCTCGGCGATGTGATGAAGGAATCGGCCGATATCGCCTATGGCTACATCGTCAGCCATGCGCTCGAGTTTGGCGCCGACCCAACCTTCTTCGAGAAGGCCTTCATCCACCTGCACGTCCCAGCCGGGGCAACCCCCAAAGACGGACCCTCGGCCGGCATCACCATGGCCTCTGCCCTGCTATCTCTCGCCAGGAACCAACCCGTGCGCCGCATCGCGATGACCGGCGAGCTCACCCTCACCGGCGAGGTGTTCCCGATCGGCGGCGTGCGCGAGAAGCTGATCGCCGCCCGCCGCGCCGGCATCAAGGAGATCCTCCTGCCCGAGGACAACCGCGGCGAGTTCGACGAAGTTCCGGAGCATGTCAAGAAGGGGCTGACGGTCCGTTTCGTCAGCCGCTTCGAGGATGTCGCCGCGCTCTTATTCGCGGCCAAGCCGCGCTAGACCACGGCACCTTGACCGCTCAGCAACCCCCCAGTTAGCCTCGTCGAGGTGGACCCTGAGACGCCAGGAAACGGCTGATATACGCCTGAAGCCCTCACGCCCAGATCGGACAACCGTGATGACCCGATACGATGCGGACTTCCACCAGTGGATCGACGAGCAGACCGCGGCCCTGAGGGCCGGGCAGTTCGAGCGCCTGGATGTGATGCACTTGATCGAGGAACTGGACAGCATGAGTGCACGCGAGCGACGGGAGCTGATCAATCGCTTGGCTGTGCTACTGGCTCACTTGCTCAAGTGGCAATTTCAGCCAGAGCGTCGCTGCACCAGCTGGCGCCTCACCATCAACGAGCAACGCCGGCAACTTGCCCTGCTGCTCGAAGACAGCCCGAGCCTGGCACAACGGCTGCCAGAATTCCTTGAACGCGCCTATCGGAACGCGACCCGCACCGCGCTGGAGGAAACCGGGTTTCTGAAATCGCCGTTTCCCGAGTCCTGCGCTTATGGCATCGAGCAAGTCCTGGATGAGGATTTCTTGCCGGGGGATTAAGCCTTCGAAACGCTTCGGTTAACAGCAGACCATAGCAACCGGCTCGATGGCGGCGCTCGGGGCTCCCCTCATGCCCTGACCCCGAGCGGTCGCTGAGGCAGAGCAGCCACGTCGTCGAGCGCTGCCGTCGAGCTCTGGCACAGCATCCCGCCATCTGTTGCCTGTTGCCGGCCGTTACCTGCGGCCTGGCTCGACCACCAGGTCGATTGCCGCAACGCTATTGCCTCGCACGGCGTCGTTCTCCCCATCCAGGTCCTCGAGGATCGCCGCAAACAGCGTCTGAGGCCCAGGCTCACTCGCCAGCCAATCGAGTTGCACCATACTCCCGCCGTCGACCGGCACACCCTTGACATAGGCCATCGCCGTAATGACGGCCTCAGGATCGTTAGGGTCCCGGTCAAACAGTGCGGCCTTCAAATAGCTCGGCTGAGAGGTCCCCTCGGTATAGACACGGTATCTCAACGAGACCCGCTCACCCAGGCTGACGACGCCGGACTGGCTTCCCGGCTGCGCGTCGTCGGCCATGATCGACAGCGCATCACTCCGCGCGAAGACGTCGGGGGCTGCATTGATGTCCATCGCCTCCACGCCCTGCTCGGAGCCGGACGTCAGCGGATCGCCCTGTGGCGGTGGTGACGCGCTCAGCGTCACCTCAACATAACCGACATTGTTGCGCCCAGGATTCAGCTGGCCGTCGTCTGTCGTCTCCTCGTTAAGCTCGTCCACCGCGTTGCCCGCGTCAAGAATGCTGTACAGACGGTACGACTGCAAGCCGCCCTGAGGACTGGTGAAGGCAGTGGTGTCCCACTGCGCATGCACGACCCGCCGCTCTCTCAACACCATCGGCTTCACCTCGACCTCATCGACAAACCGACGTGGGCCGACCTCATTCCCGCGCTGATCAAGCGCAATCGCCTCCAATCGGACCGAAAAAGTGTTTTCCACCGGCGTTAGACTCATATTGTAGACCGGGACACTGATCGCGAGCTTCTCTCCCTTCCAGGCCGCGCGCGACAGCGGTGGAAGCTCGGCAGGCTGTTTCCCGTCAATCTGAGAAGCCACCACAACGCCACGCACCCGGTTCCAGTACGCGTCGCGACTAAACTCAGCGGTTGTCTCCTTGTATCGACGCGGAAGATTCAGCGCAAGATCGGGCTTCGAGTAGGTATCGCGCCACCACTTCTCGCCAGGTGTCCTCACCTGAAAGAACATCTTCTTGGCGCCACCCTTCGAAATATAATAGTTCGGAGAAAACTCATAGGCATAGCGACTATCTCCGGCCGGCTTCTTCACCGAAACGGCAAAACCGGATGTGGTCGTGGTGACGGCCGTCGCCACCGCTGACAGCGCCTTCTCGAAACCCGCCTTAAAATTGGCTGAAAGCTGGCGGTAGGCTTCGATATCGGCCTTGATAAACACCGCGCTCAACTGCAGCTTCGCACCCGACTTGATGCTGCCTGACAACTCAGTTTCGTTCGCTAGGGTCATCGTGCTACTGAACTTTTCCGAGCGACTGATGGATTTATTCCACTCCAGCTCGAACCCCCCACTGACTGGCCCCCAAACCAGATCAATCGGGTTCACCAAGACACCCTTGATTGGATTACCCTCGCGATCCTTAATCTCCTGTACATCATCAGGCGCTTGGTTCTCGTTTGGATAGGACAGGATATTGCCGTTCTCGTGGATCGGCGCGTACCATTCGAAATACCGCCCAGGACCCAGAATCCGTCGGCTTTTCTCTCCGGGCACGACAAGGTCGAAATAGACCTGCTTTTCCTCTCCATCTTTATCCTTGACCTGCCTGGTCGTGATCGGGTAACGCCAGAGGACGACATCGCCAACCGTTCCAATCAGCACGTCGTCGTGATTCGTTTCCGCCTTGATCCTCTGTGATTGCTCGGTATAGCTCTGGTCTATTCGCGACTGCGTCGAATCCAGCGATGCCCGCGATTGCGACCGAAACTCAGTTGACGCGCCGCTGCCTGCGATGTCCACGAACTGCTTAAGCCCGAAGCCGCCGCCTGCAAAGACCGAGGTCCCCGAGACGAACTGCATCTCCGATTGGGCCTTACTCGAGTTGGAGTCCGTGATGCTGACATTGAAATCTGGGCGCCAACTCACGTTGAGCAGGCCTGTTTTCGGATCACTGTCGGGCTCATCCGGAAGGTACGCAAGGTGTTTCGGCGGCTCCATCAGCAGGCTGCTGAGCTTTTCCAGATTTGATAACTCGACACGAACGGGATTGCCGAGGTGGAGCGATTCACCATGCCGGTCGTATGCCACTGAGGCAATGGTGCCGGAGAACCAGTCTCGCTCATAGGCGGGCGAAATATCGGCGAATCTCGTCGTCGCCTGATGAACAGGCGTGAATTGACTGCTCGCCACATCCAGCTCATAGGCGGTTAGATGCACGTATCGACGCCAAACGTCGCCGTCGGGATAGGCACCATAAAGGCCCAGGATCGGCGCCCATGCTGCCGAACGCTGCGTGCGCGCTGCACCGGCGAAATTTCCGGAGACCAGCATGAAGTCACGATACACCCTGTCAGCCTCGGTGCGGAGTAAAGAGCGATGCATCTTGATCTCCGCCTTGCGGTCGCCGTCCCGCAGCTTAATATCCAGCAGATGCCCGATATACTGCGTCCCTGGCGCTGTATGAGTCGATCTATCGCAGATCAACAGTTGCCTGTTGTCGAATCCGAAGCCGAGCTCTGGGTTGTATCGAAAACGCCCTGCAATCATCGCAACGGGGGCAATTTCCGGCCCCCAGGGATTGCCGGTTCTATTCGTTTGAAAGGTCGATGTCTGCGTGACGTCCGCAACGCCCAGAGAGGTCGCGACCAGGCGTCGATCGAAGCCCAGTACTTGCGTCCGAACCAGTGCAGAAGGGGTTTCGTTGAGCTTGGTCGTCCAGGTGATCGCGAGCTCATCGCCGCCATACGCATCGAAGTTTGCGCTCGCCACGGCGAGGCCGAGCGCATTGAAGAGGCCCGTGACGGCGTTCTCGTAAACGGAGACCTGCTGGAGCTCGGGCTTACGGCTCTTCCAAGACAGACGATAGGTCACTACCTTCATGTTTAGCCCGTTGGGCCCGGTGAAATAAACGACCGCAAGCTCATTGGTTCCATCGCCGTCAAAATCGCCGGCCACGACCTGAACGCCCGGCCTCGTCGGCTGACGCGAGCCAGGATCGATATATTGCGCTGTGAAGCTTTCGGAATCGGGCAAGGGGAGCTCGAGATGAAACGGCTGTGCCCCAGGCTCATAACCCTGCGGGAAGCCGATGACATGTAATCTGTGCTCGCCACCAGGGATAAACGCAATCTCGTCACGGCGGCCTGCGTCTCTGTCGGCATAGCCATCCAGATCGGCGATGACGATCGAGCCGTTGACGAATCCCCGCGGCTGGTCTGACACCTTCTGCGCAAAGGTCGTGACCCCGTTCTTATCCGTAGAGCTTAAGAACCAGCCGCTGTCCGGGCAGCTATACAAGGAAACGACATCTTCCCGTCGGTCGGAAAAGACGTAACCGGCGGCCATCGATAACTCATAATTTTGCAGCGCTTGCTGACCACTCTTGCAGAGCACCGTCCAAGGCCGCGACTCAGGTGATACGAGCCCAGTGATCTTCCGGTCCTTGTCGACTGTGACACCACTGGTTGCCGTATCGTAGACATTCATCCAGGACCATCCGCCGCCGGTTGCAACGCCGATGTCGAGCTGCTCGGAGCGCAAGAGGTTTGCTTCGCTGCTGGGATAGGGTGGGTTCCACTCCTCATCCGCGGACGCGTCACCCACACCGCTTGCGTTCTGCGCGATGGGAGCTCGGAGCGCCGGTGAGGCGGATTGCAAGGACGCCGGTGCCGACCCTTGCCCGGCTGACGCAGCCTTGACTCCTTGACCCTGTACCGGCATCCCTGAGATCTGCGCTGGGGGGGCTTGCGCACCGTCCTCGGGGTTGTGCTTGTCAGCGAGGAGCCCTCCCGGACGAGGATTGCAGAGCAGTGTCGTGCGGGTCGAGGCCAGCTGCGCGAGATTCGCCTGCGGTAAGCCCGCGCCCTCATCCGGCGGCAGGCTGTTGGCCAGGTAGGCCCAGCCGTCGCCGGTGATGAGTAGATCCACCTCGTGGCGGTGGCTTCCGCCCCAAGTGCCGTCTGGGGTTGCGTTCAGTCCCGTCGTTGGCATGATCGCCAGCGGGACGCGCTCCAACGAGACCTGCAGCACATCGGCGGGGTTGCCGGTGTCGCGCCCGCCCAGATAGCTGCCGCGGTTGGCCTGCTGGCTGGGCGACAGCATGACCTCGGGGCTACCCTCGACGATGCCGAGATCGAGCTGCCATTGGCGCGCAAACTGACCCGGCGCTGGGGTCAGATTGGTGTACTGAGCGCAGGCGGTTGCATCAAGGTCGAGCGCGATGTCGCTGACCAGCGTCCAGCCCCCGGGCGAGGAGCGATAGGTCTTCACATCATAGGACCAGCTGCCGGGCTTGCCGGGGGCCTTCGGATCGAGCCTCCCCGCTTTTGGCTGAAGCCCTCCATCGATGGCCGGCGGCTGGCCAGCATGGGGATCGAGGCCCTTACCCCGCATTCGGGCGATCAAGTCGACAGGGGCGCCGACGTCGGCCATCTCACCGACGAGCTGCCAGGCGATCGTTGAGCCTTGAGCTGACCCCTGCGTTGTGGCCGTGTTGATCGTGGTCTCGGCCGGTGGGGTGAGCGGCACCTGCACGACTGCCTCAACGCCATCACCCTTGGCCATCACCCAGTCGATGAAGGCGCCGGGGTCGGCGGCATAGGCCACCGCGTCGCTGAGCAGGTAAGCCGGCGGCAACTGACGCTGTGCAAGACGCTCGAGAAAACTGGCGAAGGTGAACCCGCGCGCGGCCAGTCGCTGGTTGAAGCCCTGTTCGTTCAACATCAGGGCGTCGAGCAGATGATGAAAATCGCCCTCGGCGGTGTCGATCTCATCGAAGAACGGTAGCGCGTCAAAGGTCTCCCAGAACGCGACAAAGTCCGGCGGCGTGAGGCCGGAGTCCAGCACATCGAGCAGCACGTCGGAGAGCCCGTTTCGGTCGAGGTCGCGCACCTGGACCTCGACGTCATCGAGGCCGGCATGCACGTAGGCCTCGTGCAGTTGCTGGAAGGCGGTCTGGTACTGGACGACCGTTGCCACCTCGCTGCTCACCTGGTAGACCCCAGGCAGCGACGGCAGCGCCGAGTCCAGCCCGGAGACGCCCTGCTGCACCTGATCCAGCAAGGCCGACTCCTTGATAGCGCCTGCCGGCAGCGCGGCGAGATCGGCCTGTGCCAACGGCAGGCCGGCATGCCCCACCCGCAAGGCGGCGAGCGGCAGCGCGCCCCTTCTGGGCCTGCCCTTCGGCGCAATCGTCGGCTCGGTGACGAGCTGGGACCCATCGACGCCAACGTAAACGTACTCCATCACGTCAAGCACCCGGCCGTCATCATCGGTAACCAGCATCAGCTCGTGCTCGCCGAGCTGAGGCTTGGTCGGGGGCACTATGTCAGGCGGCTCGGCGCGTGCCTGCATCAGCGGGCCGGCAACCAGGCCCATTCCCAGGAGCACGGCGCCAATCAACCGGGCAGGAGGATCTACAACAGAGGTTCGTCTGCGCGTCATGGTCTTGTTCTCTTGCTCGCCGAGGAACGGCGGTGCGATCGGTCTGCTACCCGACTGCCAATGACGCCCGTCTGCAACTTGGCTCGACCCCAGGGATACGGTCACCTAAGCCGGCGCTGACATCTGCCACCCGAGCAGCACTGAATGGTGGTCCGCCGCAAGGCTATCACTCATCCCGGTGCCGAAATTGACCAGCGATACCCTCCGGGTTGACTGAGCGTCCCGCCGGTATCGCTGGATTCGGCCAGACCGCCTGTCTCCCGCCCGGCTCAGGACGTCGATAACCCCTCAATGAGCGAGCGTATATCGGTCGGATAGTCGTTCGAGCACGACGCCGTTTCACGACCGCTGGGCTGACCCATCGCCTCCATAGCCTCGCAGCGCGCACGACCCGGCGTCGAGCCAAAGCGCGCGCGAAACGCGCGACTGAAATGGGCCTCGCTGCTGAAGCCGACTTCAAACGCGATGGCCGCAATGGACTGACTCTGGAACCAGGGTGAGATCAGCATCGCTCGGCTGCGAATGAGTCTGCGCTCCCAGAGATAGCTCGCCACACCACCCCAGGGGGCAAAGAGACGATAGAGCTGCGTCCGCGAAATGCGAAAGCGCCGGGTGAGTCGGCCAACATCGAATGGCTCTGAGAGGTGATGCTCGAGATCACAGCGGATTGCCTCGCCTAGGGTATGGGTAACCGCCGGCTCAGGCTCCTCGGACAGTCGACCATCGGCCGACAGCCAACCCTGAAGCAGGCCCAGGACCCCGCGAATCGCCGCGGCGGCCTGGACGCTGTTCATCTCGGGCAGCTTGCGCCAGAGGCTGACGAGATGCTCTCCGAGGAGCGCCACCAGCGGGTCGTCCCCGCTGACCCGCTTCGCATGCAGGCGCTCGATCAGCGGCACGAACCTGTCCTTGAGCGCATACGGAATGACCAGACTGAGGTTCTCGAAATCGCTGAGCCGACTGTCGATCGGCTGCTCGGTATCGATGATCAACAGATCGCCAGGGTAGAGGCGAGTCTGCCCGTTGATGAGGCCGCCACCACGGTGGAAATACTGAATCAGGATGAGCCCGAGCGCATCGGTCGCGACTCGGCGGGCACAGCGAGAGAAGCGTTGGGCTGGCGCCTGGGTGAGCCCGAGCGCGGTGCCGTTCACATCGGCCGCAGCGATGATCGCAGGTTGGGCGCTCGTCTTGGCGCCTCCAGCCTCCGTCGACACATCAAACAGGGCGCCAATATTCTCGCGCCAGGCCGCCTCGCGCGATGCGGGTGCGATCTCGCTGGTATCGAAGCGCAGCACAGACACCGGCTCCTGATCGCACGCCGAGCTAGGCCCGTCGCCCGGAGGAACGTCCGCCATGAGGGGATTGGCTCCGCATGGTTGCTGGTGAGCAGATTATCTCGACGATCTCTGGGCATGAGAAGTACCCAATTGCTTCGCAGCCCTTTCATTGGCGAGCGCCCAACTCGCTCGCATGGGTAGTGACAGGCCGTCGACCATCGGGCCCTGAGCAGCCCATAAAGCGATTGCTTCTCGCCGGGGAAAGGCCGACAGTACTCGCTCGCAGCGGATGCCCGCGGAGATTAGGTGGATCGGTTGAACAGCTCGACGCTCGAACGAGGAAACAGTCGATGAAGACGAACCGCAGGCGCCTTGGGCGCGGCTTGTTGTTGAGGGGGGCGATGGGGGCGGCGGTGGCAGCCTTGGCCGCGGCGATGCCCGGCATGGCCCACGCGATCGATCCCGGCATCAATCAACCCGGTCCTGTCGGCGGCGTCGCCGGCGTGGGTGCCCCAGGTCGCGGTGTTTGGGATCCCGGGATCAATCAACCGGGTGCGATCGGGAACGTCGGTGGTGGCGCTCCGGGCGTCGGGGTGGTCGACCCCGGGATCAACCAGCCGGGTGCCATCGGTAATGTCGGTCGCGGGGCCCCGGGCGCGGGTCTGGTGGACCCGGGCATCAACCAGCCCGGCGCCATCGGCAATGTTGGGGGCGTGCGGCGGCCCTTGCGTTGATGCTCGGCCTGGATCGGCTCGGTTTGATCGCACCGTCTGTCGCGACGGCCCGTCCGGCTTCTCCGGCGGGCTCGCCCTGACGCGCTAGGCACGCGGCGCTCGGGTCAGCTGCTCGACAATCTCGTCAGGTCGTTGGAACAGCCAATCCGGTCTCCTCGCGCGCAAGGCCGATGCGCTGTTGTAGCCCCAGGTCACCGCGCCGGACAGGGCGCCGGCGCGGTCAGCGGCCTCGATATCACGCACCTCGTCGCCGATGTAGAGCAGTGCCGTGGTTGGCAGACCCAGGCGTCGGCTCAGCCGCCTGAGGCGCCTCGCCTTGCCATTGAGCGCGGCGCCACATTCAAAGGCCTCGATACCGGCGCAGAGTCGCGGGCCGAGCAGGGCCTGAATCGTCTTGTGGCTGTTCGAGCTCATGATCGCGACCCGAAGCTCGCTCGCCGCGAGCCGCTCGAGCACGGGCGCGACACCCTCGAAGAGCCTGATGCGCTCGAGATCACGCGCCATCCGGTGGCGCATATCGCGGGCAATCCAAGGCAGCTTCCAGCGCGGCACCCGCAGCTCGCGAAAGATCGCATCGGCACTGAGACGGCGTAACCTAGGCATCTCCTCGGGCGCCACCCGACGAAAGCCCCAGTCGCGCGCCACGGCGTTGAGCTCATGGGCAAACCAAGGGAAACTGTCAGCGAGGGTGCCGTCGAAGTCGAGCACGACCGCCCGCGGTCGAGGACGCGCTCGGTCCCTGTCGTCAAACGCGTTCACCAATCGCTCGCCCCCAGCCGTTCGTCCCCAGCCGTTCTCCCAGATCCGTTTCCCAAACCCTTTCTCCCAAAACCTTTCTCCCAGCCCCGTTTCACCCCAACGCCCGTTGCTCAACACTGCGCAGTCCCCAATCGATGGAATTCCTCGAGCTCGCCCCGCTGTTGTTCGCGCTCGCGCTGCTCGCGGGCCTGATCGATGCCATCGCCGGCGGCGGTGGGCTGATCACGGTGCCGGCGCTGCTCTGGGCCGGGCTGCCCCCGGTCGCGGCACTAGCGACCAACAAGGCGCAAGCGGTCTGGGGCTCGCTCGCCGCAACCCTTCATTTCGTGCGCGAAGGGGCCATCGATCTGCGCCGCGCCGGCTTCATGGTGCTCTGCACCTTCGTCGGCTCGGCGCTCGGGGCCCTGCTGGTTCAGCATCTGGGCTCGGAGCTGCTCGCGCGCCTGGTGCCCTTGCTGCTGATCGGCTTCGCGCTCTATTTCCTGTTCTCGCCACGCATCTCCGATCTGGACTCTACGCAGCGCATTAGCCTGCCGACCTTTGCCTTGACGATCGGTTTCGGCGTCGGCTTCTACGACGGCTTCTTCGGGCCCGGCACCGGCACCTTCTTCGCGATGGGCTTCGTCGCGCTGCTTGGGTTCGGCATGCGACGCGCGACCGCCCATGCCAAACTGCTCAATCTCACCAGCAACCTGGCCGCACTGCTGTTCTTCCTGCTCGGTGGACATGTCGTCTGGTCACTGGCCCTGATCATGGCCGGCGGCCAGCTTGCCGGCGGTTGGTTGGGCGCCCATCTGGTCATCAAGCATGGCGCGCGGTTGGTACGCCCCCTCCTCGTCGTCGCCTCCCTGGTGATCTCGCTCAAGCTGTTGTTGGATGGTTGACCCAACCGCGCAACGCGCGACCACCCCGACCACGGAGGGGATCGCTACTGGGATCGCCACTGGCGATCGCTACTGGGGCCTTCCCAGCGCCGCCAGCGGGTCAGGTCTGAGCCCTGGCTGAGGGCGAGCCCGATCTGATGGCGAGCGGCCAGCTCATCGCCGTGGCCCAGACCGGTCTCATTGGCGCCGACATAGTAGAGCCGCCAGGAGCCATCCTCCATCGCCACCAGGCAAGGCGTGCCAACCGCGAAGGCATCCCAGGCGCCGGAGCCGCTCTCGGCATGTGCGAAGACTGAGCCGTCCGGCTCCGAGCCCGGCCTGCGCACCCAATGCACACCGTCGTCGGATTCGGCGAGCCCGATCGAATGGCCGCCGCCGGCGACCCCTTCATAGAGCATCAGCCAGCGCCCGTCGTGCCAGAGGACCTGGCGGGTGCCGATCCCCAGCCCGTCGAAGCCATCCGGCTCACCGGGTCCGAGCACCTCGCCGCGCTTGCGCCAGTGCAGCCCGTCGTCGGATTCGGCCAGGCCGACGCCGAAGACCATCCGCGCGGGGTCCAGGCTGTGATAGTAAAGACGCCAGAGATCGTGCCGCACCCGCACCACCTGCGGCCAGCCCAGGGTCGCGGCATCGAAGGCGTTGGGCTCGCCGAAGTCGAGCAGCGCGCCCTGGTACGGGCCGTCGAGGCGCTGCCAATGGAGTCCGTCGCGCGAGATCGCACAGCCTGGGCGCAGACGCAGCCCCTTGACATCGAACGGGCCCATCCGGAAGCGGCTGTGATCACCGCCGAGGTACCACATCCAGTACAGCCCGTCCTCGTGCCGGACACAGCTGACGCCGACGTGGGTGGAATCAAAGCGGTCGTGATCCGGATGGGCCTCGAGCACCGACCCGCGGGTGCACGGTCCCCAGACACGCGTCCAGTGCAGACCGTCGTCCGACTCTGCCAGCCCGATTCGGCCGGTCGGCAGGTTGATCTCCGGGTCGAAGTCCCGGTCGCGGCCGTAGTACCACATGCGCCAACGCCCATCGGGAAGACGCAGCACACAGGGCCCGGAGACCCGATCGTCATCCCAGTGCCCTGATGGTCCCGGTCCGAACAACAGGCCTGACTGCGCTTGCCCTGTGGTCATCTGCAACTCCGGCTGATCTATGTCAAAAAGCGGTCATCTCGACCCAGCTTTTCGTTGGCCAGGTCAATGTTCGCGTCCGGCTCGCCCTGTAGGCTCGCGGCCTTTCGTTCGAACCCTCGCCGACAGTCGAGCACGGACTCGCACCGACGATCAAGAGGCGCGCATGATCGAGGCAACGTGACCTGGACCTGGTACCGACAGCAGACCGCTCACCGTCCGCGGCGATCGCTGCTCTGCCTGATACTGCTGATGGCGATCGGCGGGGAGGTCGCCGGGCACGCTCAGGCCGCGTCCCATCCGGATGCCCTCTCCTGGGGCGGCGATCTGCGACTGCGCCAGGTCTTCATCGACGATGTCGGCCTCAACGACCAATCGCCGATCGCCGATCGCCAGTTCCAGCGCTATCGCGGCCGCCTCTGGGGGCGTTACTCGCCGACCGAGCAGCTCAGTGCCGAGGCACGGCTGATGTGGGAGGGGCGCCACTACAATCAGCCACAGGCCGATCAATGGCCAGTCCCCGGCTTCGAGACCTGGTACTCGGGCGGCGTGCTGTTCGACCAGTTGGCGCTGAGTCTTGATGAGCCGGCGGGGCTGCCGCTCAGCCTCAAGCTCGGGCGCCAAGACATCATTCTGGGTCACGGCTGGCTGGTGCTCGAGGGCACGCCGCTGGATGGCTCGCGCACGATCTATTTCGACGCGGCGCGCGCGACGCTCGACCTGGCCACGATCGACACGCGCCTTGACCTGGTCGTCATCGATCAGGACGCAACCACGGGCGGTTTTCCGAGACCGCTGAACAACGTGATCGAGGACCAGATCGAGCAGTACGAGACCGGCGCCATCCTCTATGCACGCAACCGCTCGCTCTGGCCCGAGAACGATCTCGACGCCTACTTCATCTACAAGCAGGACCGCGCCGATCGCACGCCCGGCAACATCCGCGTCAACAACGGTGCGCCCTTTCCATCACCGAGCGATCAGGGCGAGATCTACACGCTCGGGCTGCGCGCCGAGGGTGATCTCGGTGCGGCCTGGGGCCTGCGGGCCGAGGGCGCCTATCAATGGGGCCACCTCAACGGCCGCGATCTCAGCGCGGTCGGCTTCAACGGCCGCCTCCTCTATCGGCTGCAGGACGCGCACGACCATCGCCTCCATGCCGATCTGGAGTACCTCTCGGGCGATAACCCCGGCGACGGCGTCGATCAGGCCTTCGATCCGCTCTGGGGGCGCTGGCCACAGTGGAGCGAGCTGATGATCTATCAGTGGCCGCTCGACAGCCGCGTCGGCCAGGCCACCAACCTGCTGCGCCTGAACCTCGGCTGGCAGGCAAAGCTGCATCCGAGCAGCCTGCTCACCTTCGACTACCATGCCCTGTTCGCGAACGAAGAGAGCACGCTGACGCCCCAGCAGCGGCTCAACATCTCCGGCGACGGGCGTTTTCGCGGCCATCTCTTCACGGCCTGGCTGAAGGCAACACTCAGCGATCATGTCTCCGGGCATCTGGTCGCGGAATATCTGGCGCCCGGTGATTTCTACGCCGAGAACCGCCGGGATGACTCCTACTTTCTGCGCGCCGAACTGGTGCTGCATTGGTGACAAAACCGATGACTGAAGAACGCCTCCTCTTGAGTGGTGACGACGCCGTGGCGCTGGCCGCGCTGCACGCCGGGGTCCGCCTCGGCACCGGCTACCCGGGCACGCCCTCGACCGAGATCCTCGAGACCTTCGACCGCCTCGGCGGCAAGGCGCAATGGGCGCCAAATGAGAAGGTCGCGCTCGAGGTCGGTATCGGCAGTGCCTTCGCCGGCGCTCGCACCCTGGTGACCATGAAGCACGTCGGCCTCAACGTCGCCGCCGATGCGCTGTTCACGGCCACCTACACCGACGTCGACGGCGGGCTTGTGATCGTCTCGGCCGATGATCCGGGCATGGCCTCGAGTCAGAACGAGCAGGACAACCGCCACTTCGCCCGCGCGGCCGGCGCACCGATGCTCGAGCCCATCGACTCACAACAGGCCTATGACTTCACCTGGCTTGCGTTGGAGATCGGCGAGCGCTGGAAGATCCCGGTGATCCTGCGCCTGACCACGCGCATCTGCCATGCCAAGACCGTGGTCCGACCGCGCGCCCTCGAGCAGCGACGCTCACCGCAGGACGACGCACACACCGAACGGCGCTTTCGGCGCGACATCCCGGCGCGGGTGATGATCCCAGCCTTCGCCAAGCCCGCGCATCATCGGCTGCGGGCAAAGCTGGCCGAGATCGCGGCCTGGAACGACGCTGAGGGGCCGATCCAGTGCTGCGGGGGCGATGTGCCTGATCGACCCAGCACCCCGGCAGGCGATCAGGCAGCCGCTGCGGGCGAACATGGTGCTCGCACTCGCGGCGACGGGCGTGCAGGCAGCGAGGGCGCACTCGGGATCATCGCCACGGGTGTTGCCGCGATGCACGCCCGCGAGGCAGCCCCCGATGCCCGGCTACTGACCTTCGGTCTCACCTATCCCTTGCCGATTGAGCGGATTCGTGGCTTTGCCGCCGAGGTTGAACGGCTGCTGGTGATCGAGGAAGGCGACCCGGTGCTGGTCGATGAGCTCAACGCCGCTGGTATCGTGGCCCAAGGCAAGCCGATGCGCTACCGCCATGGCGAGCTCGATGTCGCGCGCGTGCGCCGCATCATCAAGGGCGACGACAGCGCCGAGCCCGTGCCCGCCAAGGGCAAGCCGCCCGAGCTCTGTCAGGGCTGCTCGCACCGGGCCGTGTTCGAGGCCTTGCGCGATCTCGATTGCATCGTCGCCGGCGACATCGGCTGCTACACCCTGGGCGTGTTGCCGCCGTTCTCGGCCATGGACAGCTGCGTCTGCATGGGTGCCAGCATCGGCGTTGGCCTCGGCCTGCGCCACGCGCTGCCCGAGACCGAGGCTCGACGCGTGGTCAGCGTGATCGGCGACTCGACCTTCGTCCACTCGGGGCTCACCGGTCTCGCCGAGATGGTCTACAACCCGCCGCCAACCGGCCATCTGGTGCTGATCCTCGACAACGGCACCACGGCGATGACCGGCCAGCAGGAGCATCCGGGCACCGGTCGCACGCTCGATCACAGCCCAACGCATCAGCTCGACTTCGCCGGTATCGCGCGTGCGATGGGGGTGCAGGCGGTCGAGGTGCTCGACGGCAGCGACAAGGCCCTCGACCTCAGGTCGCATCTGAGCGCGCAGCTCGGCCGCGACCAGACCGCGCTGTTCATCGTGCGCCAGCCCTGTGTGCTCGCGGCGCCGAAGATCCGTCTCTATGAGAAGGCGGCTCAGGCACAGACCGCTTGCGCCGCCGTCGCCGAGGATTGATCCCAATGATCACCAACATCGTTATCGCCGGGCTCGGTGGCCAAGGTGTGGTCAAGGCCTCCGACATCCTCGCCGAGGCCGCCCTGATCGCCGGCTTCGACGTCAAGAAGAGCGAGCTGCACGGCATGAGTCAGCGTGGCGGCTCGGTCACCAGCGACGTGCGTTACGGCCACCCCGACCACAGCCCGGTCCTGAGCCCGATGGTGCCGCCGGGCGAGGCCCAGGTGCTGCTGGTGCTCGAGCCGACCCAGGTCGAGGTCGCCCGGCCTCTGCTCCACCCCGGGGGGCTGCTGATCGGCCCCGAGATCATCGAGCCTGGCGCGCTGAAGAACCGAAAGAGCTTCAACGTCGCCATGCTTGGCGCCCTCTCCACCGTCCTCGAGATCAGCGAGCTGGCCTGGGAACAGGCCATCCAGGCCAACCTAGCCGAGAAGCTGCACGCCATCAATGCCCAGGCCTTCGCGCTCGGGCGTGCGCGCGGCCCCAGACCGACGGGCTTGGCTCCACACACCGGGGTTAGCGAGCGGCAATCATGACAACGAAGGCCTTCCCATGCTGAAAGAGCTCTGGAACGACGCCGCCGGTGGCTTCCATCCGGCGAGTGCACCCGACTTCCTGCCCGAGCCGGCCCTCAAGGAGGTCCAGCTGCGGCGCTTGCGGGCCGTGGTGGAACGGGCCTATGAGCGCGTCGCGCTGTTCCGCGAGCGACTCGCCGAGCGCGATCTGACGCCCGCATCGATCAAGTCGCTGGACGACATCCGCCATCTCCCCTTCACGGTCAAGGCCGACCTGCGCGACACCTATCCGTTCGGTCTCTTCGCAAGCCCGATGGGCGACGTGGTCCGCTTGCACGCGAGCTCCGGCACCACCGGCAAGCCGATCGTCGTCGCCTACACCCGTGACGATATCGAGGTCTGGTCCGAGGTCATGGCCCGCACCCTGGCCTGCTGCGGTCTGCACCGCGGCGACATCGTCCAGAACGCCTATGGCTATGGGCTCTTTACCGGTGGTCTGGGCGCGCACTATGGCGCTGAGGCCCTGGGTGCCACCGTGATCCCGATCTCTGGCGGCAACACCGATCGCCAGGTCATGCTCATGCGCGACTTCGGCGCCTCGGCCATCTGCTGCACGCCGAGCTACTTCACCCATCTGGTTGAGCGCGCGGCCGAGCTGGACGTAGACCTGCGCGAGCTTCCCTTGCGCGTCGGCGTCTTCGGCGCCGAGCCCTGGACCGACGGCATGCGCGCTCACATCGAGGCCGCCGCCGGCATCAAGGCCTACGACATCTACGGCCTCTCCGAGATCATCGGCCCCGGGGTCGGCATCGAATGCAGCGAGCAGCACGGGCTGCACATCTTCGAGGATCACTTCTACCCCGAGATCATCGACCCGGAGAGCGGCGAGGTACTGCCGGACGGGGCCGAGGGCGAGCTGGTGCTGACCACGCTGAGCAAGCAGGCGATGCCGATGATCCGCTATCGCACGCGCGATATCACCGCGATCATCCCCGAGCCCTGCGGCTGCGGGCGCACCTTGCGTCGCATCCACCGCATCGGCCGGCGCTCGGATGACATGATCATCATCCGCGGGGTCAACGTCTTCCCGTCGCAGATCGAGGCCGCGCTGCTGGCGGTCGAGGGCACCCTGCCGCATTACCGCATCCTCCTCACGCGCGAGCATGGGCTGGATCAGATGACGGTCGAGATCGAGGTCACCCCGGAGGTGCTGAGCGATCAGGTGCGCGTGATCGAGGATATGCGCGAGCGCCTCGCCCAGGCCATCGAGCGCATTCTCGGCATCCGCGTCGGCCTGCGCCTGGTCGAGCCACACAGCATCGAGCGCAGCCAAGGCAAGGCCAAGCGCGTGATCGACCAGCGCAGCGGCTGAGCCGAGACCCACGCGGGCCCATGCACGACACCGCCTGATCAGAGAACCCTATGAAACTGACCCAGCTCTCCCTGTTCCTCGAGAACCGCCCCGGACGGCTGATCGAGCCGACCCGACTGCTCGCCGCCGAGGGCATCAACGTCATGACCCTCTGCCTAGCCGACACGGCGGAGTTCGGCATCCTGCGGCTGATCGTCGCGGACCCTGGGCGCGCTGCCGAGGTCCTGAACGCCGCCGGCTGGGCCGTGACCCTCACCGAGGTCGTCGCGGTCGAGGTCGAGGATCAGCCTGGCGGGCTCGCGGAGGTCCTCGGCGTCTTCGAGCAGGCCGGACTCAATGTCGAGTACGTCTATGCCTTCGCGCTGAGACGCGATGACCGCGCCATCCTGGTGTTTCGATTCCAGGATCCCGAGCAGGCGATCGCGGCGCTCGCCAAGAGCGGCCACCGGGTCCTTGACGCGGAGCGCCTCCAGGCGCTGGTTGGGCCCTGATCACCTGACTCGCCAAACCACTGAACGGCCGCGCGCGAACCGCCGAGCTGTGGCCTCGGGCACCAAGCGTAGTAAGCTAGCGCGGCTCGCAGCTTTCGAGCGCTCATCACGCTGAGGAGAAGATACCCATGGCAGAGATCATCACGGCCGTCTACGCGTCGCACGATACCTTGGCCAACGTTCGCAACGATCTCGTCTCAGTCGGCATCCCGCAAGAGAAGATCCGCGTCAACAAGGACAAGAATCAGGTTCAGGTCATGGCCCCCGAGGTCTCCGATGCGGAGATCCGCGAGATCCTTGAGCGCCATCAGCCCACCGAGATCCATACCTGAGTCCCGCCCTGCCGGCGGCCTCTGCCGCCGGCGTCCCGTCTCGCGGCCGTTGCAGTCAAGGCCGTGCGCTTGACCGCCATAGCTCGATGCGTGCGAGCTGAGCCACCTCGATCAACCCCGCCGGGATCAGGTGTTGAGCCGATGAGTGCCAATCCGCGCTCCTCCCCTCGGCGAAGATCGTTCGATCCGCGACCCGCCGCCGAGACCAACGCCAGGACGATGCCGAGTGAGTGATCAGCGCAACAAGCAGCCGGCTTCCATGGCCGCCGAGCGCGCGAGCGAGCACACCCCGATGATGCAGCAGTATCTGCGCATCAAGGCCGAGCATCCGCAGATGCTGTTGTTCTACCGGATGGGCGACTTCTACGAGCTGTTCTTCGAGGATGCCGAGCGCGCTGCACGCCTGCTCGACATCACCCTCACTAAACGCGGCCAATCGGCGGGCCAGCCGATCCCGATGGCCGGTGTCCCCTATCATGCCGCCGAGGCCTATCTGGCGCGGCTGGTGCGTCGCGGCGTCTCGGTCGCGATCTGCGAGCAGAAGGGTGATCCGAGCACGTCGAAGGGTCCGGTCGAGCGCGAGGTGGTGCGCATCGTCACCCCGGGTACGCTCACCGATGAGGCGCTGCTCGATGAGCGCCAGGAGAACCTGATCTGCGCCCTCGCCGAGTCCATGGTCGCTTCCGACACGAACGACGGAGGCTCTGCAACCGGGTCCAAATCGCGTCCGGGCGTCGCGCCACACTTTGGCCTCGCGGTGCTGGAGCTGGCGAGCGGCCGCTTCTCGGTGCTCGAGCTCGCAGGGCTCGAGGCCCTCAGCGCGGAGCTCGAGCGCCTGCGCCCCGCCGAGCTGCTGCTTGATGAGGGCAGCCGCCTACCCGATCGCCTTGGTGTGCCACTCGCCGCCGGCATGACCCGTCGCGCGCCCTGGCAGTTCGATGTCGAGAGCGCCGAACGTCAGCTCTGCGAGCAATTCGGCACCCATGACCTGCACGGCTTCGGCTGCTCCGGGATGGGTCTCGCCATTGGCGCGGCCGGCTGTCTGCTGCAGTACGTCAAGGAGACGCAGCGCGTCGCCCTGCCCCACCTGCGCGGGCTGCGCACCGAGACCCGCGATGATGCGCTGATCCTCGATGCCGCCACCCGCCGCAACCTAGAGCTGACGCGGGCGCTGAGCGCGAATTCGGGTGAGGGCAGCGCCAACGATCAGCACACGCTCGCCGGCATCATGGACCGCACCGCGACCGCGATGGGCGCGCGTCTGCTGCGGCGCTGGATCAACCGGCCACTGCGCGATCGGGTCGCTATTGGCGAGCGCCATCAGGCCATCGAGGCCCTGCTGCTCCGGGGCGTCTTCAAACCGCTGCGCGAGGAGCTCGCGGCGATCGGCGATCTCGAGCGCATCCTGGCGCGGGTGGCGCTCGGCTCGGCGCGCCCGCGCGATCTCGCGGCCCTGCGGGAGGCGCTTGCGCGCCTGCCTGGGCTGCACAGGGGTCTGAATGCTGGCCTGCATTCGGGGATGGAGGGCGCCGAGAGCGCGCGGCTCGAGCAGCTCGACACCGCAATGGGCGAGCATCCCGAGCTGCTCGATCTGCTGAGGCGCGCCCTCATCGAGCAGCCGCCGATGTTGATCCGCGATGGCGGCGTGATCGCGCGCGGCTATGACGCCGAGCTCGATGAGCTGCGCGATCTCGCCGAGCATGGCGATCAGTTCCTGATCGATCTCGAGCAGCGCGAGCGCGAGCGCACCGGCATCAACAGCCTCAAGGTCGGCTACAACCGGGTCCACGGCTATTTCATCGAGATCGGCCGCAGCCATGCCGAGCGCGTGCCCGACGACTATCAGCGCCGTCAAACCCTAAAGGCCAGCGAGCGCTACATCACCCCGGAGCTGAAGCGCTTCGAGGAGCAGGTACTGAGTGCCCGCGAGCGCTCGCTCGCGCGCGAGAAGCTGCTCTATGACGCCCTGATCGAACGGCTGCAATCGAGCCTGGCCCCATTGCAAGCGAGCGCGGCGGCGATCGCTGAGCTCGACGTGCTCTGCAACCTGGCCGAGCGCGCCGAGCGGCTGAACTGGAGCCGGCCGCGGCTCGTCGATGCGCCCGGGATTCGGATCGAGGATGGCCGCCATCCGGTGGTCGAACAGGTGCGCGCCGAGCCCTTCGTGCCAAATGGCCTGCGGCTCGACGATGAGGCGCGGATGCTGGTGATCACTGGCCCGAACATGGGCGGCAAGTCGACCTTCATGCGTCAGGTCGCCCTGATCGTCGTGATGGCCTATGCCGGCAGCTTCGTGCCGGCGCGCACCGCCGAGCTTGGGCCCATCGATCGCATCTTCTCGCGCATCGGCGCCGCCGATGATCTGGCGCGCGGCCGCTCCACCTTCATGGTCGAGATGGAAGAGACCGCGAATATCCTCAACAATGCGACTGCCAACAGCCTCGTCTTGATGGACGAGATCGGCCGCGGCACCAGCACCTTTGATGGCCTATCGCTGGCCTGGGCCTGCGCCGAGGCGCTCGCCGAGCGGCTGCGCGCCTTCACCCTCTTCGCCACCCATTATTTCGAGCTGACCGCGCTGCCCGAGCGCCAGGCGAGTGTGCGCAACGTGCATCTCGACGCGGTCGAGCACGGCGAGCGGATTGTCTTCCTACACAGCCTGCGCGAGGGGCCGGCGAGCCAGAGCTATGGGCTACAGGTCGCAGCCCTTGCGGGGGTGCCGGCAACAGTGATCGCCCGCGCAAGGGAGCATCTAAGCCGGCTCGAGCAGCAGTCGCTCGCGCGCGACCAGGGTGCCCAGCAGCTCTCGCTCTTCCCACCCGAGCCGACAAGCGCATCAGCAGCGCAAGCGTCGGCCAAGGCCAAACCGAAAGCGGCACCCAAGGCTCGCGAGCCACGCCAAAGCCCACCAGCACTGGAGGCGTTGCGCCAGCTCGACCCAGATGCGCTCAGCCCACGCGAGGCGCTCGACGCGCTCTACCGGTTGCAGGCCCTGGACCAGGATCAGAATTAGCCCGCTCAGAGGACTAGGCCTCGCCAGGAGCGGTGCTCAGTAGCCCCTCGATACTGATTGCATCGAAGATCGCGTCGAGCCAGGCATCCACTTGCGCCTCAGGTGCCGCATCGATGCGCTGCTCCGCCCACTCCGGCAGGGTCGCGAAGCGTCGTTTCAGCAGGCGTTTTAGGGTCAGGACCTTACCTTTGGCCTCACCCTCGGCTTCACCCTCCGCTTTACCCTCGGCGAAGATCGATTGATAAGCCTTGGTCTCTTCCAGGGGCGTGAGCATGTTCAACATGGCCCAGATCTCCTTCGCGCTTAGGGCGCGAAACCGTTCGAAAAACCAGTACTCCAGAATCTCTGACAGCGTCTTGCGGATACCTGGTTCCAGTGCAGCACGCTGCACTGTTTGCCAAAGCGCCCGCGCGCGCGTCGCCAACTCTTGATCGTCGCTGATCAGCAGCGGGGCAAAGACGGCAAGGTAGGGGTTATCGGGCTCGCGCACGAGCCAGTCGGGCAAGAACTGATCCAAACCAATCCCGCGCACCGGCGAACCGACGCCACCCAGCCAGCTTGGTTTGGCCGGCGCCTGACTTGCTCGCAGAAATACACACAAACCGGTCACGTCGCGCTGCGGGTGCTGTTCGCCGTAGAGGCCGATCTTGGCAAGCAGGTTATACCAGGCCGCGGGCGCCAACTGGCCTTGGAACTCGACAATATAAACGGGGCCGTCATGTCCCTCGGGCTCCAGGATGCCGTCGATACGTCGCTCGACGCCCTTCAGCGTCAAGGAGCTGAAGCGGTAGTCGCCCAGCAGTTCCTGACCGCCGCTGAGTACCCGGAAGGCCTCGGGCCCGGTCGAGAGAAAGAGGTAGATGGGATGATCCGTTTTCATCACGAAGGCCAGCTCGGCGATGAACCGCGGATTACAAGCATAGCTCACACGGCGGCAACGATCTGAGCGCTGTCAGTCGGCACCTGGCGCGCCAACTCTGGTGCGATTCCCGCGCGAGATCGCAATGCTCTCGAAGCCTCAGCGCCGCCTTGACGGGTCTTCGACCCTCACCCGTTCCCGCCGCATTCGCCGCAGCACGGCGAGCTGCCAGAAACAAAAGCCCAGAGCGGAGCCGAAGAAGAGGATCATTTGCAGCAGCTTGAAGGTGCCGTAGTCCATCGCTATCAACCCATTCGGTGTGTCCGATGCCAGAGCGGCACCGGCTTCACCTCAGAGATAAGCGCCTCCGGCACCAGCTCAAGGCTGGGCCTCGTGGGGTTTTGGACGCCGGTGCTATCGGGCTGAAGCCCGTCACCGCACCTCGGCGCTACTGCCCTCGATCGGCGTGATCGGCTCGGCGCGGCCGCCGAGCTGCTCGGCGAGGAACTGCTCGATGCGGGCATTGGCATCGAGCCGGTTCTCGGGCCGGGCAAAGCCGTGACCCTCGTCGGGGAAGACGATGTAGGTCACGGGCAGGTCCTTCTCACGCATCGCGGCGACGATCTGATCGGCCTCAGCAATCTTCACGCGCGGATCATTGGCACCCTGCAGCACCATCAGCGGCGCCTCGATCTTCTCGGCATGGAACAGCGGCGAGATCCGCCGATTCAGCTCGGGGTCATTCTCGACGTCACCGACGCGCTTGATCAGCTGCTTCTTCATCGGCGCCCAGTAGGGCGGTACCGATTGGAACAGGGTCTCGATGTTCGAAGGACCCACGATATCGACCCCGCAGGCGTACAGCTCGGGTGTGAACGCAAGCCCGGCCAGGGTCGCGTAGCCGCCGTAGGAGCCACCAAAGATGCAGACCCGCTCGGGATCGGCAATACCCTGCTCGATCGCCCAGCGCACCGAGTCGGTGAGGTCGTGCTGCATGGCGCCAACGCCCCACTCGCCGTTGCCGGCATTCAGGAAGGCCTTGCCGAAACCGGTCGAGCCGCGGAAGTTGACCTGCAGCACCGCATAGCCGCGGTTCGCCAGCCATTGCGCCTGCGCGCTGTAGCCCCAGTCATCACGCGCCCAGGGCCCGCCGTGCACCAGCAGCACCAGCGGCAGCTGCTTGGGCTCGAGGCCGAGCGGCAGGGTCAGGTAGGCCGGCAGGGTCAGGCCATCGCGGGCCTGGATCTCGATCGGCTGCATCTCGGCCAGGTCGTACTCGGCGAGCTCGGGGCGGCTCACGAATAGGCGCTCGGCCTTACGCGGCTGGCCCTCCTTGGGACGATCGTAGAGATAGTAGGTCGCCGGCCCATCGTCCGGCTGATCGACGAAGACCCAGCGATCATCGGCCAGGGTGCGGCTGCTGATCGCGACCGTGCCCTCGGCGGTCTCCTCCAGATAGGCCAGGTCCTCGGCGATGCTCGGGTCGATCACCGTCCACTCAGGTTTCAGATAGTCGAACTCGACCGCCTGGATGCGATGCTCGGTCGGATGCACGATCACCGAGCCGACATCGGCCTTAGCATCTTTCGCGAGCTCAACGCGGACCTCGCCGGTCTTCACATCGATCGCGAGCAGGCGGGTCGTGTCCGAGCCCAGCGAGCTGGTCACGAAGAGCTGATCGCCCTGCGCGTTGAAGGCGAGCGCACCACCATTCTCACCGAACGGAAAGCGCAGCAGCTCGCGCCAAGGCTGATCCTCGGCATCGCGCACCCGGATGATGTCGTCGCCGGTCTCCGGGTCGGTCGCCTCGGCGGCGCGGATGCGGAACTTGGCATCGGTGAGCCAACTCAGCACATCGCCGGGGTTCTCGGTATCCAGCTCGACCTCGCCGCTGTCGAGCTGGATGCGGTACATATCGAAGACGCTGGGGTCGCGCTTGTTGAGCCCGACCAGGACCTCGTTCGGATGCTCGGGGTCGGTCATCAGGTTCTGCGCACGCACACCCTCAAACGGGGTCAGGTCCTTCGCCTCGCTGCCGTCGAGTGGCACCGCGTAGAGGTGCCAGTTCTCGTCGCCCCCCTCGTCTTGGACGTAGAGGATGCGCGAGCCATCCTCGGTCCAGCCGTAGCCGCGGATGCCGCGCTTCTGGTCGTTGGTGATCTGACGCGCCTCCTCACCGCGATCGGCCGGCTGCACCCAGACATTGAGCACGCCGTCGGCCGATGGCGCAAGCCAGCTGAGGTGGCGGCCATCGGGCGAGAGCCGCGCCTGTGCGCGTGTCGGGTTGCCGAACAGGACCTCGCGCGGGATCAGGGTCGGCAGTGCGTTCGCGGCGCCCCCCTGTGTTGCCGCCTGTGTTGCCGAAACAGAGGCGGGGTCGGAGTTCGGGACAGAGGCCGAGGCTGTGCTGCTCATGAGGATGACGGACGCGATCAGCGAGACAGTTGAGCGAAGGGTCATGGGTGGAGATCAGTCTTGCGGAGCTTGGCGGGCCTTCTCGATCAGGCCATCGGTGATCTCGAGCAGGTCGGCCTTGCTCTTCGCGCCGTCGTTGAGGACCTGGTAGCGCCCATCGACGATGATCATCGGCACGGCATCGACGCGAAAACGCGCCGCGAGCGTGTTGGCTCGAGCGAGCGCCGCCTCAACCGCAAAGCTGTTGTAGAACTTGGCGAAGCTGTCCGGATCGACACCCTGCTCCTCGATCCACGTCAGCGTCGCCTTCTCGGTGAACAGGTTGGTGCGCTGCTTGGTGATCGCGTCGAAGACGGCCTGATCCAGGCGCTCAAGCTCGCCGGCGAAATCGAGTGCGAAGTAGAGCCGAGCCAACCCCTCCCAGGCCGCCCGCCCGAAGGTGACGGGGACCCGTTCGAAGCTGACATCACTCGGCAATGCCGCGGCCCATTCCTTGATCAGTGGGTTCAGATCGCCGCAGTGCGGACACCCGTAGGAGAAGAACTCCAGCACCTCGATCCGTGCGGGATCGTCGCTGGCCTGGGCGGCACTGGCGACCGGACGCCAATTGCGCCCCTCCACGAGCTCCAGCGCTTGGGCCGCGGGCAGCATCAGCCCAGCGAAGGCCCCCAGCACCACGCGCAGCAGCAGTCGACGCATCATCATGTCTGCTCCTTATTGCTCGTCAAGGACCTGGGCGAGACGCTTCGGCTCGACGAATCCGGGCACCATCTGGCCGTTCTCGAGGATGATCGCCGGCGTGCCGCGGATGCCCATCAGCTCACCAAGCTCCATGTGACGCTGTACCGGGTTATTGCAGCTGGCGCTCTCGACCGGCTGTCCGTTCTTGGCATCGGTCATCGCCTGTTGCTGGTCGTCCGAGCACCAGACCGCAACGGCCTTCTCGTACGACGGGCTATCGACTCCCGTGCGCGGGTAGAAGAGGTAGCGAACGCTGATCCCCTCCTCGGCATAGCCCGGCATCTCTTGATGCAGCTTGCGGCAGTAGCCGCAGTCGATGTCGGTGAAGACCGTGATCTGATGCTTCGCATTGGGCGCATTGAAGACGATCATCTCGTCCTCGCCCACCGCCTCGATCGCGCGCAGCCGCGCCTTGTTCTGGGCCGTCTCGGCCAAGTTCTCGCGGGTTTGAAGATCAACGATGGCGCCATCGAACAGGTAGCGACCATCGCCGGTCATGTACATCACCTGCGGGCCGATCTCGACCTGGAAGATGCCTGCGATCGGCGTCGGCTGCACGCTCGTCGGCTTCTCGTTCGGGAGCACCTTGGCCAGGGCCTCCCGGATGGTCTGGGCCTCGCTCGCGACCGCACCCAGGCTGACCGTGCACAGGGCGGCGGCCATGATCCCGAGGCTGGCGGCCCCGATCCGAAAACGCGTTGTCATGCTCGTGTCCTCAATGATTGACGTCGTAAGGTGTCGCGTGGCGGGCTCAGGCGTCCCCTGGCGGCGAGCGAGCCCCGGGCTAGAATTGCAAAGGCCGGCAACATAGAGCATGCGGAAGACGAGGTCCACTGCTCAGCGGTTACCATTCGTTCACGGCCGGGGCCTAAAGCCCTCCCCCAGAGCCCAGCCAGAGCCCAGCCGGAGCCCAGCCAGGGCGCCCCCTCAACCTCGGGGATGGTGCTTGGCGTGCAACTGCTTCAAGCGCTCGCGCGCCACGTGGGTGTAGATCTGGGTGGTCGAGAGATCGCTATGGCCCAGCAACATCTGTACGACGCGCAGGTCGGCCCCATGGTTCAACAGATGGGTGGCGAAGGCGTGCCTCAGGGTGTGCGGCGAGAGCGGCTTGGTGATGCCGGCCATGGCCGCATAGCGCTTGATCAACTGCCAGAAGGCCTGGCGCGTCATGCAATCGCTCCGCAGTGTTGGAAACAGATAGTCGCAGCTGCGGCTGCCGAGCAAGACCGCCCTCGGACCACGCGCGAAGCTCGCGAGCCAGCTGGTGGCCTCCTCGCCGAGCGGGACGAGCCGCTCCTTGTCGCCCTTGCCGGTGATGCGAACCACGCCTTGGGTGAGGCTGACCGCATCCGGCCTGAGCGTGACCAGCTCGGTGACGCGCAGCCCGCTGGCATAGAGGACCTCGAGCATGGTGCGGTCGCGGTGGCCGCGCGGATCATCGGCGTCTGGCGCGGCGAGCAGTGCCTCGACGTCGGCCTCGGTCAGCGTCTTCGGCAGCGGACGGCCGAGCCTCGGCGCATCGATGCGCTCGCTTGGATCCTCAGGCATCGTACCCTGTCGGCGCAGATGGCCGTAGAACTGCCGCAGGCACGATAAGACCCGCGCCGCCGAGCGCGGCTTGCGGCCCTGCTGCGCCAGTAGCGCCAAATAGTCCAAGAGATCGCTACGCTCGGCGCTCATGAGCTCGCGGCCGCGCTCCCGGCTCAGCCATCGGTGGAAGGCACGTAGGTCCGATTGATAGGCGCTCAGCGTGTTCTGGCTCAGGCCGCGCTCCATCCAGAGGGCATCGGCAAAGGCCTCGATCACGCGCAGGCCCGGATCAGCGCTGAGCATGACGGTCACCGAGCCGCGCTTTCGGCTGGTGCCGTTGGGGGCGCCGTTGGGGGCGCCGTTGGAGGTGCCGGTCGCAGAAGACTGGCCTCTCGGGCGCGTGCTCATCATGGCCGCCCGGCCGCGTCGATCGCCTTGGCCTCATGCGCCAGCAGCCAACGCTTGATCTGCAACAAGCGCCCGCTGCGATCGCCCGCAAAACCGCCGAGCCCGCGCGCGGCGATCACCCGATGACAGGGCACCCGCAGCGGCACCGGGTTGGCGCGACAGGCGTTGCCCACCGCGCGGGCCGAGCTGCCGAGCACCCGCGCGAGCGCCCCATAGGTGCGGGTCTGACCCGGCGGGATGGTCGCGATCAACTCCCACACCCGGCGCTGGAAGGCGGTGCCAGAGGTCTCGACCGCAAAGGCGAGCCGACGGCGCGGATCAGCGAAATAGGCCTCGAGCTCATCGCGCAGCCAAGCGGGCACCGACGCCGGAGCCGGGTCGGAAACCGCGACGGGAGCTGGAGCTGGCACCGGTACTGAAACTTGCGCCGGTGTGGAGCTCAGGTCCGGTCTCGCCGGCGCGCGATCAGGCGCCAGCAACAGGCGGCTGAGCCGATCGCCCTGCCAACAGACACCGATGACGCCAAACGGGACTGCGAGCTCGCTGTAATTCATCAACCCGATCAGGTTAAGGTTAGCCGATGTCCAGTATCGACCAGAGCCCCCTGATGGCCAAGCCCTTATCGCCCCCGACTGCGCCCCCAACTGCGCGCAAGACTGCGCCCAAGACCGCGACCAGTGCCCGCTCCCATCCCGCATCCAGTTCAGAACCCAGACCGGAATCCGACTCTAGACCCACGCCTCAGCCTGGTCTGGATGAGGATGGCGATCTCTTCTGGGAGCGCATCCCGCTCGAGCAGATGAGCCCGGCGCAGTGGGAGTCGCTCTGCGATGGCTGCGCCAAGTGCTGCGTTACCAAGTACGAGGACGAGGACACCGGCGCCATCCACTACACCGATGTCGCCTGTCATCTGCTCGACCAAGACCGCTGCCAATGCACCGATTATCCCAATCGCTCAACTCGCGTCCCGGACTGCGTGACCCTGACCCCAGAGACCCTCGCTGAGCCCCATTGGCTGCCCGCCACCTGCGCCTATCGGCTCATCGCTGAGGGCAAGCCGCTCCCCAACTGGCATCCGCTGGTCAGCGGCGACCCCGACTTGGTGCACCGCTTGGGACTCAGTGTCCGCGGTCGTGTCGAATGCGAGACCACCGCGGGCGACCCACTGATGCGACTGATCACCTGGATTCGCTGATGCACGTGCGCGAGGACCATCCATGACCGACTCAAGACCCAAGCTGGTACTGGCCTCGACCTCCCCGTTCCGCCGCGACCTGCTAACGCGGCTTGGCCTGCCTTTCGAGACCGCCGCGCCGGACGTCGACGAGCAACGTCAGGATCAAGAGCCGCCGCGCGCCCTAGTGCAGCGACTCGCCGAGGCCAAGGCCCGCGCGGTAGCCGAGCGCTTCCCAACGGCGTTGATTATCGGCTCGGATCAGGTCGCCTGCCTCGACGGACAGGTCTTGGGCAAGCCAGGCACGCGCGAGCGCGCGATCGAGCAGCTGCAAGCGGCCTCCGGCCGTGAGGTCGTCTTCGAGACCGGGCTCTGTCTGTATGACGCCGCCCGAGATCAGGCCCAGGTCTGCTGCGAGACCTATCGGGTCCGGTTCCGCGAGCTCTCCGACGCCGAGATCGCCGGCTACCTCGAGCGCGAGCAGCCGTTCGGCTGCGCCGGCAGCTTCAAGTCCGAAGGGCTCGGCATCGCCCTGTTCGAGGAGATGGAAGGCGCGGACCCGACCAGCCTGATCGGCCTGCCGCTGATTCGGCTAACGGCTCTATTGCGCGGCGCTGGTCTCGATCCGCTCAGGGCCTGACCCTCACCAAGGCTGGACAGCAACGCCAGAGACCCATGCGCCAGACACCCGCGCCCCAGACACCCCCGCCAAGCAAGTGGCCGATGGCTGAGTCGTGAGAACCGACCTCGATTATCACGACCTCGATCAGCTGCGCCGCACGCATCCGGGCTGGCGGTTGCTGGCCGCCACCCATGCGCCGCTGATCATCAGTGTCCTGCGGCGCGCCTTCATCGTACCGAATCATCGCACCCTCGCGCAGAACGAGCTGGTTGCCCGCCTCGACGACCTTCTCTATGCCCTTAGGCAGCTGCTGGGCGATGAGGCGTTCCCGCGCTCGGCGCTAGCCTATCTTACCGACTGGAGCAGCGATGAGCGCGGATGGCTGCGCCGCTACTACCCGGACGACAGCGACGAGCCCCATTACGATCTGACACCCGCGACCGAGCGCGCACTGGATTGGGTCGCCGGCCTCGAGCAGCGACCATTCATCGGTACCGAATCGCGCTTGCTGGCGATCTTCGAGCTGTTGCAGCAGCTCGTACAGGGAACCGAGACCGACCCCGAGGCACGCATTGCCGAGCTCAAGCGCCAGCGCACCGAGATCGACGCCGAGATCGCACGGGTCGAGCGTGGCGAGGTCGAGCTGATGGACCCGACGCGCGTCAAGGAGCGTTTCTTCCAGGTCGAGCAGACCGCGCGCACGCTGCTGGCGGACTTCCGCCAGGTAGAGCAGAACTTTCGCGATCTCGACCGCGCCGTGCGTGAGCGCATCACGACCTGGGACAAGGGCAAGGGCGAGCTCTTAGCCGAGGTCTTCGGCGACCGCGATGCGATCACCGACTCCGATCAGGGCCGCAGCTTCCACGCCTTCTGGGATCTGCTGATGTCGCCGGCCCATCAGGAGCAGCTCACCGCCCTTCTGCAGCAGGTTCTCGAGCTTCCGGCCGTCGTCGAGCTGGCCCCGGACCGGCGTTTGGCACGGGTCCACTACGATTGGCTCGAGGCCGGGGAGTCGGCTCAGCGCACGGTGGCGCGGCTCTCCGAACAGCTGCGCAAGTTCCTCGATGATCAGGCCTGGCTCGAGAACCGCCGCATCATGGACATCCTGCACGGGATCGAGCAGCAGGCGCTCGCGGTGCGCGAGCAGCCGCCCGGTGACGACTTCATGCCGCTCGATGCGATGTCCCCGCAGGTCGAGCTGGTCATGGACCGTCCGCTGTTCAGTCCGCCGTTCAAGCCCAAGATCGATCAGATCGTGCAGGAGGCCGAGACCGGGACCATCGACGCCGACGCCCTCTTCGAGCAGGTCTATGTGGACAAGCAACGCTTGGCCGCAAGCATCCGCAAGACCTTGCAGCAACGCGATCAGATCGCGCTCTCCAGGCTGTTGGTCGAGCATCCCCTCGAGCAGGGTCTGGCCGAGCTGATCGCCTACCTGAGCCTAGCGGCCGAGCAGCCCCACGCCATCATCGATGACCAGGCTCGAGAGACCGTCCGCTGGCGCGACGCCCAAGGCCTGATCCGGCAGGCCACCCTGCCGACGGTCATCTTCGTGCGCTCCAGGGGCTCGCCAGCGTCCTGATCAGGCAACGCCGATGCCTTTGGCGCTCGCGGCCCTTTAAACCGCGCTCTGGCGCACGCCGGCCGCTTGATGTCTGCCTAAGGCGGTCTTCCCGAAGGAGGTCTGCGGCGGGCTTCGGCTCAGCGCAGACTGCGGCGACTCGGCTTTGTTAGACTCCCGGCCTCAGCCTCCCGGCGGCGCAAGGGTCCAGCCCCCAGGACAATCTCGCCGCCGGTCTCCCTGGTGCCGATTCAAGGGCAATGATTGAAACCACGACAGCCGAGCTCGATGCCCAACCCCAGCGCGGCCAACAGCTGCCGCAGGCCCTGATCCCGCTGTTCAAGGGCGTGGTCTACCAGGATGCGAATCCGACGGCCTGGCAGGCATTGCTCGAGCTCCAGGCACGGGTGCGCGACTACGTCGGCGTCCTTGGGCTGGAGCTGCTGCTCGACGAGGCCGAGGGCTATGCCTATCTGCGCCAGCGCGTCCCGACCGAGGGTGACGAGGAGCTCCCAAGACTGATCCCGCGGCGTCAGCTCAGTTACCCGGTCAGCCTGCTCCTCGCGTTGCTGCGGCGCAAGCTCGCCGAGCACGATGCCAGCGGTGGCGACCCCCGGTTGGTGCTCTCGCGCGAGCAAATCGTCGATCTGATGCGGCTGTTTCTGCCCGACACCAGCAACGAGGCCAAGCTCATGGATCGGATGGACGCCCATATCAACAAGGTGGTCGACCTCGGCTTCCTGCGGCGGCTGCGCGGCCAGGACGGCCAGTTCGAGGTCAGACGTATCCTCAAGGCCTTCGTTGATGCGCAGTGGCTGGCCGAGCTCGATCAGCGCCTGGCCGATTACCAGGCCCACGCGGTCGGCGACGCACCTGCATGAGCGCTGCGGCACCCCAGCCACTCGCGCTCGACTTTGTCGCTAACGAGGGGCAGGCGGGCTTTCGACTCCAGCGCATCGAGCTGTTGAACTGGGGCACCTTCGACAGCCGCGTCTGGAGCCTGACGCTGAACGGCGCCAACACCCTGCTGACCGGCGACATCGGCTCCGGTAAGTCGACCCTGGTCGACGCGGTGACCACACTCCTGGTGCCGGCACAGAAGATCGTCTACAACAAGGCGGCCGGTGCCGAGACCCGCGAGCGCAGTCTGCGCTCCTATGTGCTCGGCTATTTCAAGTCCGAGCGCAGCGAAGGCAGCAGCGCGGCCCGGGCGGTGGCGCTGCGCGGGCCCGACAGCTACTCGGTGATTCTGGGCCAGTTCCACAACGCGGGCTACGATCAAAGCGTCACCCTAGCACAGGTCTTCTGGCACAAAGACCTGCAGGGCCAGCCCGCCCGCTTCTACGTGGTGGCCGATGCGGCGCTGAGCATCGCGGCCGATTTCGCCGACTTCGGCAAGGACCTGGTACAGCTGCGCAAACGCCTGCGCCGTCACCAGGGCGTTGAGCTTTTCGACGCCTTCCCGCCGTACGGAGCCGCCTTCCGGCGCCGATTCGGCATCGATACCGAGCAGGCGATGGACCTGTTCAATCAGACCGTCTCGATGAAGTCGGTCGGCAACCTCACCGACTTCGTGCGGGCCCACATGCTCGAACCTTATCCCGTCGAGAAACGGATCGACGGGCTGATCGATCACTT